>DASZPQ010000096.1:0-36062 GCA_035550275.1 Gaiellaceae bacterium | reverse complement strand
AGCCGACTCCGGTGCGCGATCACACCGAGCTGATGCTGGAAGCCGCCGGCGTGAAGGTGACCCGGCGGCCGACCTCCGTCTCGCTCGAGTCGCCTGAGCGGATGAGCCTCGCCGAGGTGCTCGTCCCTGGCGACATCTCCTCGGCAGCGCCGTTCCTCGTTGCCGCAGCGCTGCTGCCCGGATCGCAATTGACCGTCCACGACGTGATGCTGAACCCGCGGCGGGCCGGGCTACTCGACGTGCTCGAGCGGATGGGCGCGCGGATCGGGATCCACAACAAGCGCCGGGTTGCGGGCGAGCTCGTCGGGGATATCGAGATCGTCTCGCAGCCACTCGTCGCGACCAAGATCGAAGCCGCCGAGGTGCCGAGCATGGTCGACGAGCTGCCGCTGATCGCGCTGCTCGGAGCCTTCGCGCACGGGCGGACGAAGGTCACGGGCGCCGAGGAGCTGCGCGCGAAGGAGACCGACCGGATCGAGACCGTCACGGCGGCGATGAAAGCGATCGGCGTCAGGATCAAGGAGCTTCCGGACGGGTTTATCATCCGCGGCGTTCCCGCCCGGCCGCGTGGCGGGACGATCGACGCGGCCGGCGATCACCGGATCGCGATGCTCGGCGCGATCGCCGGTGCCGTCTCGATGGAGGGCGTCCGGATCGAAGGTGCTGAGTGCGTCGCTATAAGCTTCCCCGGCTTCTACGACCTCTTGGGCTCGGTGATTCAGCGTTGATCGTCGCCATCGACGGCCCGGCAGGGGCCGGCAAAAGCACTGTTGCGCGCACGCTCGCGGGGCGGCTCGGCTTCCGCTACCTCGACACCGGCGCGATGTACCGCGCCCTGACGTGGCTCGCGCTCCAGCGCGGGCTTCCGCTCGGTGACGGCGCCCCGCTCGGAGCCCTGGCGATCGAGAACCCGGTGACCTTTGACGAAGCCGGACGTGTCTTCATCGACGGCTCCGACGTCACCTCGGCAATCCGGCAGTCGCGCGTCGACCGTGTCGTCTCGGTCGTCGCCGGGCATCCCGAGGTGCGCTCGATCATGCGAGAGCGACAGCGCGAGCTCGCGCTGCAGGGGAACGCGGTGATCGAAGGGCGCGATATCGGAACCGTCGTCGCGCCGGCCGCCGAGGTGAAGATCTACCTCGTCGCGGACCCGAGCGTGCGAGCCGCCCGCAGGCAGTCGGAGCGGCCCGAGATCGGCGCCGACGCGCTCGTCACGGACATGCGCGTGCGCGACGACTCCGACCGCGAGCGGATGCAGCGCGCCGACGACGCCGAGGAGATCGACACGACGAATCTGGAGATCGACGAGGTGGTCGCGCGGATCGAGGCGCTCGTGCGCGCCCGCTCGCTCGTCCAGCAATGACCAGCTACGGCGACCGTGCCTGGAACAGCTCGCGCGTCTGGCTCTCGCCGATCGTGCTCGCCGCGACGCGTGGACGCGGCTACGGGCTCGACCGCATCCCGATGTCTGGCGGCTGCGTGCTCGCGATCAACCATCTCCACTGGATCGACATCCCGCTCGTCGGCTCGCTCTCGCCGCGCAACCTGAACTACGTCGCCAAGGTCGAGACGATGAACTATCCGGGGCTCGGCCGCTTCATCGACTGGCATGGGATCATCGCCGTCCGCCGGGGCGAGTCCGATCGCGACGCCGTGCGCAAGATGAGAGAGATGGCGCACGACGGCCGCGCGCTCGGCATCTTCGTCGAGGGGACGCGCCAGAAAACCGGGGTGCCGGGCACGGCCCAGCCGGGAGCGGCGATGGTCGCGATCCAGGAAGACGTGCCCGTGATTCCGGTCGGGATCTACGGAACGCAGTTCTGGAAGCTCGGGAACTTTGCGCCGTGCTCGATCGCGGTCGGGGAGCCGTTCCGCTTCGAAGGCCTCCAGAAGGGAGGTCGCGGCTACAAAGAAGGCAGCCTCGAGATCGAACGGCGCTTGCGCGTGCTCTTCGACTGGCTTGCCGACGTCCACAAGCGTGGCCGTCCGAAGGGGGAGATCCCACCGCTATGAGGTCCGACGACGAAGAGGTCAAGGTTCCGGTCGACTTGCTCGGCACGGTTGCGATCGTCGGCTTCCCGAACGTCGGCAAGTCGACGCTGATCAACCGGCTCACCGAGTCGCGCGCCGCGGTCGTGCACGAGACCGAAGGGACGACCCGCGACCGCAAAGAGCTCGTCTGCGAGTGGGCGGGCAAGCAATTCATGCTGATCGACACGGGCGGCATCGATATCGCTGCGAAGGACTCGATCACGCGCTCGATCGCCGCCTCCGCGCAGGAGGCGGTCGAGGAGGCCGATCTGGTGCTCTTCCTCGTCGACGCGCGCCAGGGAATCACGCCTGGCGACCAGGAGCTCGCCGAGATCCTGCGGCTCACGCACAAGCCGGTGATGCTCGTTGCGAACAAGATCGACGATCCGTCGCAGGAGGCGCTCTCGCTCGAGTTCAACCGGCTCGGGCTCGGGACGCCCTTCTCGCTCTCGAGCCTGCACGGCCACAACACGGGCGACCTGCTCGACCAGGTGGTGGAGTTTCTCGAGAGCGCGGCGCGGCCGCCGCGCCGGACGGTTGGCGACGAGGCGATCCGGGTCGCGATCCTCGGCCGCCCAAACGTCGGCAAGTCGTCGCTCTACAACGCGCTGATCGGCGCTGAGCGGACGATCGTCTCCGACATCCCCGGCACGACGCGCGACTCGATCGACACGCTGATCGAGCACGGCGACCGGAAGTTCACCCTGATCGACACCGCTGGGCTCCGCCGCAAGCGGCGCCAGCGCCAGGGGATCGACTACTACTCGGAGCTGCGCGCGCTCGAATCGGCGGAACGCGCCGACGTGGCGCTCGTCCTGATCGACTCGAGCGAGGGGATCGTCGAAGGCGATCTTGCTGCCGCGGACGTGGCTCGGAAAGCGCAGTGCTCGACGCTGATCGTGCTCTCGAAGTGGGACAAGTCGATCGTCTCGATCGAAGACGTCAGGCCCGAGCTCCAGCGGCGCATGCGCCAGCGGCCCGGGTTCATCACCACGTCCGCAACGACCGGCCGCGGCGTGGCTCGCCTGCTCGACAAGGTCGGCGAGCTCTACGACAAGCACGCTGGACGGATCTCGACCCCGGTGCTGAACAGGTTCCTCGGCGAGCTGCGTGAGAAGCGCCAGCCGCCGTCGCGCGGGAACAAGCGGCTGAACCTGCTCTACGGCGCCCAGGTGCAGACGCGCCCGCCACGCTTCCGGTTCTCGGTCAATGACACGAGCCTCGTCTCGCGCGAATACGGCTACTGGGTCGAGAACGAGCTGCGGGAGCGGTTCGAGCTGGAGGGTGTCCCGGTCACGATCGACTTCCGCCCGCGCTAAATGGGCTCCGCAGTCGTCGTCGGTGGCGGGTCATGGGGCACGGGCTTCTCGCGCCTGCTCGCCGATCGTGGCTACGACGTCACGCTGGCGACACACCACGCCGAGGATGCGCAGGCGATCCGCGAGACCGGGCACAACCCGCGCTTCCTGACGCAGGTCGACCTGGCGGGGATCGATGCGACGACAGTTGCTGAGGCGCCGATTGACGAGGCCGACCTCGTCGTCCTGGCGGTACCGAGCCACGCGTTCCGTTCCGTCGCCGCCGAATTGCCGGGCGACGCGCCTGTCCTGAGCCTGACGAAGGGCCTCGAGCCGGAGACCGGCGAGCGCCTCTCGACGCTCGTCACCGGCCGTCCCGTCGCAGTGCTCTCGGGCCCGAACATGGCCGAGGAGATCGCCTGCGGCCTGCCGGGCCTCGCAGTGATCGCCAGCGACGACGCTGCGCTCGCACGTGACCTGCAGACGTCGCTCAGCTCGAGCGTCCTCCGGATCTATGTGAACGACGACCTGCTGGGAGTCGAGCTGTGCGCCGCCGCGAAGAACGTGATCGCGATCGCCGCCGGCGGGGTCGACGGCGTCGGCCTCGGCGACAACCTGAAGGCGGCCTTGATCACGCGAGGTCTCGTCGAGATGGCGCGGCTCGGCGAGGCGCTCGGCGCCGATCCCGAGACCTTTGCCGGCCTGGCGGGAATGGGCGATCTGATCGTCACCTGCTGGCACAAGACGGGTCGGAACCGGCGCGCCGGCGAGCTGATCGCGCGCGGCGCAACGGCAGAAGAGGCGAGAGCGGAGATCGGACAGGTCGTCGAAGGGCTGACGACCGCTCCCGTCCTGGCGGGGCTCGCGGAGCGCCATGGTGTCGAGATGCCGATCACCGAAGGCGTCTGGGCCGTGATCTCTGGGCAGACGCCGCTGCATCAGATCGTCGAAGGATTGATGGGGCGGAGGCCGACCACCGAGTAGTCGCTAAGGTTGTCCTGAATGTCCGCCAGATCTTTCTCGTTCACCTCCGAATCGGTCACCGAGGGTCATCCCGACAAGGTCGCCGACCAGATCTCAGACTCGGTTCTCGACGCCGTCCTCGCCGACGATCCGACGGGCCGGGTCGCGTGCGAGACGCTCGTCACGACGGGGCTTGTCGTCGTCGCCGGGGAGATCTCGACCTCGACCTATGTCGACATCCCGCGCCTTGTCCGCTCGCGTGTGGCCGAGATCGGCTACACGAGGGCGAAATTCGGCTTCGACGCCGAGACTTGCGCCGTGATGGTGACGCTCGACGAGCAGTCGCCGGACATCGCGCAGGGAGTGGACACAGCCTTCGAGGTGCAGCAGGACGCGAGTGACGAAGATCCGCTCGACCGGATCGGCGCCGGCGACCAGGGCCTGATGTTCGGCTATGCGACGACGGAGACGCCGGAGCTGATGCCCCTGCCGATCATGCTCGCGCACAGGATCACGAAGCGGCTCGCGGAGGTGCGCAAGTCGGACGAGCTGACCTATCTGCGACCCGACGGCAAGTCCCAGGTGACCGTCCGCTACGAGCTCGACGAGCACGGCCATCAGCGGCCCGTCGAGATCGAGCGCGTTCTGATCTCGACCCAGCACCGCGACGGGGTCGACAGCCAGTCACGGATCAAGCCCGACCTGATCGAGCACGTGCTCTCACAGACGCTGCCGGCGGATCTCTTCGACGAGAAGCGCTTCGGAGACAAGGATTTCGTCTACGTGAACCCCACTGGCAAGTTCGTGATCGGCGGCCCGATGGGCGATGCCGGTCTGACCGGCCGCAAGATCATCGTCGACACGTACGGAGGATCCGCACCGCACGGCGGTGGCGCCTTCTCGGGCAAGGATCCGACGAAGGTCGACCGCTCGGCGGCGTATGCCGCGCGGTACGTGGCGAAGAACGTCGTCGCCGCGGGCCTCGCGGATCGGTGCCAGATCCAGGTTGCGTACGCGATCGGCGTCGCGCACCCGATGTCGATACTCGTCGAGTGCTTCGGGACCGAGCACGTCCCGACGAGCACGATCGACGCGCTCGTCCACGAGCACTTCGACCTCCGCCCGGGCGCGATCCTGAACGACCTGAACCTGCGCCGTCCGATCTACGTGAAGACCGCCGCCTACGGGCACTTCGGCCGCGAGGACGAAGGATTCCCCTGGGAAGAGACCGACAAGGCCGATGTGCTTCGCGCCGCCGCCGGTCTCGCTGCAGTCGCAACCTCCTAGGGCGTTCGAGGACTTCGAGCCGGACGGGGCTGCCCCGGTGGCACGACTCGGCTCGTGCCGCGTCGGTGCTCGTGCTCGCCGAGCGCAACCGGACGACGAGCACCATTCTGATCCAGGGCCCTAACCGAACCGTTCAGTTCGCTTCTGCTACGTTAAGCGGATTGTTGAGTTCGTTTAGAAAGGACGGCAGCTTGTGAGCGCTCCTGTAAATCGCTGGTTCATCCTCGTTCTGGTCTGCGTTGCGCAGTTCATGGTCGTGCTCGACGCGACGATCGTGAACGTCGCGCTGCCGTCGATCCAGCACGGGCTCCATTTCTCACCCACGGGCCTGCAGTGGGTCGTGAACATCTACACCCTCTTCTTCGGCGGCTTCCTGCTGCTCGGTGGACGCGCCTCGGATCTCTTCGGCCGGCAGCGCCTCTTCCTGGCCGGGCTCGCCGTCTTCACCGGCGCGTCGCTGCTGAATGGCGTCGCGACCTCGTCGGGGCTGTTGATCGCAGGTCGAGGGCTGCAAGGTCTCGGTGCCGCGCTCGTCTCGCCCGCGGCGCTGTCGATTGTGATGACCACGTTCTCCGAGGGCCGTGAGCGCACGAAGGCGCTCGGGATCTGGAGCGCGATCGCGGCTGGTGGCGGCGCCGTCGGGCTGATCCTTGGCGGTCTGCTCACGGATGAGCTCTCGTGGCGCTGGGTCTTCTTCGTCAACCTGCCCGTCGGGATCCTCGCCTTCGCGCTTGGGCTTCGCTACATCGCGAACACACGGGCCGAGGTTCGCCCGGAGACGGTCGATGTCGCGGGCGCGACCTCGGTCACGGCAGGGCTGCTGGTCCTCGTCTACGACATCGTGAAGGCGCAGGAGTACGGCTGGACGTCCGGTCGAACCCTTGGGCTCTTCGCGGTTGCCGTCATCCTGCTCGCGGCGTTCGTCGCGATCGAGCGCCGCTCCAAGGCGCCGCTGATTCGGCTCGGGATCTTCCGCAATGTCGCGTTGACGAGTGCCAACGCGGCGATGCTCTTCGTCATGTCGGGGCTCTTCGGGATGTTCTACTTCGCCTCGATCTACGTGCAGGAGATCCTCGGCTACAGCCCGCTGAAGGCCGGATTTGCGTTCGTGCCGGTGACGGTTGGGATCGTCGTCGGCGCCGGCGCGGCGCAGTCGCTGATCCGGACGATCGGGCCACGGGCGCTGCCGGTGATCGGGATCGCGATGGCCGCGCTCGGCCTGATCCTGCTTTCGCGGATCTCCGTCCACGGCTCCTACCTCACCGGTCTGCTGCCCGGCCTCGTCGTGATGTCGATCGGGATGGGGTTGACGTTCGTGCCCGTGACGCTGATCGCCACGACCGGGATCGATCAGGGGGACGCGGGGCTCGCCTCCGGGCTCTTCAACACCTCGCAGCAAGTCGGCGGCGCGCTTGGGCTCGCCGCTCTGGCGTCGATCGCGGCTTCGGCGACGAGCGGTGACCACGGCGCGGCGACGCATGCTGCGGCGCTCGTGCACGGGTTCCAGCTCGCGTTCCTCGCCGGCGCAGGGCTGATGCTGGTGGGGATCGTCTTGATCGTCAGCTTGATCCGCAGCCATCACGTGGCTGCGATCGGCGCGGCCGAGGTCGAGGTCGTGCCCGTCTGATGAGCTCGGCTACCTCTCTTCGCGCAGACGCGCAGCGCAACCTCGGGCTGATCCTCGAGGCTGCGCGTGCCGTCTTCGCGGAGGAGGGGCTCGAAGCGAGCGTTGCGGATGTCGCGGAGCGCGCCGGGGTCGGAACGGCGACGATCTTCCGCCGCTTCCCGACGAAGGACGATCTCGTCGCGGCGATCCTGGAGCAGGAGCTCGCCGCGATCGTCAGACGGGCCCGCGTTGCCGCGGAGAGCGACGATCCGGGAACCGCGATCGGCGAGTTCATGGCCTCGGCGATCGAATCGTTCGTCCGGGAGCGCTGCTTCTGCGAGGCGGGCGGCACCGATCTCTTCGACCGGCCGCGTCTCCAGGAGCTCGTCGGCGAGGTAACCGCCTCTGTGGCGCTCCTGCTCGCTCGCGCTCAGGAGGCGGGGGCGATTCGCCCCGACGTTGTTGCCGAGGACATCGGGTTTCTGATCAGCGCCGTCGGGCAGGCCGGGCTTCGGCTCGAACGGACGAGCCCGGGAGCATGGCGCCGCTACCTCGACATTCAACTCGACGGCCTGAGAGCCGAGGGAGCGCGGCCGTTGACGCGAAAGCCGCCGACGCCACAGCAGCTTCACGACGCGAAGCGGCGCGCTGCTGCGCCGCGTCGCCGCAAGACCGCCTAGGCCGCGGGGCGGACGAACAGGCTGGCGGCGGCCTTTTCGCTGATCGCCTTGTCGCCACCGCCGACGCGGATCCGGAACTGGCCCGCGGCGGGCTCGGCTGCGCTCAGCTCGAGCTCGGTGCCGGGCACAAGACCCTCGTCGTAGAACCAGTGCAAAAGCTCTCCGTCGTGCTCGGCGAGGCGGACGATGGTCGCGTGCTTCCCAGGAGCGAGCGCCGAGAGCGGCTCGAGCTCGAGGTTCTCGGCCTGCTCGAACTCCGGGTCGACCGGCCAGCCGTGCGGGCAGCGGTCCGGGTGTCCGAGCTTCTCTTCGATCCGGACGACCATGTCATCCGAGAAGGTGTCGCCGAGCTCGTCGGCGTGGACGTGCGCCTCGGCGGCCGTGTACCCCATGAAGTCGGTCAGCAGGCGCTCGATGATCCGATGCTTGCGCACGACCTTCTCGGCGCGCTCACGCCCGGTTGCGGTGAGGATTGCTTCCTTGTGCTCGCCGCGCTCGACGAGGCCCTCGCTCTCGAGCCGCTTCAGCATCTCGCCCGCTGAGGCCCGTGAGACATGCAGCATCTCCGCGACACGCGATGCGAGGGTCGGAAACGCGGTCGACGCGGGCCGGTATTCGCCGATCGGGAACGCCAGGAAGTAGATCGTCTCGAGGTATTCGTCGATCGAGTGACCCTGTGCCATGCCGGGGCATTCTACTTGCAAAGCGTTGCAGATGATCTAAAAGTGGCCCATGTGTACACACGGGCCGGTCTTGCGCCGAACCGTAGGCTTTATCCCGCTTGCACGCGTTCTTTCACGCTGTCACCGTCTTCTTCGACCACCTCGCTGCGGTTCGGTGGGAATTTCTCGCGGCCGCGTTGGGATTGCACCTCGCGAAGCTCGTCTTCCGGGTGATCGCCTGGCGGACGATCCTGCGCGCCTCCTACCCCGGCCAGCGGATCAGGTTCCTGAGCGTCTTCGGGGCGTACGCGGCAGGCGTCGGAGTCAACTCGATCGTTCCGGCCCGGGGCGGCGACGCCGTCAAGTTGTTTCTGATCAAGCGCCGGATCGCCGAGTCGTCCTACACGACGCTGACCCCGACGCTCGTTGCCGAGACGGCGTTCGATTTCTTCGTTGCCGGCGGCCTGATGATCTGGGCGCTCTCGATCGGCGTGCTTCCCACTCATCAGGTCTACTCGCGGCTGCCGTCGGTCGACTGGGGCTTCTTTGCCGAGTACCGCGAGGCGACCGAGATCGGCCTTGGAGTCCTGCTCGGCGCCGCGGCGATCGGGATCATCCTGCTGCTCGAGCACGGCGAGAGCTTCCGGCGGCGCGTCGGTCGCGGCTTCGCGATCATGCGCGATCCGTGGCGGCTCGTGCGCGGAGTGGTTGCGCCGCAGGCGTTCTCGTGGGTGCTCCGGATCGGGTCGGTCTACTTCTTCCTGCGCGCCTTCGGAGTGCACGCGAGCCTGCACAACGCGCTGCTCGCGCAGGTCGTCGAGTCGCTGGCGACGCTGTTCCCTGCGACGCCGGGCGGCGCCGGAACGAAGCAGGGCCTGATCGTCTTCCTCTTCCGTGGCCAGGCTGTCTCCAAGTCGCTGCTGCTCGCCTTCAGCGTCGGCATGAATCTCGCGCTCGTCGTCTTCAACGTCGTGCTCGGATTCACGGCACTCGCGCTGATGGCGCGCACGATCTCCTGGAAGAAGCTGCGCGTGGAGGAGGCAGCCGCCGGGGCTGACTGACTCCCTCACTACCCTGGCCACGTGCCCTTCGCGTCGGTCTATCCACTCGTGACGGCGCGCTCACTGGCGCGCGCGTTCACGTACGAGGTCGGTGAAGACGTGGGCAAAGGCTCGATCGTGGCGATCCCGTTCGGGCGCCGGCGGGCTCGCGGAATCGTCGCTTCGATCGACGACGCTGCCCCGGCAGGAATCGACGTCGTGCCGGTCGACGGGGTCGTCGGCGAGGTCTCTCCAGCGCTCGTCGATCTCGCTCTCTGGCTCGCCGACTACTACGGCTCGACACCTGCGCGGGCGCTCGCGCTCGTCGCGCCGGAGTCGCCGAAGCGGCGGAAGATCCAGGCGCCGCCGGGGGAGCGGCAGTCGCTCGCAGGGGAGCCAGAGCCGCTCGCGCTTTCGGAACCACAACTGACGGCCGTGGCGCGGATCGTCGAGGCGCTCGATTCGGGCGGCGGAAACCTCTTGCTCCACGGCGTCACGGGCTCCGGGAAGACCGAGGTCTATCTCCAGGCCTGCGCCGCAGTGCTGGAGCGCGGGCTGGGCGCAATCCTGCTCGTTCCGGAGATCGCGCTCGCGCCGCAGACCGTCGGCCGGGTCCGACAGCGATTCGGCGATCGCGTGGCGATCCTCCATTCGGCGCTCACCGAGGCGGAGCGGCGCGACGAGCGGGAGCGGATCGCGAGCGGGGAGGCCCGGATCGTCGTTGGCGCCCGGTCCGCGATCTTCGCGCCGGTGCGCGGTCTCGGGCTGATCGTCGTCGACGAGGAGCACGACGCGTCGTACAAGCAGGACTCGGATCCCCGCTACGACGCACGAACGATCGCTGTCAAGCGCGCCGCGCTCGAGGGAGCCGTGGCCGTGTTCGGGTCGGCCACGCCACGACCCGAGAGCTGGGCGAGCCTGGAACGGCTCGAGCTCGGCCAACGGATGATCGGAGAGCTGCCGCCGGTTCACGTCGTCGACCTCCGGCGTGAGCAGGGCTATCCGCTCTCCGCGCCGCTCCTGCTCGAGCTGCGCGGGGTCGCCGACCGGCGAGGGAAGGCAATTCTGCTCCTGAACCGGCGCGGGATGTCGCCGGCGCTTCACTGCCGCGCCTGCGGCGGCACGATCCGCTGTCCGAACTGCGAGGTCGCGCTTGTCCTCCACGACGACTCCGGGCTGCGTTGCCATCACTGCGGCCATGCCGAGCCGTCGCCGACGACGTGCCCTGTGTGCGCCTCCTCCGAGCTGGCGCGCCTCGGTGCGGGAACACAGCGGCTCGAACGGGAGCTGGCAAGCAATTTCCCGGAGCTCGAGCTCGTGCGCCTCGACGCCGACACGACCGCGAAGCCGGAGCTGCTCACTGCGGCGTTGCAGCGGTTCGCCAACACGGATGGAGCCGTGCTGCTCGGGACGCAGATGGTCGCCAAGGGCCACCACTTCGCCGGGGTCGAGCTCGCCGCGGTGATCGATGCCGACACCTCGCTCGCCATGCCGGACTTCCGCGCCGAGGAGCGGACGTTTCAGTTGATCACCCAGCTCGCCGGCCGCAGTGGCCGCGATGCGCCTGGGCGCGTGCTCGTGCAGACGTTCCAGCCCGATGCGCGGCCGATCACCTACGCGGCTCGCCACGACGTGTCGCGGTTCCTCGACGCCGAGCTCGAGCGCCGGCGCGATCTCGGCTATCCACCGTTCAACCACCTCGTCCGGATCGTCGTCTCGGGCCCGACGCTCGCGCCGGCCTTGCGAGCGTTGGAAGAGCTTCGCGACGGGATCCGCGACGCGCAGCTGCTCGGGCCTGCGCCGCTACTTCGCCTCCGCGGCCGCTACCGGGCTCAGCTCGTTGCGAAGACGGATCGCCCTCGTGCAGTCGCGACGCAGGCGGCTCGGCTGCTCACCGCCGCGGCACCGGCCATGCGTCGCGCCGGCCTTGCAGTCGTCGTCGATGTCGATCCTCAGTCGCTCTAGAGCTTCTACCCTGTAGGCATGTTGAAGCGCACGCGCGCGGAAGAGATCCTGGGCGAGTGGGGTGTCCGCGACGTGACCCCGCCCTCGCAGCGGGAGCGGGAGCAGATCGAGCAGGATCGAGATGTCAACCCGCTCACCGGCCAGCCGCTTCGCCGGCGCCTGCGGAACTTCCAGGCCGAAGCCGATCTCTACCTGGCGTCGCTGGGCGGGCCGCTTCCGTACATGCAGCGCTTGCGGCGGATCGACCAGGAGACCGACGCGGTCCGGGAGCAGCTCGCCGAGGCGTATGCCGACCACGGTCACGACCCGGCCGAGTGGCGCCGGATTGCCGAGCGGTGGGATTTCGGCGAGATCAACGACTTGATCGAGCGCCACAACCACTGGTTCCCGGTCGAGTCGCGGCTGCCGATGGACCCGCGGTCACGCGACTTCGTGCCGGTTGGCGGTCGCTCGTACCGCCGCAAGCCGCTGGATGCCGCATGGGTGCTCGAGCACTTCCCCGCGGCGTAGACTTCCTTCGCTGTGGCCCACGAACACGACCACGACCACGACCACGACCACGAGGGTCACGATCACGACGATCATGATCACGACCACGCGGAGGAACACGAGCGCGCCGAACGGGCAGCGATTCGCCGTCATGCGCTCGGGCAGATCCGGCAGTACCCTGACGCAGCACTTCGCCTGAAGGCACACGAGGTCACCGATTTCGACGATGACCTTCGCCGCCTGGTCGAGCGGATGGAGCATCTGATGCAGGACGCGCAGGGCGTCGGGCTGGCCGCGACGCAGGTTGGAGTGTTGCGACGGCTCTTCGTCTTCGACCCCAACGAAGAAGGCCCACGCGTGGTCGTGAACCCGCGCCTCGTCAAGTCGTCGAAGGAGCGCGAGACCGACGAAGAGGGCTGTCTGTCCCTGCAAGGAGTTCGAGTTCCCGTCGAGCGCGCCACGAGCGTGACGCTCGCGGGGCAGGACGAGAACGGTGCCGACGTCGAGTGGACGCTCGAAGGACTGAGCGCCCGCGTGGTGCAGCACGAGCTCGATCACCTCGACGGTGTGCTGATCATCGATCGCACCGACGACGAGCACCGCAAGTGGGCCCTCGGCGTGCTGCGGCCGCAACCGGTTTTGCGCTGATGCGGATCGCCGTCGCAGCGACGGCTTCCTTCGGCGCCGATGTCCTGCAGCGGCTCGCGACGCAGCACGAGATCGCCTTCCTGCTCACGCGTCCGGATGCGCCGCGGGGCCGTGGGCAGAAGCTGGCCGCACCGCCCGCGAAGGAAGCCGCGCTTGCGCTCGGTATCCCGGTGGTCGCGCCGGAACGGCCTGAATTGCCGGACGACGCGGTGGACGCGATCGTGGTCTGTGCCTACGGCCTGCTGATCCCGGCCTCGCTGCTCGAACAAGGGCTGTGGCTGAACGTCCATCCGTCGCTCCTGCCGCGCTGGCGGGGCGCCGCGCCGGTCGAGCGGGCGATCCTGGCCGGCGACGAGGTGACCGGCGTGACGATTCACGAGACGGTGGTGGCTCTCGACGCCGGCCCGATCGCAGCCCAGGAGCCGTTCCCGATCGGCGCCGATGACGCGGGCGCGATCTTCGCGCGCTCGGCTGAGGTCGCTGCGCGCCTGCTTGGCGAGGTTCTTCCGGCTCCGTCGTTCACCCCGCAAGCCGAAGAGGGCGCGACCTATGCGGAGAAGATCGGCCCGGCCGATCGCGAGCTCGATCTCGCTGATCCGCTCGATTCCTGGCGACGCGTGCGCGCGCTGTCGCCCCATATCGGCGCCTGGACGACGCTGCATGGCCGCCGCGTGACGATCTGGCGGGCGCGGCTCGATGATGGCGCCTTCGTGCCCGAAGAAGTGCAGCCGGAAGGCAAGCGCCGGATGGCCTACGACGAGTTCTTGCGCGGCCTCAGGTGATCGCACCGGCCCGGCGCGTCGCCTACAAGGCCGTCCGGCGCGTGTTCGAAGACGACGCCTACGCAGACAGGGCATTCGCGACGCTGTCGGGAGACCTCGACGCTCGCGATCGGGCGCTTGCGCAGCGGATCGCGTATGGCACCGTGCAGCGGCTGCGCACGATCGATCACGGCATCGACACGCTCGGCAATCGCCCGGTTCGCAAGCTCGATCCGCCGGTCGCGGCAGCGCTGCGCATTGCCGCGTACCAGCTCGGCTGGAGCGAGTCGCCGGCCCATGCGGTCGCCGACGATTCGGTCGAGCTCGTCCGGTCGGCCGGCCTCGAGCGGGCGGTCTCGTTCACGAATGCCGTCTGCCGCCGGCTCGCCGAGGGCTTTCCGGCGCTGCTCGCATCCCTGCCCGATGGAGCGCTGAAGGAGTCCTATCCGGATTGGATCTTCGATCTCTGGGTGCGTGACTGGGGCTTCGACGAGGCGTTGGCGATCGCGCAGGCGCAGAACGAGCCGCCGGAGCTCGTCGTCCGGTCGGCCGAGCCGATCGGTGAGCCAACGGACGTTCCCGGCGCGTACCGGGTCGAGCGAATCGACCCCGACGAGCTCGCGTCCGGGCGTCTCTGGCCGATGAGCCGCGGTTCGCAGCTCGCGGCGCTCGTTGTCGGATCGCAGGCGGGCGAGCGAATCCTCGACGCGTGCGCAGCGCCTGGCGGGAAGGCGTCGATGCTTCGCGGCGAGGTGACTGCAGTCGAGCTCCATCCTGGACGGGCCCGCGAGCTGGAGGCGAACCTCGCGCAGCTCGGCGTGGCAAACGTCCGGGTTGTGAACACCGACGTTCGCGCCCTCGACGAGAGCGGCTTCGACCGCGCGCTCGTCGACGCACCCTGCTCCGGGCTGGGCGTGCTCGCGCGCCGGCCCGACCTGCGTTGGCGTTCGGCTCCGTTGCCGGAGCTCCAGCTCGAGCTGCTGCAGGCAGCCGCCGAGCGCTGCAAGCCAGGCGCCACGATCGTCTACTCGGTCTGCACGCTGAACGCGGACGAGAACGAGGCAGTCGTCGATGCATCCGGCCTCGACGCCGTCCCACTCGGGGAGGAATGGCCGCAGTTCGCGCACCCGAAGCGTCCCGAGTTCCTGCTGACGACGCCGCACCGGCATCACACCTCGGGCTTCTTCATCGCGAGGCTCGTCACGCCGTCATAAGATCGGCCCGCAGGCATGGGCTGGAACGACTGGATCCGGACGGTGGAGATCGCCCCGTCGCTCACGAACGCGGATCCCGTCGAGGCGCTCGCACGCGCCGGCTGCCGGGTCTTTCACATCGACGGCGATCTCGACCTGGCGGCTGAGATCGCGCCGCTCGTCCACCGCTACGGCGGCGTCGTCGAGGTCGCTCTTGCCGACGGCGAGAGCGTCTCGCGGGCGATCGCGGGTGGAGTGGACAGCGTCACTCTCACGGATCCATCGGGCCCGGCGCTCGCAGAGCTGCGCGCAGCCGGCCTCGAGCTTGGAGTGGCGTATGGCGACGTCATTCCGGCTGATATCAGCCTCGTCTCGGTCGCGGTTGACGATTCCCAGGCATCCCTCGATCGAGTGACTGAGGTTGCCGCGAGCCTTCAACCCGGCGTTTGCCTCGAGGTCGTGGGCGACCTGGGTCACGAATCCGTGCTCGCGTTCTACGAGGCGGGTGCGAGGGTGATCGTCGTCGGGTCGTCGATCCTCGAGCGCGAGGATCTGCCGCGGGCCTATCGCCGCCTGGTACAAGCGCTCGCATGACAATCGCGAGAGCAGTCGAGCTCGCGCGCCAGGCAGGGGGGCGCGCGTATCCCAAGCCCACCGTGGGCGCCGTCGTCGTGCGCGACGGCGAGATCGTGGGCGAGGGTGCGACCGAGCACGGAGGACGGCACGGTGAGGTCGTCGCCCTCGACGCCGCCGGAGAGCTGGCCCGCGACGCGACGCTCTATGTGTCGATGGAGCCATGCGCGCACTGGGGAACGACTCCGCCGTGCACCGAACGCGTGCTCGCTGCGGGCATCTCGAGGGTCGTCGCCGGGTCGCTCGATCCGAACCGGGAAGCTGCAGGCGGCCTCGAGGCGCTTCGCGAAGCGGGCGTCGACGTCGAGCTCGTCGATTCGTTCGAGGCACGCGCCCAGAACGAAGCGTGGCGCACGTGGGTTTCCCTCCGGCGGCCGTTCGTCACATACAAGGTGGCCGTCACGCTCGACGGCAGCGTGACAGTCCCCGGGGAAAAGTGGGTTTCGGGCGAGGTGAGTCGCCGCTACGTCCACGAGCTCCGCGCCGCCTCCGATGCCGTTGCTGTGGGGATGGGAACGGTGCGTGCGGATGCCCCGCGGCTCGACGCGCGTGACGTCCCGACGCCACGTGGTCAGCCACGCCGGCTCGCCTTTGGCCGCGGGCCGCTGCCGGAAGGCTCGACGCTCGAATTGCGGACTGGCCCGATCGCGGAAGAGCTTGCGACCCTGGCCGAGGAGGGCGTGCAATCGCTGCTGCTCGAGGGCGGGCCCACGCTGGCGGGGGCGTTTCTCGACGCCGACTTGGTCGACAAACTGCTGGTCTTCGTCGCGCCGACGCTCGCCGGAAACGGCGGCTCGTTCGCGTCGCGGCTAGCATCCCCCCGGCATCTCGCCCGGCTCTCCACACGGATGGTCGGGGAAGACGCTCTCCTCGAAGCCTATGTCCACGAGCCCTGATTTCCAGCGCACCGACGACGAGATCACCGCGTTGATTTCGCTCTGGGGCACGGGGTCGCTGGGCAACGACGAGCTGCGCAAGCGAATCGAGGACATCGGAACCGAGACGCTCGCTCCCGGGCAGCGTGCGGCAGTCGAAGAGCTCCTTCGCGAGCTGCGAAACGCCCTGCCCGGCGATCGCGACGGGCTCCAGCCGGTGATGCGACGGACGCTCGAAGAGCTCGCCTACGGCGAGTAACGCGCGGGTCAGGCGAGCTCGTCCAAGTCCCCGCCCGGGTCTTCGTCCGTGTTCCTTCCAGACACCTGTGGGCTCGTTGTTCCAGAGTTGGCACAGACAGGGGACACGTCTCCGGGTAGCGTTTGCAGTGGGCGCATTTCCCCGGGTGGGTGGGGTCTCGGACCGTGGCGGCTAGCCTTCCTCCATGTTCACGGGAATCGTGAGAGAGGTCGGAAGAGTCGCGTCGATCGACGGCGGTGCAGACGGGGTCCGCATCGAGATCGAGGCGCCGGAGACCGCGGCGAGCGGAGTCGCGATCGGCGATTCGATCGCGATCAACGGCTGCTGCCTCACGATCGTCTCGGCGACGAATGGGCGCCTCGCCTTCCAGGCCGTGCCCGAGACGCTCGCCCGCACGGCGTTGAAGCAGCTCGGGTCCGGGTCGCGGGTCAACCTGGAAGCGGCGCTCCGCGCCGGTGACCCACTCGGCGGCCACTACGTTCAGGGCCACGTGGACGGCGTCGGCAGAGTCCGTCGCACCGAGCCCGAAGGCGACGGCAAGCGCATCTGGATCGACGCGCCGGCCGACATTCTTCGGTACGTAGTCGAGAAGGGGTCGATCACGCTCGAAGGGGTGAGCCTGACGATTGCCGGCCTCGACGATGAGGGTTTCGCTGTCGCGCTGATTCCGCACACGCTCGCCGAGACGACGCTCGATGACCTCGCCGCCGGCGATCCAGTCAACCTCGAGGTTGACGTTCTCGCAAAGTACGTCGAGCGGCTCCTACCGCCCAGCTAGCCTTTCTCCATGGCTGTCACGACCCCATTCGCCACGATCGAGCAGGCGATCGAAGAGATTCGCGAGGGTCGTTTCGTCGTTGTCGTCGACGATCCGGACCGCGAGAACGAGGGTGATCTCGTGATCGCAGCACAGTTTGCGACCCCGGAGACGATCAACTTCATGGCGCGGCATGCGCGCGGCCTGATCTGTCTCTGCCTCACCGAGGATCGCGCAGACAAGCTCGGCCTCCGGCCGATGAGCGAGCGGAACGAAGCGCCGCTCGGCACCGCCTTCACCGTCTCCATCGAGGCGCGCGAAGGCGTCACGACAGGGATCTCCGCCGCCGATCGCAGCCGCACGATCCAGGTCGCGATCGCCCCGGACACGAAGCCGAGCGACCTCGTCACACCGGGCCACATCTTCCCGCTGCGCGCCAAGCCGGGTGGCGTGCTCGAGCGCATCGGGCAGACCGAAGCTGCTGTCGATCTCGCTCGCCTTGCCGGCCTCAACCCCTCAGGCGTCGTCTGCGAGATCATGAACGAGGACGGGACAATGGCCCGCGTGCCGGATCTCGCTCCGTACTGCGAGGAGCATGACCTGAAGATGATCACGGTCGCCGACCTCGTCGAGTACCGGCGCCGGCACGAGAAGCTCGTGGAGCGCGGCGCGTCCGTTCGGATGCCGACCGAGTACGGCGAGTTCACCGCGGTCGCATTCAAAGAGCTGCTCACCGGCAAGCTGCATGTCGCACTCGTTGCCGGTGACGTCGACGGGGCCGAGAATGTGCTCGTCCGCGTCCATTCGGAATGCCTGACCGGGGACGTCTTCCATTCGCTGCGCTGCGATTGCGGCGAGCAGCTCGAGCTCGCCCTTGCCCAGATCGCCGAGGAAGGGACCGGCGTGCTGCTCTACCTGGCTCAGGAAGGCCGCGGAATCGGTCTGCTGAACAAGCTCAAGGCCTACGAGCTGCAGGAGGAGGGCCTGGACACCGTCGAGGCGAACGCCGAGCTCGGCTTCCCGGCCGACGCGCGCGAGTACGGGATCGGGAACCAGATCCTTGCCGACCTCGGCCTCTCGACGATTCGCATCCTCACGAACAACCCCAAAAAGCTCACCGGGCTCGACGGCTTCGGCCTCACCGTCGTGGAGCAGGTGCCGATCGAGATGCCCCCGAACGACGAGAACCGACGCTATCTCGCGGTCAAGCGGGATAAGCTCGGGCACCGGCTGCATCACCAAGACCTCCGAAACCTCGACTACAAGCGGGAGACCGAGTGACCGAGCACGAGCACGAAGAGCCCTTTTCCCTCCCACCGCTGCCGGGAGAAGCGATCGAGCCGCAGGCCGACCCCGTTCCGGTCGCCGAGGAGGTTGCGGAAGAGCCCGATCCGTTCCTGAGCTGGCCGCAGCCCGAGTCGGCCGCAGTGGTCGAGGATGCGCCTGTCGAAGGCGGAAGCGTCGAGCATGTTTCAGGCGAGATCGACGTTCCGCTCGGTTACAACGTGATCGAAGGCACCCCGACCGGGCGCCGCCGCTCGGTCGCGCTGGTCGTCTCGCGCTTCAACGGCGGGCTCACGAATCGATTGCTGGCGCGGGCCTTGGAAGCGCTCGAAGAGGCAGGTGTCGCGCCCGATGCGATCACGGTGATGCCGGTGCCGGGCGCCTTCGAGTTGCCGCTGGCCGCGATGGCGCTCGCAAAGACGCGTCGCTACGCCTGCGTGATCGCGCTCGGTGCGATCGTCCGTGGCGAAACGCCACATTTCGACTTCATCGCGGGCGAGGCCGCCTCCGGCCTCCAGCTCGCTGCGATCGAGACGGGCGTGCCCGTCGCATTCGGTGTGCTGACGGTCGAGACCGCCGAGCAGGGCGAGGCCCGGATCGATCGCGCTGCGGATGCAGTTCGCGGCGCTCTCGAGATGGCCGATGTCTTCGCACAGCTTCGTGCCACTGCCAGCACCGGCTAACGGCGACCACACCGGATAACCGGGTACACTGGCGCCTCGATGTCCAAGGTTTGCTCAGTCTGTGGGAAAGGCCCCGGGTTCGGGAACCATCGTTCGCACTCGATGGTCGCGACCAAGCGTCGCTTCAATCCGAATCTCCAGCGGATTCGCGTCCTCGTGAAGGGCGCGACGAAGCGTGCCTACGTGTGCACTCGCTGCCTCAAGGGCGGCAAAGTGCAGAAGGCCGTCTAGACCGCACGTAACCGGGTTCGCCGGGCTGGCGTCTAAGCTCGCGCGGTGCCCCCTCTTTCGATCACCACCTCGCACGGCACGGTCACGATCTCTCGGGACGTCGTCGCCGACGTCGTCGCCGAGACCGCGGCTCACTGCTACGGCGTCGTCGGGCTGCTCTCTGCGTCGCGGGTGGGACGCATCCTGCGGCGGGACGGCGTCAGTGTCGGCGGCGACGCCAGCGGTCTCAGGATCGAGCTGCACGTCGTCGTCGAATACGGCCTCAACCTGGCCGAAGTGGCCGCCAGCGTGCGCTCGCAGGTCGCGTACGAGGTCGAGCGCGTGACCGGCCTGCCGGTCGCACTGGTCGAAGTCGTGATCCAGGACGTAAAGCAGACCGCATGAGGGCACGGGTGCTCGAGCTGGCTCGCGGCGGTCTCGCCGCGCTGGAGGCGAACCGGCAGCGGATCGATGATCTCAACGTCTATCCCGTGCCCGACGGTGACACCGGCACGAACATGACGCTCACCGTCAGGGCGATCGTCGAGGAGATCGAGCGCTCGAAGACCGAGGACCGGGCGGCGCTCGCGAGCGAGATCACGCGCGCGGCGCTGATGGGTGCACGAGGCAACTCCGGGGTGATCCTCTCCCAGGCGGTGCGCGGCGCGGCCGAGATGCTGCGCGACTCCGACGACATTGCAGGTGCACTCAGGGGCGCCGCGGACGCGGCCTACCGCGCGATCAAGAAGCCGGTCGAAGGCACGATGCTGACCGCGCTTCGCGAGCTTGCCGAGGAGGCAGAGCGTGGGGGCGACCTCGCAGCGATCGTCGCGCGAGGTGACGACTGTGTTGCCCGGACGACCGAGATGCTCGCCCAGCTGAAGCAGGCAGGTGTCGTCGATGCCGGCGCGGCCGGCCTCGTCGAGCTGGTTCGGGGCATTGCGGGCGTCCTCACCGGCGAGCCGCTGCCCGAGGCGCCGGTTCAGGCATCTGCCGTGAACCTCACCGATGAGATCTTCCACCACGAGCTCTCGCGCTACCGCTACTGCACCGTCTTCGTCGTCGAGGGAGACGGCCTCGACGCTGACGCGATCGAGGCAGAGCTGGAGCCGATCGGCGACTCCCTGCTCGTGGTCGGTGACCGCACGGCGTTGAAGGTGCACGTCCACACCGACGATCCGGGACGGGCGCTTTCGCTCGTTGGAGCGCGCGGGACGATCGGCGGCGTCGAGATCGCGAACATGCACGAACAGACCCAGGAGCGCGAGGAGCGCCTGCTCCGCGCCGTTCCGAACGTCCTGCCGAGCCTCTGCGAAGCGGTTGCCGTGACGAGTGGGAGCGGGAACGCGCGCCTGTTCGAGAGCCTCGGCGCGCGGGTCGTCGACGGTGGCGGCACCATGAACCCGTCGACTGCCGAGCTGATCGCCGCGTTCGACGCGGCGTCGGCATTGGAAGTGGTCGTGCTGCCGAACGACAGGAACGTGCTGCTGGCCGCAGAGCAGGCGGCTGCGAACGCGTCGAAGCCGGTCCACATCGTCCAGAGCCTCTCGATGCAGGCGGGCCTCGCAGCGATGGTCGCCTTCGACCCCGAGCTGACCGCCGACGAGAACGTCGTCGCGATGACGCTGGCGGTCGAAACCGTCTCGACCGGAGCCGTCACGGTTGCCTCCCGTGACGTTCAGTCGAACGGGGTCGCGATCCGCAAAGGCGCCTGGCTCGGGCTCGCCGACGGCGAGCCGGTTGCGGGCGGCGACTCGTTCGACGAAGTCACCCGCGTCGTGCTCGACAAGCTGCTCGCCCAGCCGCGCGGGGTGCTCACGCTGCTCACCGGCGAGGACCGCCCAGAGCTCGCCGCGCTCCTCTCCGAGCTCGAAGCGAGCCATCCCGAGCTCGAGCTCGACGTCCACGACGGCGGCCAGCCCCACTATGCGCTATTGCTCTCGGCCGAATGAACCTCAACGCCGAGAACACCGCGATCGTCCTCGACTCGACGGCGGACTTCCCGGACGGCCCGAAGCGCTTCCCGAACTGGCGCATCGTCCCGCTCTATGTCCGGTTCGGCGAGACGAGCTACAAGGACTACGTCGAGCTCGGGCCTGAGGAGTTCTACGAGCAGCTGCGCACCTCGCCGGTCGTGCCGACGACGTCGCAACCGACGCCGGGGGACTTTCTCGCTGTCTACGAGGAGCTCGCCCCGAAGTACGAGCGGATCCTGTCGCTCCAGATCTCCTCGACGCTCTCGGGCACGTTCGCGAGTGCCGAGTCTGCGGCCGAGATGCTCGGCGGCAACTCGGTGCGCGTGATCGACACCGGCACGGTGGCCGCCGCGATCGCGCTGCTCGCGCTTGCCGTCCAGCGGCGCCTCGACCGCGGCACGACGGATGAGGAGATCGACGGGTTGGTTGCACGCTTCAAGGCCGAGCATCATCTCCTCTTCACGGTCGAGACGCTCGAGTACCTGGCGAAGGGCGGCCGGATCGGCCGGGCCTCGGCACTGGCGGGAACGCTCCTGAACGTGAAGCCGATCCTCACGATCCGCGACGGCGAGGTCGTGCCGTTGAAGAAGGTGCGTGGTCAGCAGAAGGCGTTCGAGGAGTTCCAGGCGATCTTCGAGGCGAGCTCGACAGATTCGCCGTCGCTGCGCGTCGGGATGGCACACGCGGCGGCCCCGGAGCGGCTGCACGCGCTGGAGCAGCTTGTGATTGCGACGCGGCCGCTGGCTCAGGTGGATGCCGCGACGGTGCTCGGCGCGGTCGTCGGGACACATGCGGGGCCAGGCACCGTCGGCTTCTTCTGGTTCGAGGACGCCGACTAGCGGCTCTAGCCGGTCCGGGTCCTATACTCGGTCCCAGTGGCAACAATGACCCGCATCAGCACGGGTTTTTCTGGTCTGGTCCAAAACGGCGAGTGGCCTCAGCCGCGAGCGTGGGCGCGCCCAGAGCGGCTCGAGCTGCCCGTCGACAGCCTGACCGGAGTCGGGCCGACGTTCGCGAAACGGCTGCGGATGCTCGGCCTCGAGTCGGTCGGCGACGTGCTCTTCCGCAAGCCGCGCCGCTATGAGTCGGCGGCGGACGAGGTCTCGATCTCGCAGCTCTGGGGCGACGGCGAGGTCGTGATCCACGGCGTGATCGAGGATGTCGAGCTGCGAAAGCCATCGCGGCAGCGGACGATCTTGAAGGCCAAGGTCGCAGATGCCACCGGCTCGATCTCGGCGACGTGGTTCAACCAGCCCTGGCTCGTGGACAAGCTGACGCCGGGCACGCACGTGCGCCTGCGCGGGCGACTCGGCAAGTACGGATTCGACGTCAAGTCCTACGACCTCGGCGTGGCGAAGCGGACGGCGGACTTCGCGCCGGTGTACCCCGCCAGCGAGCAAATCCCGTCGACGCGCCTGCGCGAGCTCGTCCGCTCGGCGCTCGATGCTCATCTCCGAGACGTGCTCGATCCGCTGCCCGCGGAGCTGGATCTGCCGGTGCGGCGCGATGCCCTCGCCGCGATTCACTTCCCGGTCGATTTGCGCGAAGCGGAAGAGGCGCGGCGGCGACTCGCCTTCGACGAGCTCGTCACGCTCCAGCTCGCGGTTCTCCGCTCGCGCGTTGACGGTGGGATTGCGGCGCCCCTCGGTGAGCCCGGTGACCTGATCGCGGCGTACCGGGGCACGCTGCCGTTTGCCCTGACGGAGCACCAGGAAGCGGCGATCGGCCAGATCGACGCAGACCTCGCGCGCGCGACGCCGATGCAGCGGCTGCTCCAGGGAGATGTGGGCTCGGGGAAGACCGTGGTCGCGCTCTATGCACTCCTGCGCGCGGTCGAGGCAGGCCGTCAGGGTGCGCTGATGGTTCCGACGGAGACGCTCGCCGAGCAGCATTTTCTGACCATCGAGAGCCTCTGCGCGCAGCTCGGGGTGCGCGCCGTGCTGTTGACGAGCGCCGCGGCCGGCTCGAAGGCGACACGCGCCGCAATCGCGAGCGGCGAGGCGCAGATCGCAGTCGGCACGCATGCGCTGATCCAGCGAGAGGTCGAGTTCGCCGATCTTGCCGTCGCGGTCGTCGATGAGCAGCACCGGTTCGGCGTCGAGCAGCGCCAGGCGCTCGCCGTTGAGCGCGCGCCGCACGTGCTGCACATGACGGCGACGCCGATCCCGCGGACGCTTGCGCTGACGATCTATGGCGATCTGGCCGTGTCTGAGATCGCCAAGCCGCCGGCGAATCGCAAGCCGATCGTGACGCGGTGGGTCGGCGCTGAACGCTCGAGCGAGGCCTACGAGCGGTTGCGAGTCCATCTCGACGCAGGGCGGCAGGCCTATGTCGTCTGCCCGCTCATCGAGGCCTCCGAGACGCGCCTCGCGCGGGCGGCGGAAGAGGAGGCCGCGCGGCTGCAGCGCGCGGAGCTGGCCGGTTACCGCGTCGGCCTGCTGCATGGGCGGCTGAAGGCCGCCGAGCGGCGTGACGTGATGGCGGCGTTCAAAGCCGGTGAATTGGACGTGCTCGTCGCGACGACGGTGATCGAGGTCGGGGTGGACGTCCCGAACGCGACGATCATGATCGTCCAGGAGGCCGATCGGTTCGGGCTCGCCCAGCTCCACCAGCTGCGCGGCCGTGTCGGGCGTGGAGACGAGCAGTCGTACTGCCTGCTGATCTCGCGTCAGAAAGAGGAGCTGACCGATACGGCGTCGGCCCGGCTTCAGGCCCTGGTCGACACGGGCGACGGGTTCGAGCTGGCCGAGCGGGATCTCGAGCTGCGCGGTGAAGGCCAGCTGCTCGGCACGATGCAGTCCGGTCTGAGCGATCTGCGCTTCACGCGGCTCCGGGCCGATCGAGACCTGCTGGAGCGCGCGCGCGAGCTCGTGCGAAGGCTGGTGGACGAGGACGGCCCATGGCAGGACGAGGCCGACCGCCTGCTCGCCGTCGCGGATCCGCACCTCCTGTCCTGACCCTCCAGGTGTGGACAAAAAGATCCAGAAACGTCACTCCGCCGTGACAGTCAAGCCTCCTCGCCGCCGGTATCGTCGCCTCTAGAGGGCGGCGGGTTGCTTCCCCACCCGGGTGGGGGTTCTGGCCCGCAGCCGGGGCAATCGCCCTGCGAGCACGGCGGTTAGGCTCCTCCGGTGCGGATCATCGCAGGGACACACCGAGGCCACAGAATCGAAGCTCCGAAGGGCTTTGAGACGCGGCCGACCTCCGACCGCGCGCGTGAAAGCGCCTTCAACCTGATCGGTCCGCTCGACGGCGCGAGCGTGCTGGACGTCTTTGCCGGCTCAGGCGCCATGGGCCTCGAGGCGCTCTCGCGCGGAGCCGCCAGCTGCGTCTTCATCGAGTCGAGCCGCGAGGCGTGCCGCACGATCAACGCGAACCTCGACAAGCTCCAGTTCCACGGCACGGTCATCCAGCAGGACGCGCTGCGCGCCCTCGGAGCCGAGCGCCGAACGTACGACCTCGTGCTCTGCGATCCTCCGTACGACTACCGCGACCACGCACGCCTGGCGCCGCTTCTGACCCGGGTTCTCGCGCCCCAAGGCCTCCTGGTCTACGAGACGGCAGCGAAGCTCGAGCCCGAAATCGACACCCTCACCGTTCGCACATCGCGCAAGTACGGGGCCGCACGCCTTACCCTGTTCGAGCCATGATCACCGCGATCTGCCCCGGCTCCTACGACCCTGTCACGAACGGGCATATCGACGTGATCAAACGCGCTGCCCAGATCTTCGACCGGATCGTCGTCGGCGTCGTCGGAAACCCGCAGCACAAGGCGCCGCTCTTTCCCGTTGAGGAGCGGGTCTCGCTGCTCAAGGACGCGCTGGCGCCGCTGCCGAATGTCGAGGTCGACATCTTCAAGGAGCTCGTCGTCGAGTTCGCCCGCCGCTGGGACGCCAAGGTGATCGTGAAAGGCCTGCGGGTGATCTCCGACTTCGAATGGGAGTTCCAGATGAACCAGCTGAACCGGACGCTGGCCCCCGAGATCGAGACCGTCTACGTGATGGCGAGCCCGCAGGTCAGCTTCGTTTCGTCGAGCGGCGTGAAGGAGATTGCGTCGTTCGGCGGAAATGTCCAAGAACTCGTGCCAGAAGCCGTCGCGCGCCGCCTCCGGGAGATGTTCCCGAATGGTCGTGCGGGGACGCCCCTTAGCGACCAGGAGTAACATTTACCGACATGGACGTTCTCGTACTGATCGACAAGCTCGACGACCTCGTGCACAACGCGAAGGCCGTGCCCCTCACCGACCAGGTTCGCATCGACCGCGAGGAGATCTACGACATCCTCGACCAGATGCGCGCGACGATCCCGGAAGAGATCAAGCAAGCCCGCTGGATCGTCAAGGAGCGCCAGGAGATGCTCGCCGAGGCGAAGCGCGAACAGGACCGTCTCCTCCAGGAAGCGCGCGAGCAGGCCGTTCGCGAGGCGTCCCAGACCGAGATCGTGAAGCTCGCCGAGCGCCAGGCGCAGGAGATCATCGACGAGTCCCGTCGCGGCGCACGCGAGATGCGGCTCGAGATGGAGGACTGGGCCGACGGGATGCTCTCCACGCTGGAGACGAACCTCGACAAGTTCCTCACCGCCGTCCGTCGCGGCCGCGACAGGCTGCACGAGCGCTCGCAAGAGACCGTCGTCGCAGGCATCGGCCCGATCGACATCGACGGCGACAGCAGCTCCTACTAGCCGCGTACCCTGCGCGATATGACGGGTGGTTGCTCTGGTGAGCCCGGTGCGCTGCGGCCGCGCGAAAACCGAGCGGGCCAAGGACGCAGGGAGGGCTCATACCTAAAGGTATGGGCCCGACTGAGGACGCAGGCGCGCGATGCGTTTGCAGCCGGCCGCAGGGTGGGGGACTCACCAGAATGACCACCACCTTCAACCTGCGCCAGGTGAAGCTCCGTCCGGGTGAGGAGCATCGCGAAGCGCTCGAAGTGGAGCTGCCGGTGCTCGAGTTCGGCGGCCAGCGCTATGTGCCGGTTCCCGAGAAGATCTCGGCGGAGCTGACGATCGACCGCGCGATCAGCGGCACGGTCTTCTCGCTCGCGTTCCAGGCGCGCCTCTTCGGCCCGTGTCACCGCTGCCTCGACGACGCGGTGCTCGACATTCCGATTCGCGCCCGCGAATACCAGGCGGAAAACCCGGAAGACGAGGAGATGACGACGCCGTATCTCGTCGACAGTCATCTGGAGGTCTCGGATTGGGCCCGGGATGCCGTGGCGCTCGCGCTTCCCGATCAGATCCTCTGCCGGCGGGACTGTGCTGGGCTCTGCCCCGTCTGCGGCCAGAACCTGAACACCGAGCCGCACGAGCACGCGGACGAGCTGCCCGATTCCCGCTGGGCGGCGCTCGAGCAACTTCGGGATCAGCTTTAAGTCGCCGATCGGCTACAGTGGCAGCCGCTCATGGCAGTCCCTAAACGAAAGACATCCAAGGCGCGCCGCGACAAGCGGCGGGCTCAGCATTCGATCGAAGCTCCGCGCGTGAACATCTGCCCGCAGTGCAACTCGCCGAAGCTTCCGCACCGCGTCTGTCCGACCTGCGGCACCTATAAGGGCCGCGAAGTCGAGCCGATCCGGTTCAGCGCTCCGTAGACGCTTGAGAGTCGTCCCAGTCATCGCGCTCGACGCGTTGGGTGGGGATCGTGCCCCGGATGAGATTGTGGCCGGGGCTCTCGAGGCGACGCGCGAGGGGATCGAAGTGACGCTCTACGGCCCGGCGAGCCTCGAGACAGGCGGCCTTCGGCTCGTCGATGCCCCAACGGCGATCGACATGGCCGAAAAGCCCGCAGAAGCCGTCAGGTTCAAGCCTGATTCGTCGCTTGTCGTGGCGGTGAAAGCGGTGGCCGAGGGCAGCGCCCATGCAATCGTTTCCGCGGGAAATACCGGCGCGGTGCTCGCGGCCGGCCTCGTTCACCTGCGCCGGCAGCCGGGTGTGCTCAGGCCTGCGATCGCCGTGGTGATCCCCTCGAGTCGCGGCCCGTCCGTGCTGATCGATGCCGGCGCGAATGCCGACAACCGCCCCGAGCACCTGCTGCAGTTCGCGACGATGGGCTCGATCTTCGCGCAGGAAGTCCTCGGGATCGCGGAGCCCACCGTCGGGCTGCTCTCGATCGGCGAGGAGCGAGAGAAGGGCAACCAGCTGACGCTCGAGACGCATGAGCTCCTGCGCGCGGTTCCCGCCCTGAACTTCAGCGGCAACGTCGAGAGCCGCGACTTGCTGCGCGGGGTCACCGACGTCGTCGTCACCGACGGCTTCACCGGGAACATCGCGCTGAAGCTGATCGAAGGCACGAGCCGCGAACTGCTCGCGGCGCTCCGCGCCGAGATCACCGCCACGTGGCGTGGAAAGCTCGGGGGCCTCTTGATCGGCCCTGCGGCGCGCCGCCTCCGCACGCGCCTCGACCCGGACACCTATGGCGGCGCCTACTTGCTCGGACTGAAAGGACTGGTCGTGATCGCACACGGCAATTCGGGCCGCCGCGCGATCGCGAACGCGATCCGCCTCGCCGCTCGAGGAGTCGAAAATCGCGTTGTCGAGCGTCTCGCCGAGCGTCTTGTCGAAGCTGCAGCGTTCGATGCGGCGAGCGGAGCGTGACCAGCGGTGTATGATCGGCCCGCTTTTCGTACCCCTATCCAATGAGGTGACATGGCAGCGTCGCGTGAAGAGGTTCTCGAGCGGGTCAAGGAAGTTCTGACCGAGCAGCTCGGAGTTGAGGAGAGCGAGATCAACGAGGAAGCGTCGTTCCAGGACGACCTGGACGCCGACTCCCTCGATCTTGTTGAGCTGATCATGGAGCTTGAAGATCAGTTCGGGATCAAGATCTCGGACGAGGACGCTCAGAAGATCACAACCGTCGGGCAGGCTGTCGACTACGTCACGTCGCACCAGTAGCGGCAGCGAGGACGCCACCGCCACGCTCGGCCGTTTGATCGACGAGTTACCGGCGGCCCGAGCCGAGGAGGTCTTCACGCACCCGTACTGGACGGAGACGCGTGCGGGCTCCTACGAGCGGCTGGAGTTCCTCGGCGACAGCGTCCTGGACGTTGCGATCGCCCGGCATCTCTATCTGGGCCATCCCGAGTTCACTGAAGGCCAGATGACGAAAGTGCTTGCACACGTGCGCTCCCGCGCTGCGTGTGCGGCCGTCGCCGAACAGCTCGAGCTGGGCCGGCGGCTCCTCGCGCATGCGCAGGCGATCGGTGCCGAGGAGGCCGTGTCGCTGTCCAGCAACACGAAGGTGCAGGCCGCCGTCGTCGAGGCGGCGCTCGGTGCGCTCTTCCTCGAGCTCGGGCTCGAGGCGATCGCGCCCGCGATCGTCGACGCGTTCGCATCGCAGATCGAGTTCGCGCTGACGGAGTCCTTCGACGCCAAGACGGAGCTGATGGAGCTGCTCGGGAAAGAGGCGAAGGTGGCGACGTACCGGGTGCTCGAGGCGGAGGGCCCGCCTCACAACCGCACGTTTCTCTGCGCCGTGCTGGTCGACGGCGAGCAGGTCGGGAGCGGCAGCGGGAAGCGGAAGAAGGATGCGGAGCAGGCTGCGGCGCGTGAAGCGCTCGTCCTGCTCAGGGCTCGTTAGAAGCGGCGTCCGTCCCTCCCGATAGCCTCAGGCCGCGTGCATCTGAAGGCCATCAAGCTGCGCGGCTTCAAGTCGTTCGTCGACCCGGTCGAGGTCCACCTCGAATCCGGCGTCGCGGTCGTCATTGGGCCCAACGGCTCCGGAAAATCGAACGTCTCCGACTCGATCTTGTGGGCGACGGGATCGCTCAGCCCCCACGAGCTGCGGGCCGAGAAGCCCGACGACGTCCTCTTCGCCGGCTCCGCAGACCGCAAGCCGGTCGACTTCTGCGAGGTGGAGTTGATCTTCGACAACGAAGACGGCGCGTGGCCCGAGCTGCCCTTCAGCGAGGTTTCGCTCACGCGCCGGCTGCATCGCGGCGGCGAGGGCCAGTACCTCGTGAATCGCACTGCCGTGCGCCGGATCGACCTGATCGAGCTGCTCTCCGATGTCGGCCTGGGCGGCGGTCTGCGCTCGGTCATCTCCCAGGGCAGCGTCGAATCGGTGCTCGGCGCGAAGCCGGCCGAGCGCCGTTCGCTGATCGAAGAGGCTGCCGGTCTCGGCAAGTTCAAGCACCGCCGCCACCGCGCGGAGTTGAAGCTCGCACGAGTGGCGACTCAGGTCGAGCGCGCCCGCGACCTGGAGGACGAGGTGCGCAAGCGTCTCCGCCCGCTGGCGCTTCAAGCGACCGCCGCCGAACGCGCCGAGAAGCTGGGTGAGGAGATCGCACGTCTGCGAGCGGCGGTCGCGACGCTCGATCTCGCTCGCTTGAAGGAGCATCGCGCCGGCGCCGAAGCTCGCCGCGACGCAGCGCTCGCCAAGCGCCAGGGGCTCGCCGCGAAGCTCGAGGAGCTGCTCGCAGCGCGGGCAAGCGCCGAGGAAGAGCTCACCGACGCCGCTGGCACGCGAGAAAACGCGACCTCGGCCCTCTACGGGCTGCGCGCCGGAGCCGAGCGCATCGCATTGCGGCGCGAGGCTGCCCAGGCGCTCGTCGGCCGCTTCCGGGAGGAGCTCGACGCGGCGAAGGCCTACGACCCGGCCTCGTCGAGCGCGCTCCAGGACGCAGCTCGCGAAGCAGCGTCGGCTGCGCAGGCCGCTGTCGCGACCCGTGCGCGCCTCCAGGTCGAAGCCGAGGAGCGCTGGGCACGCGTCGTCGCTCACGAGCGCGTGACTCGCGCTGCGATCGCGGCCGATGTCGAAGAGGCTCTCGCGACGAGAGCGCTGGCCGAGTCCGAGCTCGCCGACGGCGGCCACCGGTCGCTGCTCGCCCTTCGGGGCGTCGCTCAGGCGATCGAGGTTCGGCACGAGTCGACGCACAGGTTCCTCGAGCAGATCACCTCGGATCTGTCCGCCTCCCGCGATCCCGATGCTCACAAGCCGGCGGAGCTCGGACGGGCAGCCGACGAGGCCGACGAGGCGGCTCGACTCGCGCTTCGTGAGCGCGACGATCTGGCCGCGCGTACCGAGCTTGCCCGCGAGCGGCTCGTCGCACTCGAGCAGGCGCTGGCCGAACGAGAAGGATTGACGCCTGCCGCTCGCGCGCTTGCCGAGGAGGGGGAGCAGCTTGCGTTCTCGCAGATCGACGTTCCGGCCGGGAGCGAACGGGCGGTCGCCGCCGCGCTCGGGCACCGAGCATCAGCCCTGGTCGCCGCCGATGCGGCAAGCGGCCTGCGGCTCGTCGAGCGAGCCCGTGCGGCCGGGCTCGGCTCGGTGCTCGTGCTCGTCGGCCGCGACCCGCAGAAGCTCGTCTCGGAGCTCCCTGTCGTCCCTGAGCACGAGCTGCTCGCTTCGAAGGTGCCCGCCGTGACCGAAGACGGGATCGGTTGGGATCCGGATCGTGGCGAGCTCTGGTTCGCCGGTGAGGCCGCCGAGGCCGTCCTGCTCGAGCTGGAAGCCCGTCGGCGTTCGCTCGCGGTCGAGGTCGACGATCTCGCCGGGCGCGCTGCAGCGGCCGCACAGAGCGCCGAGCGGGCGAGCGAGCGCGCGCGTGCCGCCGCCGCTGCGCTAGCTCCTGTGGCTCATCTCAGGTCAGTTCGCGTCGCCGACGCCACATTGCTCGAACGGATTCGCTCGGGCGCAGTTCGACTCGACGAGTCGCTCCGGGTCGCTGCCACGCTCGCGTCCCGGTTTGAAACGCCGTTGGCCGAACGTGCCTCGAGTGTCGCCGGCGAGCTCCGAGAGGCGGCGGCACGCGAGACCGAGCTGCGGCGCGCGCTGGGCGAAGTCGATCTCCGGATCACGGCCGCGGAACGTCATGCGAACTCGCGGAGCGCGGACGCCACTGGCGAGCTCGCGCTCCTTCGCTCCGAGGCTGAAGCGCTCTTGCTTGAGGTCGCCGAGGCCGGCGCGGCAGCAGAGCAGGCTTCGAGCCGTGCGAGCGCGGCGGCGCGTCTCGTCGCGGAAGCCGGCGGCGGGCGTTCGGGACGCCCTTCGACAATCGTGCTGGAACGTCTCGTCGCCGACGGCGAGCGGCTGCTCCAGGCGACCGTCGTCGATGTCAACCGCTTCGAAGCTCCACTGAAGGCGCAGGTTGCAGCGGATGCCGCACGCACCAGCGAGCTCGGCGCCGAGCTGCGCCGGCTCGGGGCCGAGGAAGCCGAGTTCCGCAACGCGTCCAGCGCCGCGAGCGAAGCGGTCTCGGCGATCGATGTCGAGCTGGCACGAACCGATGCCGAGCGAGACGAGGCGCAGCGGCGACTCGAGGCTGCCGGCGCCGAGCCGGCCGAGGGCGAGAATCGCGACGAGCTCGCCGATCGCGTGCTCAAGCTGGAGGCGCGCCGCGAGCAGCTCGGCCAGGTGAACCCACTCGCGAAGGAAGAGTATGAAGCCGAGAAGGAGCGCCTCGACGAGCTGGCCGTGCAGCGGGCCGACCTCGAGAAGAGCCTCGAGGAGCTCGAGCAGCTTCGACGCGAGCTGACGGAAACCGTCGAGCGCCGGTTTGCCGAGACCTTCGAGGCGGTCGAGCATCACTTCCACGCTGTCGCCGCGACGCTCTTCCCGGGCGGCGAAGGCCGTCTGCGGATGACGGAGCCGGGCGAGGACGGGGAGGAGCCGGGAATCGAGGTCGAGCTCCGCCCGGCCGGCAAGCGCGTCACGCGGCTCTCATTGCTCTCCGGCGGCGAGAAAGCGCTCGGCGCGATCGCCTTCCTCTTCAGCCTGTTTCTCGCGCGCCCGAGCCCGTTCTATCTCCTCGACGAGGTCGAAGCGGCACTCGACGATGCGAACATCGGCCGCTTCACCGAGCTGCTGCGAACCTATGCCGATCGGGCACAGTTCATCGTGATCACGCATCAGAAGCGCACGATGGAAGCTGCGGATGTGCTCTACGGCGTGACGATGGGCCCCAACGGGGTGTCGCAGATCGTCTCGCGTCGTTTGCCGCAGGAAGAGAGCGCAGCCATTTCGGCCTGATCGCAAGGGCCGGGCAGGATTCACTTTCCGATGCGGGAAACCGATGACTTGATGGCGAAGATGAGGACACCAAACGATCTCCCGTTCGTGATGCGCGTTGTCGACCTCCTGGCCGAGGGTGGGTTGAGCGCCTGGCTGTTCGGAGGTTGGGCCGAGGAGCTGCGCGGGCTCGTGCCGCCCGGGTCACATCGCGATGTCGACCTGCTCTATCCGGCACCGAACTTCGATCGCCTGGATTCGTTCTTCCTCGCGGAGCGGCTCGACGAGCTCGGAGACGACCGCTCGTACGCGCGCGCTTTCCGGCTCGACGGGATCGTCGTCGAGCTGCTGCTCGTCCGTCGCGACGTCGACGGGTGGTTCACCGATTTCCGCGGCGGCCGCCTCCGCTGGCCCGCAGACGTCTTCGGCCGCGCAGCCCGCCCTCCAGTGGCCAGTGAGAGCGCGCTCGTCAGCTATCGCAACGCCTACGTCTCGCTGCACGCCCGCGCCGCGTAGAGCTACTTCAGCGCCGTCACGATCGTCTTCAGATCGTTCCGGGGAGTCGGATCGAAATCGAGGCTCTGCACGGCCGCCTGATTCGTGACTCGGATGCCGGCCTTCGGCGCCTGGAAGACGACGGTCAGCGTCGTCTGGGCGTGCGCGGGCAGCGTGCCGAGCGCGCAGGCCAGGATTCCGGTGCCCGAGCCGTACGTGCAACCCTCCGGAAGCGAGCTCACGAGTCGCAGCGATCCTGTGGTTGCCGTCACCTTTGCGTCGACCTCCGTGCGCTCGGCGGGATCGGGCCCGACATTCCTGACGCCGAACCGGTAGGTCAGCTGTCCAGAACCGCTCGACGCGAGCAGCGAGCCAAGCGTGAGATCCGCTTCCGTCAGCGCGAGCGGGACCGGAGGCAGGCTCCCGATGCCCGAGCCCGTGATCAGGAGGCTCGCCTTGAGGGGACGGCTGTAGCGCGCCGCCCGAACTTCGACCGACACGAAGCACGCGCTGGCTGCGGTTGCCTCCTGCGTAGACCCGGCCGCCAGAGTCGCGTTGTCACACCCTGGGCTGACGATGAAATCGCGAGCGTCGGGGCCCTGGACGGCGACGGTAGTCACCGTCGCTTGGGCAGAGCCGACATTGATCAACTGCAGTGCCTGTACGCGTTCTCCCGCCGTTGCGAAGCTCGACAGCGACGTTCGCTCGGGAAAGAGAACCGGGGCTCCGGGAGCGAGTGGTGTCGAGCTGCCCCCGGCTTTCACCACGATCTGCGCATTGCCGGTCGGCGCACCGCCCGGTTGGGCGCCGTTCTCGGGCGTTCCGGCGGGAGCGGCAGGAACGGCTTTCCTGACCGCGCCTTCGAGCGATTCCTCCGCCGTCTTGATCAAGGCAAGGATGCGAAGCAGCCCGGTGCCCTGAGCCTTCGCTGCAGCGGCGAGGTTTTGGTCGATGCGCTTCGCCTGCTGAACCATCTGTCCCGGGGAGACGCCGGTGAAGCCCTTCTGGACGAGCGGGAGCGTTTCGCGAATCAGCGAGTCGAGCCCATTCAACCGCTGGCGGGTCTCGGCTGGCGTGCTGACCACGATGGGCGCCGTGAGATCGACTTGCAGGTTGGCGAGGCTCTCATCGAACGCCTGCAGGTGCATGAGCGCCTGCGCTGCCGGACTGCCGGTCGCGGCGCCACTCGACCCGGCGAGTGAGCACACGCAGGCGAGTGAGCTGAGAACCAGGATCGTTCGCACGTCAGGATGGAAGGAGGCCGGGAGGGACGAGCCACCCGAGCGGTTGCAATTCGAGTCGCCCGGCCAGCACCAGCGGATCGTTCGCGGCGATCCGCTGTGCCTCCTCGAAGCCCACGGTGTAGATGCAGAGCCCGCGCCAGCTCTCATCTGGGCGCTCATCGAACGGGCCGTTCACGAGCAGCGTTCCTGCGGCGCGCTCGGCGGCCATGAAGTCGAGATGCGCTTCCTGAAGCCGGTCGAGCTCGGCCTCGGGCAAGTCTGGCGCGTTCGCCGGGCGACGAAGGACGATCACCGTGAACCGCTCCAACTCGGGCACGGCCATATCCTCGCACGGTTATCGTGCCCGGCGTGCCCACCCTGTATTACATCCCCGGCTCGGCTGCGATGGCGCCGACGGCGGCACTCGAAGAGGCCGGCGCCGAGTACGACCTGGCGCTCGTCGAGCGTGACGGCACGATCGCAGGGCCCGAGTACCTCGCGATCAACCCGCTCGGACGCGTTCCGGCCTACGTCGACGGCGATCTCACCCTCTGGGAGTCGGCGGCAATCTGCCTTTATCTCGCCGATCGCTATCCCGACGCGGGATTGCTGCCTCCGCCGGGGACGACCGAGCGCTGGGTCGCGGTGCGCTGGCTCGTCTACCTGACGAACACCGTGCAGGCGGCGTTGATGGACTGCCTCTACCCACACCGTCTCGTCGGTGAGGGCTCGCCGGCGATCGAAGCCGTGCGCGACGGAGACCGGAAGCGCCTCGACGCTGCCTTCGACCACATCGACGCCGCACTCGAGCCAGGCCCGTATCTGCTCGGCGAGAGCTTCTCCGTCGCCGACATCTACCTCCACATGCTGACCCGCTGGGGCCGTTGGCTGCCGCGCCAGGCATGGTCGCTCCCGCGGCTCGGCCCGCACTACGCGCTCCTCACCGAACGGCCGTCGGTGGCGCGGATGTTCGAGATCCACGGGATCGTCCCCTACCAGGACGGAGCCGACCCGCCCGTACGCAGCTAGCGTTCTGCAATGGCGCGCAGCTGGGCAGAGCTCCTCGGTGATGCGGAGGGGCCGTATGAGACGCAGGAGGCCCACCGCAGCTTCGTCGGCCGCCTGCGCGATTCGCTCTCGAAGTCGCGCCGCGCGCTCACCGAGCAGCTTGCGGTCGCCGCGTTCGACCCGTCAGACAGCGCGTCCTGGGAGCGGCTCGAAGAAGCGTTGATTCAGGCCGACGTCGGCGTTCCCGCGACGGCCGAGCTCGTCCGGCGGCTCGAGCTGCGCCAGGATCTGACCGATCTTTCGACGGCACTTGCCGAGGAGATCACGACGATGCTCGGCGCGCCGCCGCATCTCGACCTCGCCCATCACCCGGCGGTGATTCTCGTCGTCGGCGTGAACGGCACCGGCAAGACGACCACGATCGGCAAGCTCGCCTCGAAGCTGCGCGAGCACGGCCGCGAGGTGACGGTCGGCGCGGCCGACACGTTCCGCGCTGCGGCCGAAGAGCAACTGGAGATCTGGGCGCAGCGCGCCGGAGCGAAGTTCGTCGGCGGCGAGCACGGGGCGGACCCGGCAGCAGTCGCCTACGACGCGGTCGATGCCGGTGGAGACGTGGTCGTTGTCGACACCGCAGGCCGGCTGCACACGCAGACCAACCTGATGGACGAGCTCGCAAAGGTCCGGCGCGTGATCGCCGGCCGGCTCGAAGGCGCGCCACACGAGACGCTGCTCGTCGTCGACGCCACCACGGGCCAGAACGGCCTCCAGCAGGCTCGGCTGTTCAATGAAGCGGTTGGTGTGACGGGAATCGCGCTGACGAAGCTCGACGGCTCGGCCAAGGGCGGGATCGCCGTAGCGATCACCTACGAGCTTGGCTTGCCAGTGAAGCTGATCGGAGTGGGTGAGGGGCTCGACGACTTGCGCCCGTTCGATCCTGGAGATTTTGCACGGGCATTGGTCGCGCCGTAGCACGAACGCAAGGCGCAATGAGCTGGCGCAGCCGTGTGTCCCGAGACCTGAGGACTACAAGAGACGGTCGAAACCGTGCCGAGCAAGGAGCTGTCTTGCGTACGTCTCGCCGTAAACGTTCGCCA
>DASZPQ010000095.1:0-3460 GCA_035550275.1 Gaiellaceae bacterium | reverse complement strand
GGCTCGGCTCCCTGGCTTCTCGCGCAGTGACAGACAAGATTCCGTTGTCCGCACCGATCGAAGTGAAGATCCTCTTGCTCGGCTTTGTGCTCGCCCTGCTCGGCGGCCTGCTCGCCGGGGCAGCAGGCGCATTCCGCGCCGCGCGTCTCCGCCCAGCCGACGCTCTGAGGACGGTGGAGTAGCGATGACCGACACGCCCCTGTACGACGTTCGCAACGTCTCGAAGCAGTTCACGAAGGGCCCGATGAACGTCACGGCCGTGAACGACGTCAGCCTGACAATCGCTCCTGGCGAGTTCGTCGCACTCGAGGGCCCGAGCGGCTCCGGCAAGACAACGCTGCTCCAGCTACTCGGAGCACTCGACCGGCCAAGCTCCGGGCACGTCTTCTTCGAAGGCCGCGACCTCGGCGAGCTGAAGGACAACGATCTCGCCGAGCTCCGGCTGCGCGCCTTCGGCTTCGTCTTCCAGCACTACAACCTGATCCCGACCCTGACCGCCGTGCAGAACGTCGAGCTCGCGCTTGCACCCACGGGTGTCTCAGGGACTGAGTTGCGCGACCGTTCGCTGGCGCTACTCGAGGAGGTCGGGCTCGCGCCGCGTGCCTCGCACCTCCCATCCCAGCTTTCTGGCGGCGAGCAGCAGCGTGTTTCGATCGCACGTGCGCTCGTCGTCGACCCGCGCGTGATCCTCGCCGACGAGCCGACCGGAAACCTCGACACGAAGACCGGTGCCGACATCATCGAGCTGCTGCTCAGCCTCGCAAACGAGCACGGCACCACCGTGATCGTCGCCACGCACGACACCGGGCTGGCCGCTCGCGCACCACGGAATCTCGCGATGCGCGACGGTTCCCTCGTCGTGAGCGAGCGGGAGGCCCAGGCTCCGGCCGAAGCGGCCGTCGACGGCGAGGGCGCGCTCTTACCAAGTTCTTAGGGGACCCTGAGCTGCGTTTTAGGCACCGGGGGTCGAATGGATGTCTACCCTGAGTGAAAGGAACTTCGCGATGAGTCTCATCCCAAGCCGAGCCGCACGTGCGGCAGCCGTAGCCGTGATCGCCGTCGTCGGCGGAGTCGCGGGGGCCGCCCTCTACGCGGGCATCGGGCCAGGCGGGACGAAGACCGTCGTCGGCGACACGACGACCGTCGACCAGACCCAGCCGATCGTCGACAAGACGGGCCTTTCGGTCAGCGAGATTTATCAGCGCGCCTACAAGGGAGAGGTCGACATCAAGCTGTCCACGACCTCGAACTTCGGTGGAACCGACACCGCAGAAGGCTCGGGGATCGTCTACGACATGAACGGCGACATCGTCACGAACCAGCACGTGATCGACGGCGCCAACTCGATCACCGTCACGTTCTGGAACGGCCAGACCTTCAGCGCTCACGTCGTTGGTAGCGACCAGTCGACCGATCTTGCGGTGATCAAGGTCTCTGCGCCCAAGTCGATGCTCCACCCGATCCCACTCGCAGACTCGAGCACCGTCCAGATCGGTGACGGCGTCGTCGCGATCGGAAGCCCGTACGGGCTCGCAGGGTCGGTGACGAGCGGCATCGTCAGCGCGCTCCATCGCTCGATCAGCGCGCCGAACAACTACACGATCGGCGACGCGATCCAGACCGACGCCCCGATCAACCACGGCAACTCCGGCGGCCCGCTCCTGAATGCGCTCGGGCAAGTGATCGGCGTCGATGCGCAGATCGAGAGCAACTCGGGCGCCAGCGACGGTGTCGGCTTCGCCATTCCCTCCAACACCGTGCGCACGGTCGTCACCCAACTGATCGCCGGCCACACCGTCCAGTACGCCTACCTCGGCGTTCGGATCGACACATCGGCGCAGGTCGCCGGAGCGCTGCTGAGCTCGGTGCTCGCCTCCACACCTGCGGCCAATGCCGGGCTCCAGCAGGGTGACGTGATCACGGCGCTGGCCGGAACGGCAATCACCTCGGGCGACGACCTGTCCTCCGTGATCGCCGCGCACAAGCCGGGCGACACGATCAAGGTCACCTTCCAGCGCAACGGCAAGACGCACACCGTTCAGGTCAAGCTCACCGTTCGGCCGGCCTAACCACGATGGAACCTCGGCGTAAGCGCAAGCTGATCGGAATCGCAGTCGCGGTGCTGGCCGTTTGCGGCGGTGGCGCGGCGATTGCGGCGATCGCACTCGGCTCCGGCGGCGGCAACTCAGGCGCGGCATCCGTGCCGGCAATCACGACGACAGCCGCTCCCGACACCGGGAGTGGCGGTGGACTGGGAGGCAATCTCTACGGAGGTGGTGGCGGCGGCGGCGGCGGACGTGGCTTCGGAGGAGGCGGCGGCGGGTTCCGTGGCGGCGGCCCGGGTGGGCTGACACGCGACCTCGGCCCGGCGGCGACGTACCTCGGCGTGACGACCGCGGCGCTTCAGAGCGACATCCAGAGTGGCCAAACGCTCGCGCAGGTCGCAAAGGCCCAGGGCAAGAGCGTCGACGGGCTGATCTCCGCCATGGTCAACGCGCAGAAGTCGCAGTTCGACGCGCTCGTCAAGTCCGGCAGGGTGAGCGCGGCTCAGGCGCAGCAGTTCGAGTCGTTCATCAAGCAGCGCGTCACGGACATGGTGAACGGGACACGGCCGAGCTTTCCTGGCGGCGGTCGCGGCGGCTTCGGCGACGACGGCGGCTCGGACGGTTCTGGTGGCTTGGGCGGTGGCTCGGGCGGTGGCTCCGGCACATTCGGTGGGAGCAGTCCGCCGACCGGAAGCGCAACGGCCTAGGACGCCTGAAGCGGCAGCCCGATCGCGCCTCCGCGCCGGCCGCGCCCCGCGGCCCGCAAGACGCGCGCGTAGGCCTCTGACGGCGTCGCCCCTCCGGCCATCACCTCGCCCGTCGAATGCATCTCGGGCCCACGATTCGCGGCGCCCGCAAAGCGCTCCGACGGAAAGACCGCTTCCTTCGCCCAGGCCCGGGTCGGAATCGCACGCTCGGGCAAGCCGAGGTCGGAAAGCCGCTCGCCGAGCAGCAGCCTGACGGCGTGCTCGACCAGGGGGACGCCGGTTGCCTTGGCCACGAACGGCACCGTTCGGGAGGCGCGCGGGTTCGCCTCGAGCACCCAGACCTTGCCCTCGGCGACGGCGAGCTGAAGGTTCAACAGGCCACGCGCGCCGACACCCCGGGCCACTGTGGTCGCAATCTCCCGAATCTCGAGCTCGAGCGCCTCGCTGACCGACGGCCCAGGCACAACGCAAGCCGAATCCCCCGAGTGGACGCCCGTTGGCTCGACATGCTCGAGCACGACCGAGACCCACGCGTCCTCACCGTCGCAGAGCGCGTCCACGTCGAGCTCGAGCGCTCCTTCGAGATAGCGATCGACGAGACACGGGCCCTGGACGCGAAGCTCGGCCGCCGAGCGCGCAACGTGCATCCCACGTCCGCCGAGGACATGGTGCGGCCGCACGAGCACCGGGTACCCGAGTCGCGCGGCG
>DASZPQ010000094.1:0-3339 GCA_035550275.1 Gaiellaceae bacterium | reverse complement strand
CACGACCTATCGAGGCCGGAACCGGCACTCGTCGGCAATTCCCGGCCTGCCCCCGGTGAACGGGCCGAAGCGCTTTTTCTTCTACTCGATCTACGAGTCCGACAAGACCGGCGCGCCGATCGCCTGGCTCAACCGTGGCGGCGGATCGATCGACGCCTACGCCGCGTCGATCGGCCGGTGGCTCGTGACTCGAGACGGGTTCGACCTGCTCGTCTTCTACCTTCCGGACTACGACTACGCCTCTCATGCGCAGGGGCCCGACGCGGCTCATGAAGCATTGGGCCGAAGCGACGCGGCGATCGCGGCTCTGATGGATGCCGCGGGCGGCCAGGACGAGTTCCTCGAGCGCTATGCCGTGATCGTCTGCTCGGATCACGGGCAAACGCACGTCGAGCAGTCCGCATCGCTTGCGGTCGAGGGCGCGCGCGTGACAGCGTCCAACCGGGCGGCCATGCTCTACGGCGCCGACCCGCGGGCGCTGGCGGAGTCATTGGACGCCGAGCCTTCAGTGGGCGTCGCCCTCTTTCTCGAGGACGGCGAGGTCGTAGCCCGACGTGGTGGAGACGAGGACCTGGCGCTGCTCGACGCCTACCCCGACGGACGTGTTCGGGCCGAGGCGGCGCTGCGCAACCCAAATGCAGGCGAGGTGCTCCTCTCAGCTGCCCCAGGCTGGGAGTTCGCGGATCTCGGCGGCGGCGATCACGCAGGCGGTGGCAGCCATGGCTCGCTCGAGGCCTCCGACTCCGAGGTGCCGATGCTGACGGTGGGGCTCGGAGAGCCGCCGTCCTCGATCACCGGCATCAAGGGCCTCGTGCTCCGGCATTTCGGCGTCGCCGAGAGCCTGAACCAGAATAAAGCTCCTCAATCTGGCTCGACTTCTTAGCAAGCGATTAAATGTCTGCAAGGCAGCCTGGCACCGCTGGTAGCCTCGATGCGGGGTGGACGCCATCGTGAATCGCGCCGTCGGCGCGCTCAAGCTTCGGTCCAACTGGATCCAGCTCGCGAAATTCGGTGTCGTCGGGGCCAGTGGATACGCGATCAACCTCGTGGCGTACACGCTCCTCCTGGGCCTTGGGGCCCATAGCGCCGCCGCGATCTCGTTCATCCTTGCCGCCACGAGCAACTACTGGTGGAACCGCCACTGGACCTTCGTCGAGACCAAAGGGCACTTCGGGTACCAGGGGTTGCGATTCCTCGCAGTCTCGGCTGTCGCGCTGATCGCGAACCAGATCTGGCTCGTCGTCTTCCTCGACTGGTTCGGCTGGGGCAAGGTGATCTCGCAGGCGCTCGCGCTCGCGCTCGTGGTGCCGCTCAACTTCCTCGGGAACAAGCTCTGGTCGTTCCGGGGCTGAAGCTCTCCGCCGCGATCGTCGCGGCCCTCGTGGTGGTACCGGCTGCCTTCGCAGGAACGAAGGCACCGTCGCCGACCGTGACCGTGCCGGTCGCACCGATTGGCACGACGACAGCTCCGACTCCGCCGACGCTGAGCGAATCGCTCGCCGAGAAGATCTTCCTCTCGACGCCCAAGGTGGCGGCGTGGCTTCACCGCTACCCACCGAATCCCCAGGTGACCGCGACGTTCGCAAACAGCTTCTGGACGATCGATGTCTTCTCCGGCGCGGCGGGCGAGATCGCAATGGGGGAGGTCGACGACACGGGCGGTGTCGTGATCGAGGCCTACACGGGCCCACAGGTTGCGTGGTCGATGGCGCGCGGCGTCCCGGGAGCATTCGGCGGAGCGCGGATCAACAGCTATCTGGTCTGGCTCTCGTTCTGCGGGGTCTTTCTCCTCGGGTTGATCGATTGGCGGCGGCTGCGCTCGTTACGCAACCTCGATCTGGTCGTGCTGCTCTCGTCCTCGGTCTCGCTCTGGTTCTTCAATCACGGCCACGTGTTCGCAGCGGTGATCGCTGCCTATCCGCCGCTCTTCTGGCTGCTCGCCCGCTGCGTCTGGATCGGTTGGCGCGACCGGGCGCCGCGCGGCGCAGCCGTCTTGCCGGTGTGGGTGCTTGCCGGCGCGGCGGTCTTCATCGGCGGGTTCCGGATCGGGTTGAACGTGCGCTCGTCGAACGTGATCGACGTCGGCTACTCAGGCGTGATCGGCGCGGAGCGGATCTCCCACGGTCAGATCCCGTACGGCAACATGCCGATCGAGGGCGACCTGAAGGCGTGCGGCCCCGCGGACTCGAACGGCGAGATCCGGAACCGGATCCAGACGAACGGCCGCTGTGAGAGCGCCAACCCCGACGGAGACACGTACGGCCCGGTGTCGTACGAGGCCTACTTGCCCGGCTACTGGATCTTCGGCTGGAGCGGGAAGTGGGACACGCTGCCCGCGGTGCACGCGACCACGATCATCTGGGATCTCGTCTGCCTGCTCGGACTGGTGCTCGTCGGCCGAAGGTTCGGTGGTGAGCGGCTCGCGGCGACCCTTGCCTTTGCGTGGGTTGCGTATCCCTTCACGCAGTACGCGTCGAATTCGAACACGAACGACCTGATTCAGCCCGCGTTCCTGATCTGGGGCTTCTACTTCGCGACTTCACAGCTCGCGCGTGGAGCGCTGGCCGCGCTCTCCGGGTGGACAAAGTTCGCCTCGCTGATCGTCGCCCCGCTCTGGGCCGGCTACCCCGAGGCTCGACTGCGCAAGCCGACGCTGCGCTTTGCGATCGGCTTTCTGATCGCGACGCTGGCCGCGTTCTCGATCATGTTCCTCGAGCCGTCGCCGCTGCATGCGCTGCGCGTTTTTTACGACCGGACCTTCCCGGTGCAGATCGGCCGCAGCTCACCGTTCTCGCTCTGGGACTGGGGCCAGTACCACGCGAAAGGGATTCCGAATCTCCGCTGGCTGCAGCACCTGCTGGAAGGCGTGCTCGTGATCGGCGCGCTGGTGCTGGGCTGGTGGCCGCGGCGCCGCTCGGCGTTGCAACTAGCGGCGTTCACCGCCGCGCTGCTGATCGGGTTCGAGATCGTGCTCACGCACTGGTCGTGGCTCTACCTGCCCTGGTTCTATCCCTTTGTCGCGTTCGTGCTGCTCGTCTCGCGGTCAGCGCCCGAGCCGGAAGCAGTCGAGTACGCCGGCGAAGGGCTCGCGTGACCTCGGGTGGCCCATGTGTACACATGGGCCACTTTTAGAGCACGTTAGGTCCGATGCAAAACGTTCTAGGCGTCGGGAACGTCGACCCGCACGGCCTCGCAGTTCGTGGCGCGCCCGTCGGTGCCGCACTCGACGAGCGCTCCTTCGATCCGCACACCGTCCGTTGCCGGCTCGAGGCGGACCGGCATCCCGGTCACGAAGCGGCGAATTGCACCCTCGGGGACGCTTCCGATCACGGAGTTGTG
>DASZPQ010000093.1:0-19175 GCA_035550275.1 Gaiellaceae bacterium | reverse complement strand
GACTTCTTCCGCCCGGAGTTCCTGAACCGGATCGACGAGATCGTGGAGTTCAAGGCGCTTTCACGCGAGCAGATCGGCGAGATCGTCGAGCTTCAGCTCGGCCGCCTGCGCGAGCGGCTCGCCGAGCGCGGTCTGTCCCTCGAGCTCACGCCTGCCGCGACCGAGGCAATCGCCGATGCGGGCTGGGACCCGACATACGGCGCGCGCCCCTTGAAGCGGGCGATTCAGCGCCTGCTCGAGAACCGGCTTGCGTTGCGGCTGCTCGAGGGCGATTTCACCGCGGGCGAGACGATTCGCGTCGATGCCCAGAACGGCGATCTTGTCTTCACAAAGGCCGCGGCCACCGCGGACGCGTCGGCCTAGAGCTCGACGTCGTCGAGAATCTCGGCCTGCCCGCTGACCGGCGGGGCGCCGTAGACGAGCACGACCGCCTCGTGATCGCTTTCGTTTCGGACCTGAACCGCCGTGCCGGGCTCGAGCGAGACAACACCCTGCGGTTGGAGGTCGAAGCGCTGGGGCGGCTCGCCGAGGAGCAGTGTCACCGTCCCGGAGAGAACGACGAACACCTCCTCCTGAACGCGTTCGCTGTGCCGGCGCCCGCGGGTGTGCGGGGGATAGCGCCAGAGCCGGGCCCGTGATTCCTTGAGGTTCGCGGCCGTCGTCAGGTCGGCGGTCAGGCGTGGCGCGGGTTCGTCCTCGCGATAGGGCCGCTCGTCCCAGGAGAGCTCTTCGGGATCGATGACGACGTAGCCCACGGCCGGATCTTCGCACAGGACGCTGGTTCGAGCTCAGTGGTTCGATGCTCGGGGCGAAGGGGTCGACGTGACCGAGAAGTCGGTGGCGTTGTTGTTCGTGTCGTGCCCGTTCGGCAGCCGCTCGATGCTCGACCCGGGCGCAGATGTTGCCGGCGGGGCTGGCGCCGCGCTGCCTTCGACGAGCGCGTTCGTCGCCGTTCCCCAGCCGACACCGTCAATCAACGTGCCGCTCCCGTCGCGGAGCCCAACGGCTCCGCCCGCTGCTGCCAGTCCAGGTGAGAAGGACACGTCTGCGGCTTGAGCTCCGCTGTAGGACGCTCCGCCGATGAGATAGAAGGCTCCAACGGCAAGCGTTGTTGCCGCCGGCACCGTGGCGAGGGCAACGTCGCTCGTGCCGGTTGCAGAGCGGTAGACGAGCTTCCACCCGCTGATGTCGGCGGCTGCCGTTCCCGTGTTCGCGAGCTCGACGAACTCGTCGGAACCCGACGCCGATGTTCCGGTTGCAACCTCGTTCACGCGCACGAGCGCGGAGCCCGAGGGCGCGGCGACGCAGGTCAGGGTTGCGTGACCGCCGGAGTCGTACGCGACCTGGATCGTGCCGGGGGCGCTCGAGCCGGCGCACGCGAGGCCGCCGAGCTGGTCGAACGAGGCCAGGCCCGGTCCCGGATCGCCGGTTGCTCCAGTTGCTCCGGTCGGTCCCGCCGGGCCTGCGATCCCGGCTGGGCCGCTGGGGCCAGTCGGGCCGACGGCTCCAGTCGCGCCGGTGAGGCCGGCGGGCCCCGTCGTGCCTTGGAGGCCCTGAGGCCCGGTCAGGCCCTGCGCGCCCGTCGGGCCTGCGGGCCCGACCAGTCCCGTCGGGCCCTGGGGCCCGATCGATCCCGGCGCTCCCGCCGGGCCAGGCGCGCCGTCAGCGCCAGCAGGTCCAGTCGCGCCGGCGGCTCCCGCGTCCCCGCGCGGCCCCGTGGCCCCGATGGCTCCATCGTTCCCCGTTGCACCGGTGACTCCCGGATCTCCCTGAGCGCCGGCCGGGCCCGCTGGCCCAACTGGCCCTGGCACGCCGGGTGTGCCGGGAATCGTCCATCGCAACGTGCGTTCCTGCGCTCGACACGCCGCCGCTGATGCGACCACCCTGAGCTTGCCGCCCGGCGCGGCGCACGCCGTGATCACGCGCTTGGACGTCGCGGAGCCGCCGCCCTTCGTCGCGACGCCGACGCCTGTGGCAGTCGCGACCATCGTGGCTGCGACGACTGCGGAACGGATCAAGGTTGGGTGCATGCATCTGGAATACCGGCGACTCGGAGCGGCCGCCAGGATCCGTGCACTCTTGGCGCACTTTTGGCACGAAGTCGTTACGGAAGCCACGCCTGGCTGCATCTCGGTACGGTCCCCGGCGTGCTCGTGATTGCGGCAACCGACCGGGAGCTGGAGGGCGTCACCGACACCGTCGACGGGCTCGTCTGCGGAATCGGCCCTGTCGAGGCCGCCATCTCGACGGCGATCGAGCTCGTTCACCGCCGGCCCACCGCCGTTCTCCATGTCGGCATCGCCGGCGCGCGCGGGTTCACGGAGCCCGAGCTCGTGCTCGGAAACGGCTCGCTCTACTGCGACACGCAGTCAACGCTCATTCCCACGAGCGCGACCCCGGACGCGGGGCTGCTGGCTGCTGCGCGCGCCGCTTTCCCACTCGCCCGTGTCGAGCTGATCGGCACGAGTGCGCGCGTGGGGGGAACGACCGATTGCGAGATCGAGGCGATGGAGGGCTTCGCCGTGCTCCGAGCGTGCGCGCTCGGCGGCGTGCCGGCGCTTGAAGTGCGGGTGACCTCGAACGACGTTGCGGAGCCGGATCGCACGCGCTGGCGATTCGCCGACGCGCTCGAGCTCCTGCGCGTCTCGCTGCCGGGTCTGATCGAGGCGCTCAGTGCCTAGCCTCCCGGCCGCGCTCCCACCTGCAGAACGAACAGTCGGGCAGGTGGTCGCCGAGACGATTCGCCTCTACGGCGTAAACTTCTGGCGCGCGCTGCCGCTCGGGCTTCCACTCGCGATCATGCGCGAGATCGTTCTCGGCCACAGCATCAGCGCCGAGGTCCCGCTGCTCTGCCTCCTGGCGCCGCTCTTCAGCGCCGGGTTCGTCTACGCCTCGATTCTCGTCCTCGACGCGCATCCGACGAGACGGCGCATTCTCTTTGCGTTTGCGGTTGGCGTCGTCGTCTGGATTCCGGCCCCGATTCTGCTGCGCCTCTACATCATCCCCGCGTTCGCCTGGCTTGCGCTCTTCGGGCTCGCCGTCCCGGTCGCGATCAAGGAATCGCTCGGATTTCGGGAGACGCTGAGGCGCGGTCGCACGCTCGCGACCGCCGACTATGTGCATGCGCTCGGCTCGCTCTGCGCGCTCGTGATCGTCTTCTATCTCGCTGCCGGGACGATGTCGGCGCTGCTGCACGGCCAGGCAGAAGCCGAGCGCCGCGTTGCTGCATTCCTCTCGCTGCTGGTCTTGAGCCCGCTTCTCTTCATCGGCCCGGCGCTGCTCTATTTCGACCAGGCAGCGCGGATCGGCACGTCTCGCGCCTCGCGCCGCCGCTCCGGCGCCTCAAAGGCCTAGTCCACATTCGACGGTTGTGCCGGCCACGACCGGCGGGTAGAACTTCCCGGCGATGCGCGACCCTCGAGTAGACGAATACGCACGTCTGCTCGTCGACCGGTGCGTCGGCGTGCAGGCCGGCTGGGAAGTCCTGGTTCGGGCGACGCCACTCTCGCGTCCACTGGTCGAGGCCGTCACGGAGGAGATCGCTCGGCGCGGCGCCTATCCGCTGCTCCAGCTGTCGTGGGAGTCGGTCGGTGGCCCATTCGCGCGCGAGGCGCCGATCGACGTCCTGCGTGAGGCGTCGCCGCTCGAGACTCAGATCTGGGAGACCTCCGACGCGCTGATCTCGATCTCGGGGCCCGAGAGCACCCGGGAAGGATCGGGGCTCTCGGACGAGCGCCGGCAGGCGCTTGGCGAACGGTCGAAGCCGCTGCGGGCGCGGATGATGGCGATGGATGTGCCCTGGGTGATCTGTGAGTACCCGGTCGAGGCGACCGCGGAGGAAGCCGGCATGTCGCTCCTCGAATACGAGGAGTTCATCTACGGCGCCGTGCTGCTCGATTGGGATGCCGAGGCCGAGAAGATGCGGCGGATCGCCGAGATCTTCGATCAGGCGGATGAGGTGCGCATCGTCGGCGCGGGCACCGACCTGACGGTGTCGCTTGCGGGGCGAGCCGGCTCGATCGAAGACGGTCACATCAACATGCCGGGAGGCGAGGTCTTCTACTCGCCGGTCGAGGATTCGGCGCACGGCGAGATCACCTTCGGCGAGTTTCCGGCAGTGCGCTACGGCACGGAGGTCGAGGGAATCCGCTTCCGCTTCGAGGGCGGCCGGATCGTCGAGGCATCTGCCGACAAGGGCGAGCAGTTCCTCCTCGACACGCTCGACACCGACGAGGGAGCCCGCGGGCTCGGCGAGCTTGGGATCGGCTGCAATCCGGGAATCCAGCAGTTCATGAAGAACGTCGCGTTCGACGAGAAGATCGACGGCACCGTTCACCTGGCCGTCGGCAACTCGTACTCGTTCATCGGCGGCAAGAACATCAGCGCCGTGCACTGGGACATCGTGAAAGACCTGCGCGAAGGTGGCCGTCTCTATGCAGACGGCAGGCTCGTGCAGGAAGACGGCGTCTGGCGGCTTTAGCGGCGGAGCAGCTCGATCACGGGGATCTCGCGGCTCGTCATCGTCTGGAACTCGCGGAACTGAGGCCGCGCCTCGGCTTGTCGCGCGAAGACGCGGGCTCGTTCGTCTCCTGAGGCGACAGCCGCCTCTGCCTCGAACCGTTCGCTGCCGAGCTCGACCGTGACGACGGGATTCGCGACGAGGTTGTAGTACCAGGCCGGATGCGACGGCGCGCCTGCCTTCGAGCCGAAGACGAAGAGCCTGCCGCCCTCCCGGAGGTACACGAGCGGAGTCGTGTGAGCCCGCCCGCTTCTCGCTCCGGTCGTCGTGAGCAAGAGCAGCGGTGCACCCTCGAAGGCCGCGACCTCGCCGCCGCTCGCCCGGAACTCGGCGATCACCTTGGCGTTGAAATCGTCAGGCACTACGCCGAGGCGACCGCGCCGGCCAGACGCGCGTTGTCGACGACCAGCTCGCGGTTTGCGCTCAGCGTGCGGCCACCGCTCTCGCGATGCAGCCAGGCGAGGACGAACGGCGTCACGGCCTGACCATGCACACCCTCGGCCTCCGCGCCGGCGAGCGCCTGCTGGATCAGCGGCTCGACGTCGTCGAGGCTGCCGTCCGGCGGACGCGCGAGGAGAAGCCCGCCGCCGTCGAGCTCCCAGTGCGCCGCCGCGATCTGCGCCGCCTCGACCGCTGAGTCGACCCGAGCCGAGACCGGCGGCCCGCCGCGCGCGGCGTAGAAGAGGGGAAGCTCACCGGTCTGCCAGCCGAGCACCGGCACGCCGAGCGTTTCGAGCAGCTCTGCCGTCGCCGGCACGTCGAGCAGCGACTTGATCCCGGAGGAGACGACCAGCGCCTGCGTGCCGGCGAGCGACTGAAGGTCTGCAGAGACGTCGGGCGGAGTGGGCCAGCCTCGGTGGACTCCGCCGAGCCCGCCGGTGCCCATGAATGCGATCCCGGCGGCCTTGCAGACCGTGAGCGTGCCGCCGACCGTTGTCGCGCCGACGACGCCCTGAACCGCAGCCGCAGCGACGTCCCGTGGCCCGAGCTTCCGCGCCGAGGAGTCGAAGCGCTCGAGCTCGTCAACCGTGAGGCCCACCACAATCTGGCCGTCGAGCACTCCGATCGTGGCGGGGACCGCGCCGCCGTCGCGCACTGCGCGCTCGGACGCGAGCCCGACCTCGACCCCTTCGCCCGGAGGAAATCCGTGCGCGATCAGCGTCGTCTCGAGCGCAACCACGCCGACACCGTCGTTCAGGGCAGCGCGCACCTCTGGACTGATCCGGATCACGGCATCGCTCCCAGCTTCGCGCAGCAGCGCGCCGCGGCCTCGAGCCCGAGTTGGACTCCGCCGACGAGATACCCCGCGGCAAGTGCATCTCCGGCACCGGTCGTGTCTCTGACGTCCGTCGGCACGGCAGGAAACGTATCGCCATCCACGAGCACGCCTTCGACGCCACGCTTCACGACCCACGTCGCGTCGAGCTCGCCAAGCTCGTCACGCTCGCGTTCGTTCGCGAAGACGAGGTCGGGCGCGAGCTCGCGCAGCCGGGTTCGGAACCGGTCGTCGAAGAGCGTCCACGACGACAGGTCGACGGAGATTCGCGCGCCGCGCTCGCGTGCCAGCTCTGCGCCGCGCAACGCCGCGAAGGCGATCGGCTCCCGCAGCAGCGAGTAGCCCGAGAGGTGGAGCGCGTCGCAGTCGAACCAGGCCGGCTCGAGCTCCTCGGGCCGGAGCGTGGGGGAGGCGCCGCGGTCGGAGGCCATCGTCCGGTCGCCGTCGGCGGCGATCGAGACGACGACGCCGTTTCGCCCCTCGACCGGCCCGGCGACCTCGACCCCATGGCCTTCGAGCTCGCGGAGCGCGAGCTCGCCTGCCGTGTCGGCGCCGCGCTTCCCGACGAACCGCGCCGTTGCGCCGAGCGCCGCCGCCCAGGCCGCGACGTTCGCCGCCTGACCACCGGCGCCGATGCGCGTCTCGGCCACCTGGTCGTCGCCGGGCACGAGCGGAGCGTCCAGCCGGACGATCACGTCGAGCAGCAAATCGCCGAGAGTCGTGACGCGCACCATAGGATGCTCGCATGGACAGCCCCAAGCGGCGCAGCCCACTGCGTTCGTTCGCGCTCGGCGGACTGTTCGCGGCAGGCGCGATCGCGACGGCACGCCGCCTCCGCCGTCCCGCGGGCCCTCGTGATCTCGCGCCGGCCGGGCTTGCGGCATTCGAAAGCGCCCCGTGTTTCCGTGAAACGGCCGAGCGCGAAGCCGGCGAGGAAGTCACACACAACGCCTCGTCGTGAGGTCGTCGCACGGACCGCTGCTAGCCTGCCCGTCCCGTGCCGCTGTACGAATACAAGTGCCCAAATGGCCATCTGACCGAGGTTTTCCACGGCATGACGGAGCCGAAGCCGGAGGCGTGCGAGGTCTGCGGAGCAGGTCCGCTCCAGACGGTCCTGCATCCAGTCGCCGTTCACTACAAGGGGTCGGGCTTCTACTCGACCGACTACGGTCGCGGCGGCCGCAAGCCGAGCCCGGGCTCGGCTGAGTCGTCCGGCTCGAACGACAAGTCGAGCTCTGGTGATTCTGGTTCCAGCTCCGGCTCGGACAGCTCCAGCTCGTCGAGCGATTCCGGCTCGAGCGACTCCAAGAGCAAGCCGAAGAGCTCAGACTCCTAGGCGGCGGACGTTAGCGCGGTAGCCGCGTGAGGGCGATCTTCGCGAGCGCCTTCGCGGTTTCGAGCGGTGAGACGAGGGCGCTCGAGGAAACGTCGAGCATGATGCCCCGGTACCAGACGATCAATTCCTGTCCGGATACCAACGAATAAGCGACGGTCCCGACGTGTTTCACGAGGACCCCCGCCTCGCGTTCCATCGTTCCCGGCTCGGCTCCAGGAACAATCGAAAACGCATTCCGCCTGAATTGCGCTTCCGTGACCTGCGAGACGTCGAGCGTGAGCGTCGGAGTCGTGGTCATGAACGTGCCGTAGGGAACGCCGTTCCAGGTGCACGAATGCGGGTCGCCGGCGGTTCTGCTCTGAATCTTGTCTCCGACGCTCTTCGCGACCTCGGCATTCGTAACCAGCGCGCACGGATTCGGCAACTGGGCGGAGGCGTTCGAAACGAACAACGCGCCGACGACGGCCGGGAGCGCCAGGCTGAGGAGTGAACGTGAGCGCCTGCCGATAGCGCTACTGAGAATAGCACTATCTGTGCTAGTCCAGGTCGAGCACGACGACCGGGATCTTCCTCGGCGCGGCCTTCTCCTCGTATTCCGCGAAGTTCGGGAACGTCGTCATCTGTGTGCTCCAGATCCGTGCGCGCTCCTCGTCGTCCGCGACGCGTGCCGTCGCGCTGTGGGTCTCCGTGCCGATCTCGACCGTGACATTCGGGTTCGCGACGAGGTTGTAGTACCAATCGGGGTTCGTCGGCGCGCCGCCTTTCGAGGCGAAGACCGCAACCGAGTTTCCGATCCGTTGATAGGCGAGCGGGTTCACGCGATCGAGGCCGCTCTTCGCGCCGGTGTGGTGGAGCAGGAGGAGCGGCATGCCGGCAAGTTGTCCGCCGACGACTCCGTCATTCGCCCTGAACTCGGCGATGATCTGCTGGTTCCACTCGTTCATGTCGCTCATCGTCTGCTCCCGTTCGGTTTCGCGGTTGTCGACGAGAGCCTAGCGCCGGTTGGGCCGCCGGCCTGCGATCGCCTCGAGCACGAAGAGCAGGAGCGCGGCTCCGACCACGGAGAGCAGGAACGGGCCGAGCGACCACCCGAAATGCACCTTGTGCCCGAGCACGACCTGCCCGATCAGGCCGCCGAGAAAGGCGCCGACCATGCCGACGACGATCGTGGGCAGGCAGCCGATTGCCTGGCGCCCCGGCGTGATCAGGCGGGCGACGAGACCTGCGAAGAGCCCGAAAACGAGGAATGAGAAGATGCCCATGGCGCTATTGCAGCACGTGGCCGACGTCGCAGCCAGGCGGGAACCGCTCGGTGGAGGTCGCGGGCGGTGGCGGCTGTGGCGCCGACTTGCCGTCGAACATCGCGATCACGCTGCGGTCGTCCTCGTTCGGGATGATGTCGGTCGTGCCGCCGGGATCCCCGTCGCCGCCGAGACGGCAATGCAATGAGCTCCCGTTTCCAGCGCGGAACTTGACCCAGCCGAGCTGAATCAGCTCCCACGTCGAGAGGTCGGTGGCGAGCGGCTTCACGAGCGATTTGCCGTCGAACGGCATCTTGGCGAGGGTCAGCGGGGAGGTCAGCTTGGACATGACGGCGTTCGTCACGGCCTGCTGCCGCGCCTCGCGCGTGAGGTCGTTCTCGGCGGGATCGAGCGTGTTCTCGCGGATGCGCGAGTAGATCAGGGCGCGCTCCCCGTTCATGTGCTGCGAGCCCTTGCGGAAGCGCCAGCCGGGCCAGCTCTGGCAGCGCTGTGCGGTTGCGTAGGGGCAATCGAAGCGGTTCGAGAGGATCGCTTTCGGGACGTCGATCGTGACGCCGCCGACCGCGTCGATCAGATCCTTGAAGTCGCCGAAGTTGACCACGATCACATGGTCGATCGGTATGCCGGTGAACTCCGAGATCGTCTTGATCGCGAGCGCCGGCCCGCCAATCTGCATCGCGGCGTTGACCTTCTGGTCGCCTCCTCCGGGAATCGGCACGCGGAGATCGCGCGGGATCGAGAGGTACGAGATCCGATGATGGGACGGATCCGTGCGCACGAGCTGGATCGAGTCGGAGTGCATGTCGCCCGTGCGGCCGCCGATGGTCGAGTTGTCCGTGCCGAGCAGGAGGATCGTCGTCGAATGCTGGAGCAGGAGGCCGCTCTGTTTCGCGAGGGCAGCGCGTGCATTCGGATCGAGCCGGTTGTTGGCGTCAGAAACGCCGGAGCTGACCGCGACGTAGCTCGTGATCGCCCAGACGACGAAGAGCACGAAAAGAACTGCGATTCCGATCGGCAGCCAGCGGCGCCAGGCCACGCGCTTCAGCACCCGGCGCGCGTTCGGGCCGCGGAAATGCGCGCCGCCGGCCGGCTTCTCGGCCTCTGCGCGGCGTCCACGCCCAGGCCCAGCCGGCGCGGGAACCTTGCCCTTCGTGCGTCCACCGCGGTAGACGCGGTAGGGCTTTTCGTCCTCCGCCATCCGGGGAAGTAGGGTACCCGGCGGCATGGCTGGTGCGAATGTGATCGGCGTCGACCTGGGTGGGACGAAGATCCTGGCAGGGGTGATCGACGCGGACGGCCACGTTCTGCGCACGGTCGAGCACCCGACGCCGACGGACTCTCAGGAGGAGCTCTTGGACGGGCTCGAGTCCGCCGTCCGCGAGCTGCTGACGGCAGACGTCGCCGCCGTCGGCTTCGGTATCCCGTCCCGCATCGATCCCTACACCGGCATCGCGCTCGGCGCGGTCAACATCCCGCTCGGCGATCTCGCCTTTTGCGAAGTGCTGGCCGAGCGGCTCGCGCTTCCGGTCGGCGCAGAGAACGACGCGAGCGTGGCGGCGCTGGCGGAGTTTCGCCTCGGCGCCGGACGCGGTTCGAGGGACCTCGTGATGTTGACGCTCGGGACCGGTGTCGGCGGCGGGGTGATCATCAACGGACAGCTCTTCCACGGCTGGTCCGAGCTGGGCCACATCGTGATCATCGAGGACGGCGAGCCGTGCCAGGGCGCGTGCTCCGGCCGCGGCCACGTGGAGACGTACTGCTCGGGTCACGCCGCCGACCGGCTTGCCCGGCGTGTGCTCGGGCCCGACGCAACGGCTCGCGATCTCGTGCTTCAGCAGCACCCGGCGCTCGAGGAGATCGGGCACCACCTCGGAACAGCGATCGGGTCGCTGATCAACGTCTTCGGCCCCCAGGTGGTCGTGATCGGTGGCGGCTTCGGGATCTCGGCCGGAGAGCTCCTGCTCGGCCCGGCACGCCTGGCGATCATGGGCGAGGCGCTCGAGCCCGGTGGGCGTGTTCGGCTGGCGCTCGCCGAGCTCGGCACGCAAGCGGGGTTGATCGGCGCCGGGCTGATGGCGTTCGAGGCGCTCGAGGCGGTCTAGTCGTGCCGCTCGCGGTCTGCGCGACGCCGATCGGCAACCTCGACGATGTGACGTTGCGCGTGCTCGCCGAGCTGCGCGAGGCAGATGTTGTCCTGGCCGAGGACACGCGGCACACGCGAGGGCTGCTCGACCGCCACGGCATCGAGGCGCGGCTGCTCTCCTACCACGAGCACAACGAGGCGGCGCGGGTGGCCGAGTTCGTGCCGCGGCTGCTTCGCGGCGAGCGGATCGCGCTCGTCTCGGACGCCGGCCTGCCGGGAATCTCGGATCCGGGGGCGAGGATCGTTCGTGCCGCAGTTGACGCGGGGATCGTCGTCTCCGTGCTGCCCGGGCCCTCGGCGGTACAGACTGCGCTCGTCGTCAGCGGGCTCCTCTCCGAGCGCTATTGCTTCGTCGGGTTCCTGCCGCGGCGCGCCGGAGAACGGAGTGCGCTCTGGGCCGAGCTCGCGCAGTGGGCCTGGCCGGCCGTCGCGTTCGAGTCGGCGCAGCGGTTGCCCGCCTCGTTGCGCTCGCTCGCGGAGTCTGACCCGGACCGGGACGTCGTCGTCTGCAGGGAGCTGACGAAGCGCTTCGAAGAGGTCGTGCGGGGTTCGGCGGTCGAGCTCGCCACGCGGTTCGCCGAGGCGCCAAAGGGGGAGATCACACTTGTGATCGGGCCGGGAGCGGCGGCATCCGAAAGCTCGCTCGCGAGTGAAGCTGTTGCCGAGCTGGTTGCCGCCGGAACGCCGCGGCGGGTGGCCGCCGATGTCGTCTCCAGGCTGACGGACACGTCCCGAAACGCCTTGTATCGCGGCTCTTTGTGACAAATCTGTAACCAAATTTGACAACGAACGTCCCCCGTCCCTACGGTGGACACAGACGTTCCTTCAACTGGTTTCAGAGGTGAATTGCCATGCGACGACTCCTGGTCGTGCTCGCGGTCATGCTCGTGTTTGCACCAGCTGCGAAAGCCTGGACGTGGCCTGTGAACGGCCCAGTTCTCCAGCCGTTCTCGTTCGACCACGCCCATCCGTACGCGGCCGGGCAGCACCGCGGGCTGGACATCGGCGGAGATGGAGGCGCCACGGTCGTCGCTCCGGTGGCGGGAGTCGTGACCTTCAGCGGAGCCGTTCCGGCGAACGGCAAGTCAGTCACGATTCAGACGCCCGACGGCTACGACGTGACGCTCACGCATCTCGGATCGATCACCGCTCAATCGGGCGCGACAGTCGCCGAAGGCGACGGCGTCGGGACACTAGGACCGAGCGGCGACCCCGAGGTCGCTGGGCCGTACGTCCACCTGGGGATCAGGCTTGATGCCGACGAGCAGGGCTACGTGGATCCGGCGGGCTTTCTGCCAGTGCGAACACCTGCGGGAACTGCGCCTGTGCCTCCGCCCGGCGGCGATCCGCCGGCGCTCGTCGCACCGGTTGTCGCGGCGGTGACGGGCGCGCCCACGGTCCCGCCGGCAACTCCGGTCGGCGACGCGGTGGTCGCGGCCGAGCCGGAGGCTCCGCCGGCGAGTGCCGCGGTTGTTGGAGCTTCGAGCGTCACGCCTCCTCCACCGGCGATCGACGCGAACGCTCAGACTGACGCGGCCGCGGTCACGGCAGTCGAGCCGGCGGCGGTCGTTGTCAGGCACGCGAGCTCGCCGAGAGTGTACCTGCAACTCGTCACTCGATCCGGACGCGCTGTCACGAGACGCGTGCGCGTGCAGGACGCGCCTCCAGCAAGCGCCTCGATCTCGACCTTCGCCGCTCGGACGATCTCGGTGCCGCGCCGGAGCACGCGTACTGCGGCTGTTGAGCGGGTCGCCCCGACCGCCCACGTTTCGCCTGCGAGCAAGGTGGCCTTGCCGGAGACGGTCGTGACCGCCGTCGTCCCTCAGCACGAGCAGCGGGTCGTTTCCTATCGATCCTCAGTCGTCACTCACGGAAACAACGACCTCCAGTGGGGATTGACGCTGATCGCTTCCGGCCTGGCCGCTTTCGGCGCCGCGATTTGCGTCGGTCGCCGCCGGAGCGGGTCGACCCGAACACCTGCTCCTATCATGGACGGTGATGCGTTACTACGTGACCACTCCGATCTACTACGTGAACTCGACGCCGCACATCGGTCACGCCTACACGACCTGCGCCGCCGACATCATCGTCCGGCACCGGCAGCAGCGCGGCGACGAGACGTTCTTCCTCACCGGAGTCGACGAGCACGCGACGAAGGTGGTCCGCGTCGCGGAGGAGCAGGGGCTCTCGCCGCAGGCGTATGTCGATCAGATCGTCGGCTCCTGGCGAGACTTACCCGCCAGGCTGAACGCCAACCCGGACTTCTTCATTCGGACGAGCGATGACGGGCACAAGCGCTTCGTCCGTGCGTTCCTCCAGAAGATCTACGACAACGGCGATGTCTACGAGAGCGTCTACTCGGGGCTGTACTGCGTCGGCTGCGAGGAGTTCAAGAATGAGGACGAGCTCATCGACGGCAAATGCCCGATTCATCTCACGGTTCCCGAGCAGATCGAGGAGGCGAACTACTTCTTCCGTCTCTCTGCGTATCAAGATCGGCTGCTCGAGCTGTACGACTCACGCCCCGAGTTCGTGCTTCCAGGGTTTCGCTTCAACGAGGCGCGGAGCTTCATTGCCGGCGGTCTTCAAGACTTCTCGATCAGCCGGGCGGGCCAGCCTTGGGGAATTCCGCTGCCCTGGGACGAGGGGCAAGTCGCCTACGTCTGGGCGGACGCGCTCATCAACTACCTCAGCGCGCTCACGTACGCGCGTCCCGGAGAAGACCTCATCCCGGCGTTCTGGCCGGAGGTGCGCCATGTGATGGCGAAGGACATCCTGCGCTTCCACTGCGTCTACTGGCCGGCGATGTTGATGTCGGCCGGGTACGACGTGCCGAAGGAAATCTTCGTGCACGGGTACCTGCTGCTCGACGACCGGAAGATCTCGAAGTCGCAGGGCAACATTGTCGACCCGCTCGAGCTGATCGATGTCTACGGCGCCGATCCCGTGCGTTACTGGTGCGCTCGCGCAGTGACCTTCGGCCAGGACGGGAACGCGTCGCTGGACGGGATCCACGAACGTTACGAACGCGAGCTCGGGAATGACTTCGGCAACCTGCTCTCGCGGACGACCGCGATGATTGCGCGCTACCGCGACGGGAAGATCGGTGCTCGGACAGGGCGAAACGAGGAGCTGGCGCAGCTGGTCGACGACGTGCGCGTCGGAGCAGCAGCGGACCTCGACCGGTTCGACATCACCTCGGCGATCGACCGCATCTGGCTGCTCGTCCGCTGGCTGAACGGCTACGTCACCGAGAACACGCCGTGGGAGATCGCGAAGGACGAGACGCGGGCGGCTGAGCTCGATGCGGTGCTCTACGACCTGGCCGACGGACTGCGCGCGACCGCGATCGCCCTTTCGCCGTACCTGCCCGAGACAGCTCCTCAGGTGCTGGCCGCGCTTCGGCAGCCGCCGGAGCTCGCGTGGGAAGGTGTTGCCTACGGCCGGTTCGTCGCCGTCGACGGGATCGAAGCGGCGCCGCCGCTCTTCCCGCGCATCGACGCGCCCGCTGCGGCGAGCGCGTGATCGACACCCACGCACACCTCGACCCAGAAGAAGCACCCGCCATCCTGGCGCGAGCTCGCGCAGCCGGGGTTGACCGCGTGATCGTGGTCGCGACGACGATCGCCGGCGCGCGCGAGGCCCTCGCGCTCGCCGAACAGCACGATGGGCTCTACGCCTGTCTCGGCATTCATCCGCACGAAGCCGCGGGTAGCGACGCCGCGCGCGTCGACGAGCTGCGTCCGCTTCTCGCCCACGACAAGGCCGTCGCGGTTGGCGAGATGGGGCTCGACTACTTCCGCGACTACGCACCGCGACCGGCCCAGCTGGCGCTCTTCGAGAGCCTGCTGGAGCTCGCGCGCGCGCTCCAGCTGCCCGTCGTGATTCACACGCGCGCCGCCGACGAGGACACGCTGGCCGTTCTTTCAGGCTTCGACGGGACGGTCGTCCTGCACTGCTTCTCCTCGCCGGCGCTGCTCGATCCGGCGCTCGAGCGCGGGTGGTACGTCTCCTTCGCAGGCAACGTCACGTACCCAAAGGCGCCGGAGCTTCGCGAGGCGGCGATCCGCGTCCCGCGAGACCGGATTCTCACCGAGACCGACAGCCCCTACCTCGCTCCTCAACCTGTTCGCGGCCAGACGAACGAGCCCGCCTATGTGCTGCAGACGCTTGCGATCCTCGCGGAGGCGCGCGGAGAAGACCCGGACGAGCTGGGACTGCAAATCGACGCGAACGCGACCGCAGCCTTCGCGCTGTGACCGTCATCCCGAAGAAGGAGCTCGGCCAGCATTTCCTGGTCGACGAGAACATCCTCGGCGTGATCGCTCGTCTCGCCGAGCTCGACGCGGCTGACGTCGTGCTCGAGATCGGCCCAGGCCTGGGCGTGCTCACGCGGTTCCTCGCGGCGCGTGTCGCGCACATCCATGCCGTCGAGCTCGACGAGACGCTCGAGCCCCGGCTCCGTGAGATCCCCAGAACGACCCTGCACTGGGGCGATGCGGTCACGCTCGACCTGAGCAGACTCGTCCCCGAGCCAACAAAGCTCGTCGCCAACCTCCCGTACAACGTGGCGACCCCGATCGTCGTCGAAAGCCTCGACCGGCTCCCGGCCATCGCCTCGTGGTGCGTCATGGTGCAGCGAGAGGTCGCCGATCGATTCTTTGCCGCTCCGAGCACGAAGGCCTACGGTGCCGTGTCCGTGCTCGTCCAGCTCGCAACGGAGCGCACCGGCTTCCATGCCGTCTCGCGCGAGGTCTTCCGGCCCCGCCCAAACGTCGAGTCGGCGCTGGTCGCATTCCGGCGCACCGCTCCGGGAATCCCCACGCGAACGAAGCGCCTCGTCGAGGGCGCGTTCGCGCACCGGCGCAAGATGCTCGCGAACTCGCTCGCGCTAGCGGGCGTCGCCTCCCGCGAGCAGGCAGCAAGCGCGCTCGAGACGATCGGCCTCGAGGCCTCAGCGCGTGCCGAGGAGTTGACGCCGCCCCAGTTCGTTGCGCTCGCGGAAGCCCTCGCCTGATGCGTGCCGAAGCTCCCGCGAAGATCAACCTCGCGCTCGTCGTCGGCCCGGCCCGCCCAGACGGGAAGCACGAGGTTGTCACGCTGCTCCAGCGGATCGACCTCTGCGACACGATCGAGCTCGGCCCGTCCGACGAGCTCCGGATCGAGGGCTTCGCAGACGACACGATCGTCCGCCGGGCGCTCGAGGCACTCGCGGCTGCGGCTCACGTCAAGCCGCGCTGGAGGGTGGGGATCGAGAAGCGGATCCCAGTCGCAGCTGGGCTCGGCGGTGGAAGCTCCGATGCGGCGACGGCGCTTCGGCTTGCCAACGCCACGCTCGAAACACCGCTGCAGCAAGCGCAACTGCACGAGCTCGCCCGTACGCTCGGGGCCGATGTTCCGTTCTTCCTCGAGCCGGGGCCGCAGCTCGGAACCGGCGACGGCTCGACGCTCGCTCCGCTCGACCTGCCGCAGGGCTACAGCGTGCTGCTCGTGCATCCCGCAGGGGCCGAAAAGGAGTCGACCGGCGCGGTCTACGCCCGCTTCGATGGCGCCGAAGGCTTCTCGGAGCGGCGCGACCGGGTGCTCGAGATCGTGCGGGAGGCGACAGCCCCACGCGATCTCGCGAACCTGCCTCGAAACGACCTTGCGGCCTCGCCGCTCGCGGAGGAGCTCGCCGGTCTCGGCGCGTTCCGCGCCGACGTCAGCGGTGCAGGCCCGGTTGTCTATGGCCTCTTCGACGACCGGGCCTCCGCAGAGCAGGCTGCAGCCCGGATTGGCGGCGCGGGCCAGCTTTGGATCGCCGCCCCTGCGTGGTACGTTTGACGTCGATGTCGTCGAGCCCAAATATCGTCAACCAGGCGCTCTCGCGCCCCGGCCAGTACCTGCGGAAGAATCGCGTCCGGATCTCGCTCTGGACGGCGTTCATCGAAGGCCTGCTGGTCGTGATCGGCGTACTCCCGCACATCGTCGTCTACGTGCTCGCCGTGGTCGCGATCGGGTTCTGGGTCTCGGCCGGCCGCGCCTACAAGTCGGGCGCCGCGCGCCAGTCATCGTGGATCTTCGCCGCCTCGCAGGCGCTCGCCGTGCTGGTGCCGATCTTCCTCTTCATCGCGAAGACGATCGCGATCTTCGGGATTGCGATCATCGCGGTCGTGGCGCTGATCTTCCTCTTCACCGACCGCAACCGCGCCTAGACCCTCGCACCTATACTCGGCCCGTAGTGGGGCGTAGCCAAGCGGTAAGGCAGCGGGTTTTGGTCCCGCGATCCCAGGTTCGAATCCTGGCGCCCCAGCCAGTCTTGAGACCGTCACCTTCCAGGGCCCTGAGATGAGCGAGACGTCAACAGCCGCCGTCGTGCTGGCCGCAGGGCTCGGAACCCGGATGCGGTCGGCCGTCCCGAAGCACCTCCACACCCTGCTCGGCCGCCGGATGGTCGACTGGGTGATTGCCGCAGCCGCATCGGCGGGGGCGGACCGAGTCGTCGTCGTGAGCTCACCCGACTCCCGAAGAGCCTTCGAGGGCTTCGAGGTTGCGGTGCAGGAGAAGCCGCTCGGCACCGGCGACGCGGCTCGCGCCGCCCACGGCGCCCTGCACGACTTCGAAGGCGACGTTCTCCTACTGAGCGGCGACGTGCCCGGCCTCACCGAGGAGACGCTGCGCTCCTTGCTCGAGACGCACCGCGCAGAGCATGCGTCGGCGACCGTGCTCTCCTTCGAGCCGCCCGATACCCGCAGCTACGGCCGGATCGTCCGCGACGCCGGCGGCCGGCTCGCCCGGATCGTCGAGGCGCGCGACGCAAGTCCCGACGAACTGGCGCTCACCGAGGTCAACTCGGGCATCTACGTCTTCAAGGCCGAAAAGCTCTGGCCGGTGCTCGAACGGCTCGAGCCGAAGAACGCGCAGGGTGAGCTCTACGTCACGGACACGCTCGGCTTCCTGGTCGCCGACGGCGAGCCGGTTGCGGTGCACGTCGCTGCCGACCCCTTCGAGGTCGAGGGCATCAACACGCGCGACGAGCTCGCCGCGAATGCCGCCGTCCTCCGCGACCGGATCAACAAGGCTCACATGCTCGCGGGCGTGACGATCGTCGATCCGGCGACGACCTGGATCGATCCCGACGTCCTGATCGAGCCGGATGTGACCGTCCATCCGTTCGTCGTCCTCAGGGGCAGCACGAAGATCGCGACCGGCGCCGAGATTCATTCCCAATCGGTGATCGTCGACGCGGAGGTCGGTCCGGGCGCGATGGTGGGACCATTTTGTTACCTTCGCCCTGGCACTGTCCTTGCGGCCGAGTCGAAGGCGGGAAGCTTCGTGGAGATCAAGAACTCACGCATCGGGACGGGCGCGAAGGTGCCGCACCTCTCGTACATCGGCGACGCCGAGGTTGGCGAGGGCTCGAACGTCGGCGCCGGAGCGATCACCGCGAACTTCCCCCACCGTCCCGGCCAGCCGAAAGGCCGCACGAAGATCGGCAAGAACGTCAGGACCGGTATCCAGAATGGGTTCATCGCCCCTGTGGAGGTTGGAGACGGAGCATGGACGGCTGCTGGAACCACGGTCACGAAGGATGTCCCTGCGGACGCTCTCGCGATCGCGCGCACGCGCCAGGAGAACAAGGAGGGGTATGCAGCCCGCCACCGGGACGACTGAGCTCGTGCTCCCAGGCCTCGACCTGGTGGAAACCGTGACCTCGCCGGCTCCGGGCCACTGGATCGAGCGCGGCCCACAGAAGCGGCTGATGGTCTTCTCGGGCCGCTCGCACCCCGAGCTCGCGCACGCGATCACCGACCAGCTCGGCGTCGAGCTCGGCGAGGTGACGCTCGAGAGCTTCGCGAACGGCGAGACCTACAGCCGCTACGACGAGTCGATCCGCGGGGCCGACCTCTTCATCGTCCAGACCGGGTGCGATCCGATCGACCAGAACCTGATGGAGCTGCTCCAGCTGATCCAGGCTGCCAAGCTCGGCTCCGCGAAGCGCATCACCGCTGTGATCCCGCTCTTCCCCTACGCGCGCCAGGACCGCAAGGCGAAGCCGCGCGAGCCCATTACTGCCCGGCTGGTCGCCGATTTGCTCCAGACCGCCGGTGCCGACCGGATCCTGACCATGGATCTCCACGCCGGCCAGATCCAGGGCTTCTTCACGATCCCGGTCGATCACATGACGGCGCTGCCGCTGTTTGCGCGCCACTTCCGAGACCTCGGCCTCCACGGCGACGGGATCGTCTCGGTCTCGCCGGACACGGGCCGCGCGAAGCAGGCCGAGCGCTTCGCGGAGATGATCGACGCCGAGTTCGCGATCATGCACAAGTCCCGCCCGAGCCACGACGTCGCGACGGTCAGCGAGATCGCCGGCCGGGTGAAGGGCAAGCGCGCGATCATCGGCGACGACGTGATCATGACCGGCGGCACGATGCTCGCGAACGTCCACGCCCTGAAGGAGCACGGGGTGGAGGAGGTCTGGATCTTCGCCACCCACGGCGTCTTCTGCGGCGACAGCCTCCAGCGCTTCGCGGACGACCCGGACATCAACGGCATCGTCGTGACGGACACCGTCCCGATCGACCCGTTGAACCGCCCGGACAAGCTGACCGTGATGCCGGTCTCGGGCCTGCTCGCCGAGACGATCATGAACGTCT
>DASZPQ010000092.1:0-74320 GCA_035550275.1 Gaiellaceae bacterium | reverse complement strand
ACCGCTCTCGGCCCGAACGTCGAGCACCGCCGAATTGCTGCTCTTCGCAACCGAGAGCCGGTGGAGAAGCGTGGAGGTCGACTCGGTCAGGCCGAGGCTCTGGATCACGTCGGCCGCCACGACATGGCTCTTGATCAGCTGGCGGAAGGTGCGGACAAGCCTGCTCGTCGAGGCGCCCGCGACCGGCTGGCCTCCCCGCTCGATGACGAGCGACGTCTCGGCCCGGTACAGCGTCGGCTCGCGACGGCTCTGGGCGTAGGCAGCTCCAAGCCCGGCCACGAGCCCAACCACCACGATCAGGACGAACAACGGCCACCGCACGTCGCGGGCCCCGCTCATCGGTCTAGCGGCCTCGTAAGGCGGGGAACAGGATCACATCTCGGATCGAGTCCTTCCCGCCGAGCACCATCGTGAGCCGGTCGATGCCCATCCCGAGGCCACCCGTCGGCGGCATCCCGTACGAGAGCGCCTCGACGTAGTCGGGGTCGCCCTGCTCGGCCTCGACATTGCCGCCAGCTCCCTCATCGGCTTGCATCGCGAAGCGAGCCGCCTGCTCCTCGGAGTCGTTGATCTCCGTGAACGCGTTCCCGAGCTCCATGCCGCCCACGTAGTACTCGAAGCGCTCGACGATCCCATCCTCGTCGGTCATGCGCGCGAACGGCGACAGCTCGACCGGATAGTCGTAGAGGATCGTCGGCTGGATCAGCCCCGGCTCGACGAAGTGCGAAAGCGCGTGGTCGATCAGCTGCGCCCAGGTCTTGTCGGCCTTCGTGTCGACCTCGCGGGCATTGAGCCGCGCACGCAGGTCGTCAGCGTCGCGCGTCCAGAGGCCTTGCTCCTCGAGCGAGTCGACGAGCTTCACGCGCCGCCACGTCGCGAGGTCGATCTCGTGGCCTCTGAAGGTGACGGTCGTCGTGCCGAGCGCCTCCTGGGCGACCCGGGCAACGAGCCGCTCCATGCGGTCCATGGTGTCGCGGTAGTCGGCATAGGCTTCGTACCACTCGAGCATCGTGAACTCGGGGTTGTGCTTGTACGAGACGCCTTCGTTCCGAAAGTCCTTGCCGATCTCGTAGACACGCTCGAGCCCCCCCACGATCAGGCGCTTGAGGTACAGCTCGGTCGCGATCCGGAGATAGAGCGTCTGGTCGAGCTCGTTGTGGTGCGTCTCGAACGGGCGCGCAAAGGCGCCGCCGTAGCGCGGCTGGAGCACCGGCGTCTCGACCTCGATGAAGCCCTCGTCGTCGAGCGCTCGCCTGACCGCCGTCACGACACGCGTCCGCAGCATGAAGTCGGCTCGGGTGTCCTCGTTCATCAGCAGATCGAGGTAGCGCCGGCGGTAGCGCTGCTCGACGTCGATGAGACCGTGGAATGTGTCCGGCAGAGGCGAGTGGATCTTCGCGAGCACCTCCAGCTCGTCGACGATCAGCGACGGTTCACCGCGCCGCGACTGCGTCGGACGGCCCGTGGCACCGATCAGGTCGCCGAGGTGGACGTCGACGGGCCCTGTCCTGTCGACCGGGCACAGAAGCTGGATCCGGCCCGAGCGGTCGACGAGGTCGAGAAAGACGAGCTTGCCCATCTCCCGCCGGGCCAGCACGCGGCCCGCGAGCCGGCGCGGCTCCTCGCCTTCGACGCCAGGGCCAAGGGTCTCCGCCTCGGCGCGGACAACGGCAATCTCGTCTCGATCTGGGAAACGCTTTGCGGACACGCGCCGAGTTTAGGGTTTTCGCACCATGGCCCAGGCGTGTGGGCCGCCGGGCGGCTTGTCGCCCTCGAGCACAGTCTCGAATCCGTGGCGCTGGTAGAAGGAGAGGTTCTTCGCGTCGTTCGTCAGCAGCACGCACGGGAGCCTGTCGCGCGCGGCGCCCTCGATCCCCGGCGCGAGGAGCGCGGAGCCGATGCCATGCCGCTGCTGCGCCGGATCGACGCCGAGGCCTGCGAGATACCAGTGCGGGCCATTCGCAGCCTCGTTCCGCATGTTCTCGAGCGCGCGGCCGTAGGCGAAGAAGCGCGAGGTCGCCTCGCGCATCCGCAACGGGGTCGCGATGAACGCCCTCAGGGCAGCGCCGACACGCATCGGCGGGCGGCCGGGCGGCAGCCAGCGTGCACAGCCGAGGACAGGCCCGGCGGTCGTCCAGACGTCGGCTGCGGCGATCTCGAAGCCGATCCGGAAGAGCCACGGCAGGACCGCTGCGCGCCGGTGTTCGTCCGGGATCAGCCAGATCCAGGCCGGATCAGCCTGGAACGCCCGCGCAAGCACTTCGCTCGCCTCGGTGAGCTGGTCCTCCCGGAGCCGGACAATCTCCACCGGGCGACCCTAACGCCCCCGCTTACCGCGCGTGCGCTAGGCCGTCCGGATCTCGAGGATCTTGAACTTCAGGGCTCCACGCGGCGCGGAAACCTCCACCGTCTCGCCCTTCTTGCGGCCGAGGATCGCCTTGCCGATCGGCGACTCGTTCGAAAGCTTGTTTTCGTTCGGGTTCGCTTCGACCGAGCCGACGATGTGGTACTCGAACGTCTTCGCGGCCTGGAGATCGCGGAGACGCACCGTCGAACCGACCGAGACGCTGTCCTTGGAGATCTCCTTCTTCGTGATCACGCGCGCGGAGAGAATCCGCTCTTCGAGCTGCATGATCTTGTGCTCGAGCATTGCCTGCTCGTTCTTCGCGTCGTCGTACTCCGCGTTCTCGGCGATATCGCCGAATTCGCGGGCAACGCGAATCCGCTCCGCTACTTCGCGGCGCTTGTCGTTCTGCAGGAAATCGATCTCCTGCTTCAACTTCTCGTAGCCCTCAGGCGTGAGGATGACTTCCTTCAAGAACCGGCCTCCTGACCGCAATGCTCGGGCGCCTAAATGCGCCCGGAGCGGGCGGGAATGGTAGCGAGGAGCCAGAGGGTCGCGCAAGAGACCCGGCTAAGATTTCCTTCAGATGGACGTCGATCTCGCAGCGCACTGGTTTATCGGGGAGGTCGAGATCCCCAGCCGCCTTGTCCTCGCGCCGATGGCAGGCGTCAGTGTGCAGGCATTTCGCCGCCAGGGCCGCCGCTACGGCGCCGGGCTCGTCTGCTCGGAGATGGTGTCTGTCGCAGGCATCCAGCATCGCAACGAACGGACGCTGGATTACCTCCGCGTTGCATCCGACGAGCATCCGCTCGCGATCCAGATCTTCGGCTCCGACCCGGTGGCGATGGCCGAAGCGACCCGGATGGTCGCAGCGGCGGGCGCGGACATCGTGGACATCAACTTTGGCTGCCCGGTCAAGAAGGTGACGAAGACCGGCGCGGGGGCGTCGCTGCTCGACGACGTCGATCACGCCGCCCGAATCGTCTCCGCCGTCGCCGGAGCAACGGATCTTCCGGTGTCGGTCAAGATGCGCCGTGGCACCGCCGACGGCTCACGTGCCGCTCTGGTCGTGGGCCCGCGACTCGTCGAGGCCGGCGCCGCGTCGCTGACGCTGCATCCACGCTCGGCGAAGCAGATGTACACCGGCTTCGCCGACCACTCGCTCACGGCCGAGCTCGTGTCGCTCGTCGACGTGCCGGTGATCGCTTCCGGCGATGTCACATCGCGCGCCAAGGCTCAGTCCGTGCTCGCGACAACCGGCGCCGCCGCCGTGATGGTCGGCCGGTCTGCCCAGGGAAACCCATGGGTGCTGCGCGAGATCATGGGCGACCCGACCGAGCCGTCGCGCGAGGAAGTCGTCGCCGAGCTCCTGCTCTTCATCCGCGAGACCGTTCGCGAGCTGGGCGAACATCGCGCGACCGGCTTCCTGAAGAAGTTCTACGGCTGGTACCTGGGCCGCGGACGCTTTCCGAAACCGTTCAAGCAGGAGCTCCTGCTGCTGCCGGCGATCGAGCAGGTCGAGCTGCGATTGCTGGCCGCCGCACCCGGCGCTGCCGACGTGCTCGAGCGGCTCGAAGCGGAACTGCCCGACGTCGACGAGATCCTGCTCGACTCACTCCCGATCTCGATCTACGGCGGCGGCTAACCCGAAGACTCGATTTTGGCCGCACCCCCACCCTTGGGTGGGGAGCCGTTCCCGCCGCCCTCAAGACAAATTCTATCGAGCTGAAATGCCGGCTTTGTGCCAGCTTTGTGCCAGCTTCGTGCCAGTGTTTCCACACCGGCGCGCCCGATTGGGTGACGAAAGCGCCGTCCGCAAGCGCCGTCCGCTGAACATCGACTCGTCGCGTCGAGATCCGGCTAGTGGTTCCGCTCCCAGACGAGTCGCAGGCCCTGGAGCGTCAGCTCCTGGTCGAGGACGGTGATCGTTCGGGAGTGCGGGAGGATCAGCTCGGCGAGGCCTCCGGTCGCCACGACCGGCGCGTCCGGCGCCTCGAGCTCGCCGCGGATCCGGTCGACGATCGCGTCCACCTGGCCCGCGAAGCCGTAGACAAGGCCCGACTGCAGCGCCGCCACCGTCGTCTGCGAGATCACGCGCTCGGGCGCGACGAACGGAATTTTCGGCAGCCGCGCGGCGCGGGCAAAGAGCGCCTCCATCGAGATCTCGATCCCGGGCGCCAAGACTCCGCCGGCGAACTCGCCCGCCGCCGAGACGACGTCGAAGTTCGTCGAGGTGCCGAAATCGACGACGACACACGGCGCGCCGTGGCGCTCTCGCGCGGCAACCGTGTTCGCGATCCGGTCGGGCCCGACTTCGCGCGGATCGTCGTAGCGAATCGGCACACCCGTTGAGACGCCAGGCCCGAGCACGAGCAGATCGGCCCCGGCCCAACGCTCCGCAAACGCCTCGTACTCACGAACGAGCTGCGGCACCGACGAGCAGAGCGCGATGCCGTCGAGTGTCGAGAGGTCGATGAACGAGCGCACGAGCACCGCGAGCTCGTCGCCGGTGTGAGTGGGATCGGTGCCGACTCGAAACTGCTCCGTCAGGCGCTCGCCGTCGAACAGCCCGAAGACGGTCTGCGTGTTGCCGACGTCGATTGTGAGCAGCACCGCGGCGAGAGAGAGCTAGTTCTCGTCGCCCTGAGCGAGGTCGCTCATGCGCTTCGCGAGCGCCTCGGCGGTGAACGCCGGCTCGTCGCCTTCGCCCTTCAGCTCCTCAACGGTCACGTCCGAGGTCGTCTGGATCTCGACGCGCGGGATCATCCGGGTCGGGCGGTTCTTGTCCCAGACCCAGACGTCCTCCATCTTCAGCTGGAAGAACGGGTACGACGGCTGCGGAACGTATTGCAGGTCGAGCTTGTTGCAAAGGTAGGTCGCGTCCTGCGTGAGCACGCAGTAGCGAAACAGCGAGTAGACCGCGCTGTATTCCTTCTTGAGGTGGAGCTCGAGCTCTGCCTCGTAGTCGTCGAGCTCGTCGATGTGGCTCACGCGGCGGATTGTATCCCTGCGAGCAACGCGGAGACCAGGCCTTTTCCAGGCACGTCCAATTCCGGGGCCAGCTCGGCAAGCGGCACGAGGACGAACAGCCGCTCATGGAGCCTTGGGTGCGGGACGGTCAACCCTGGCTCGTCGAGCTCGAGCTCGCCGTAGACGAGCAGGTCGAGGTCGATCGTGCGCGGGCCGAACCGAGGGCCGCCGCGCGTGCGACCGAGCTCGCGCTCGACGTCGAGCAGCCGCCCGAGCAGCTCACGAGGCGGCAGATCCGTTTCCAGCTCGGCGACAGCATTCAGGAAGGGCGGCTGGTCCTCGTAGCCCCACGGCTCCGTCTCGCGGATCGTGGAGATGCGCGATGCCCCGATCAGCTCGGCCGCGGCGCGGATCGACTCCTCGCGGTCGCCCAGGTTCGCTCCAAGCCCGATGTACGCCTTCATGGCCGTCGCCGCTCCACCGTGACGCCGCTGTACTCGACCTCGAGCCCGATCGGCCGCACCTCAGGCTTGCGAACGCGCACGCGCACCCACTCGACCGGGAACCGCGCGACCAGCGCGTCTGCGACTGCAGGCGCGAGCGCCTCCAGCAGGTGGAAGCGGTGACTCTCTGAGACCTCCTTGGTCGCCGACGCGACGTCGCGGTAGTCGACCGCGTCCTCGATCCGGTCCGAGAGCCCGCGCTCGCCCACTTCGAGCTCGAGGTCGTAGAGGAAGACCTGCCCCCGGTCCCGTTCCTCTTCCCCGGCGCCGTGATGCCCGAAGATCGCGAGGCCGCGCAGCTCGACGATCACCCGGCGACCGCCGCAGCCGCGCGCAATGCCTCGACATGCTCGCGCACGTCGTGGACGCGCAGGATCGTCGCTCCACGATCGAAGGCGGCAACTGCCGCGCCAACCGACGCGCCCAGGCTCCCCGTCTTCGCCTCCGGGTCGCCGAGCACGCGGCCGAGCGAGCTCTTGCGCGAGAAGCCGATCACCAGCGGGCGTCCGATCGCAACGAGCTCGTCGAGTCGCCGCACAAGCTCGAAGTTGTGCTCGACGGTCTTGCCGAAGCCGATCCCGGGATCGAGCGCAACGAGCTCCTCCCGGATCCCTGCCGCCACTGCAAATGCGAGCCGCTCCTCGAGAAAGGCCTTCACGTCCGAGACGACGTCGTCGTAGACCGGGTTCGCCTGCATGGTGCGCGGCTCGCCCTGCATGTGCATCAGGCAGACGTAGGCGTCTGCGTCGGCGACGGCACCTGCAAGCTCAGGATCCCCGCGCAGCGCCGTCACGTCGTTCACCAGCTCCGCGCCGAGCTCCAGCGCCCGCCGGGCGACCTCGACCTTCGAGGTGTCGATCGAGATCGGAGCGCCGGCGAGCCCTTCGAGCACCGGGATGACGCGGCGCAGCTCTTCGTCCAGCGAGATGCCATCCGAGCCGGGTCGCGTCGACTCGCCGCCGATGTCGAGGATCGCCGCGCCCAGGTCGAGCATGCCCCAGCCTTCGGTGACCGCAGCGTCTCGCTCGAGGTAGACACCGCCGTCGAAGAACGAGTCTGGCGTGACGTTGATCACGCCCATCACGGACGGGCGTGGGAAGCGCTCTTCGAGGGGCGTTCTCACGCCCCTGAGACTAGTTCGCGCCTTCGGGCTCGGGCGGCTGCATCGCCGACCCGGGCAGCGGGAACGGCCGCGGCTTCGTTGCCGGCCGGCGCTTCCCCTCTGACTGCGGCTCGGGCACCGACGTGCCGGGCTCGGGCTCCGGGAAGACCGACTCCTCCGACTCGCCAGCGACCAGGCGCTCGAACTGGTCCTTGTCGATCGTCTCGTGCTCGATCAGGATCTGCGAGATCCTGTGCAGGTCGTCGAGATGCGCGCGCAGGATGCTCGTCGCGAGCTCATGGCCGTCCTCGATGATCCGCCTGACCTCGTCGTCGATCTCGCGCGCGACCTCTTCGGAGTAGTCGGGCTCGTGCCCCATCTCCATGCCGAGGAACGGCATGTCGCGATTCCGGCCGAGCACGCGCGGGCCGAGCTTCTCGCTCATCCCGAAGCGCATCACCATCTGCTTGGCGGTGCTCGTGATCTTCTCCAGGTCGTTCGCCGCGCCGGTCGTGACCTCGTTGAAGACGATCTCCTCGGCCGCGCGACCACCGAGGGTCATCGCGATCTCCTCCATCAGCGCGGTCTTCGTCTGCATGTAGCGGTCTTCGGTCGGCAACGAGATCGTCAAGCCAAGCGCCTGTCCGCGCGAGACGATCGTGATCTTGTGGATCGGGTTCGTGTTCTCGAGGAAGTGGCCGACGAGCGCGTGGCCCATCTCGTGATACGCGGTGATCCGCTGCTCCTTCTCGGAGAGCAGGCGCGCCTTCTTCTCGGGACCCGCGATCACGCGCATGATCCCCTCTTCCAAGTCGTCCTGCTCGATCACTTTCTTGCCGTGGCGCGCTGCGAGCAGCGCTGCCTCGTTCACGAGGTTCGCGAGGTCGGCGCCCGTGAAGCCAGGCGTCCCGCCGGCGAGCGCGTCGAGGTCGATCGCGTTCGCGAGCGGCTTGCCCTTCGAGTGCACCTCGAGGATCTTGCGGCGCCCGTTCCGGTCGGGGCGGTCGACGACGATCTGGCGGTCGAAGCGGCCCGGGCGAAGCAGTGCCGGGTCGAGGATGTCGGGGCGGTTCGTGGCCGCGATCAAGATGATGTTGTCCTTCATCTCGAAGCCGTCCATCTCGACGAGCAGCTGGTTCAGGGTCTGCTCGCGCTCGTCGTGCCCACCGCCGAGACCCGCTCCGCGGTGACGGCCGACAGCGTCGATCTCGTCCATGAAGATGATGCAGGGGTTCGCCTGCTTGGCCTGCTCGAAGAGGTCGCGCACGCGCGAGGCGCCGACGCCGACGAACATCTCGACGAAGTCAGAGCCTGAGATCGAGAAGAACGGCACGCCTGCCTCGCCTGCGACCGCGCGCGCGAGGAGGGTCTTGCCGGTACCGGGAGGCCCATAGAGCAGCACACCCTTCGGGATGCGCGCGCCGAGCGCCTGGAACTTCTTCGGGTTCTCGAGGAACTCCTTGATCTCCTGCAGCTCCTCCACCGCCTCGTCGACACCGGCCACGTCCTTGAAGCTGATCTTCGGCGAGTCCGGCGCCATGCGCTTCGCACGCGACTTGCCGAAGCTCATCACCTTCGAGCCGCCGCCCTGCATCTGGTTCATCATGAAAATCCAGAAGCCGAGCAGGAGCAGGATCGGCAGGATCGAGCCGATCAGCGAGGCCCACGAGAAGCCGCCGGTGCCCTTGGAGTCGTAGTTGACCTTGTACTTGTTGAGCAGGTCCTGGAACTGAAGGCCAGACTGGTCGCTCGGGTAATGGACCGTGATCGTGGTCGTCGGCGTCTCGTTCAGAGTGGCCGTGATCGAGCGCTTGCTCGGATTGAACTCGACCTTGCTGATCTTGCTCGGATCCGCGGCAATCTTGTTCTGGAGCCCGGAGTACGTGTACCCCTTGAGCGCATGGCTGCTCTTCGGGATCAAGGTCTGACTCGCCAACCAGACGAGCAAGACGATCACGATGAGCGGAAAAAATGCGCTGCGGAAGAAACGGTTCACAGATTCTCTTTGCTCAGGGTACCCGAATGGGTTTTCCCCACCGGTGGTGATTTAAGTTCCTCTTACGAGGGATCAGACGCCCTCGGGAAGCAGATCCTCGTGCAGCACGCCCACGTAGGGCAGATTCCGGTAGCGCTCGGCGAAATCCAGGCCGTACCCGATCACGAACTTGTTCGGGATCTCGAAGCCCACGTAGCCGAGCTCCACCTCGATCTCGCGGCGCCCGGGCTTCGTCAGCAGCGCGCAGACTGCGAGGCTCGCCGGCCCGCGCGACTCGAGATTGCGAACGAGATAGGACAGCGTCAGCCCCGAATCGACGATGTCCTCGACGATCACGACATGCCGGTTTTCGATGTTGATGTCGAGGTCCTTCAAGATCCGCACGACACCCGACGAGTCGGTCGAGGCTCCATAGCTGGAAATCGCCATGAAGTCGATCTCGCACGGCACCGTTATCGACCGCATCAGGTCGGCCATGAAGAAGACCGCTCCCTTCAGCACCCCCACGAGCAGCAGCTCGCGTCCGGCATAGTCGGCGGAGATCTCGGCTCCGAGCTCATGGATGCGGGCCTGAAGCCGCTCCTCGTCGATCAGCACCTCGCCGACGCCGCGCTCGAGCTCGGTCTTCATGCCCGCACCGCCGTCACGCCGGGCGCCTCGACGATCCCTGGGACCGCGAGCACCTCGTCGCCGCGAACGACGAGCGGCCAGCCTTCACGGTCGGAGCGTGGGATCTTGGCATCGACGAATACGTCCTGGATCTTCTTGGAACGGCCGGCAAGTCGGTCGCCTGGGCGCCATCCGCGTACTTTAAGGCCTGGCAGCTCCGAGTGGATGCGCCAACCGCCGAAGAGCACCTCCCCCTTCAGCTCGACGGGGCCTGTCTCGAGCCACAGGCGGTCGTGCTCTCGCACCGCCTGAACGCCTCCGCCGAGGTCGACCCGCTTCGACGCGGTGGGCTCCTCGAGCAGCTTCGCGAGCGCCGGGGGGATCGTCTGGCGCTCGTCGAGGGCGCGCAGGATGTTCTCGCGCGCTGACGGATGGAGCTGCTCGAGCACCGGCAGGATCTGGTTGCGGATCAAGCCGCGCTTCGTGTCCGCGTTCGACGAGTCGACCCGGAAGAGCAGCCCCCGCTCACGGCAGAAGGCCTCCGTCTCGCCGCGCCAGAGCGGCAGCAACGGACGGACGATCCCGTCCTCGCGCAGCATCTTGATCCCGGTCGTCGTCCCACTCGAAACGAGGCGATAGAGGACCGTCTCGACCTGGTCGCTCGCCGTGTGGCCCGTCGCGCGGAGCCGGTCGGTCGCGAGCGAGTAGCGGAGCTCACGTAGCTCCGCCTCGGTCGTGCCCGTCGGACGCGCGCGGACAACCTCGGCTTCGAGCTGCTCGGCGCAATGGCGCGCGTCTGCGTCGGACTCGGCGCCGCGAAGACCGTAGTCGACGTGCAGCGCCGAGACGCGGTAGCCGAGCTCGCGAAGCGAGTGGAAAAGGCACGTCGAGTCTGCGCCGCCCGAGACAAGGCAGGTCACCTCACCACCGCGCGGGATCAGGTCGTTCCGGCGGATGTGCTGCTCGATGCGGGCGAGGACATCCACGACGTGCAGTGTTGCAGTCACCAGCTCGGAACGGCCAGCCAGTATTCGAGGGCGATTGCGGCGCGGCGCAACTCCTGGCCGGTGAGGGCATACGGCGTCGCGTACGTGACGAGAGGCATGCGGGAGGCAGGCGGCGTCCCGTCCCGAGCCGCGAGCACGTACGCGATCGGCAGCGAGTGGGCGACGACGAGGATCGATTCCTCCGGACGCTCGAGCAGAAGCCTGAACCCTCGCGCGTAGCGCTCGACGAGGGCGTAGCGGCTCTCGCCACCCGGTCCCGGCGACACCCGCGACGGGGCATGCTCCGCCCAGCTGCGGTACGCCTCGATCTCGCCTCCCTCGAACGGGCCGTAGAGCGGATCGTTCAGCTCGGGAATGACGATCCGCGGCACGTCGCGTTCGCCGAGGGCGGCGTCAGCGGTTTCGCGTGTCCGCTGGAACTCGGTCGTCACGCAGAGGTCGAACATCTGATCCGCAAGTGCTTCCCCCAGCGCCTTCGCCTGCCCGAGCCCGGCGATGGTCAGGCCGACGGGCACCGTCGTGTCGCCGTTCAGCGCCCCCCGAACGCTGAACTCGCTCTCCCCGTGCCGCGCGAAGACCAGGTTCACGGGAAGAGGATGCTGCGGTAGGTGAGCTCGCGGCGCATGCCAATCGACTCGTAGAGGCGAATCGCCGGCGCGTTCTCCGCGCGCACGAAGAGCGTCACGGTCGGCGTCGTCTCGAGCAGCAGCCGGCAGAGGTCGCGCATCCCGCGGGCGGCGTACCCGCGCCGCCGGGCTTCCGGATCGACCCAGACCTGGGCGATCTGGGCCGCGTCCGGGCTCCACGCCGAGACCTCCGCCTTGAAGAGGACCACGTCGTCCTCGAGCCAAAGCCATGAGGCGCCTCGATCGATCTGATCGCGGGTGCGCCAGCGGAAGCCTTCGCTCTCGTGCGCGAGCGGATCGACGCCGAGCTCCTCCTCGTGCGCCGCAGCACAGGCGGGCATCAGCCGCTCCAGGTCGTCCTCCGTCGCTGCACGCAGCCCGCTCTCGCCTGCAACCGGCGGCTCGGAGATCGTATACACGGGTTGGCCAGGGCGGTCTTCACGCGGTGCCGGCAGCAAGGCCTCGGCCGCGGCCCAGAGCTCGCTGACCGCGCCCTCCTCTCCGATGATCATGCGCGCCCTGGCGCGCCCTGCTGCGCCCGCGAAGACCGCACAGCCCTCTCCAGACGGGACGAGGTTCGTGCCGAGGTGGCAGAGCGACGTCAGATCGCCGTCGTCGTCGACGAGCGCGAGGAAGCGGCCGACCTGCCGGATCGCCATGTCATAGAGGAACACGCGCTCCACCGGCTCTCGCCCGCAGAACGCGATCATCTGCTCGAGGTCGGGCTCGATCACCATCGGCACGGCTCAATCCTCCCTGATGCAGATAGAGTCCCGCGCCATGCCGATCCACATCCGCGCCGAGCCCGGCCAGTACGCAGAGGCAGTGCTCCTCCCAGGCGATCCACTGCGTGCGAAATACATTGCTGAGACTTACCTGGACGAGGTCGTCCAGCGCAACTCCGAGCGCGGGTTGCTCGGCTACACGGGCACGTACAACGGCAAGCCGGTCTCGGTGCAGGGCACCGGCATGGGCTGCCCCGGCGCGACGATCGTCTTCGAGGAGCTCGTCCAGCTCGGCTGCAAGAAACTGATCCGCGTCGGCACCTGCGGCGGCCTTCAGCCCCATCACGCGCTCGGCGACCTGATCGTGGCGCTCTCGGCCATCCCGGCCGACTCGACCGCGATGCACCTCGTCGCGAACGAGCCTCACTGCCCGACGGCGTCCTGGAGCCTGATCCACGAAGCCGTGCACTCGGCGAAGGAGAGCGGCCAGCATCTTCACGTCGGCCCGATCGTCTCGAGCGACCTCTTCTACAACCCGGACGAGGGCCAGTACGAGCGCTGGTCGAAGCGCGGCGTCCTCGCGGTCGAGATGGAAGCCGCGGCGCTCTTCACGGTCGCCGCGATCCGCGGGATCGAGTCGGCGTGCTTCCTGACGGTCAGCGACATCGTCGTGGAGGGGGTCTTCACGCGCATCTCCGACGACGAGCTGCGCGCAGCCGTCGACCGGATGACCCGGCTCTCGCTCGACGTCGCGACGGCCGACGCTCATTAGCGGCACGGTCTTTCTGGTCAATCCGGCGAGCGGCAACGGCTCGACGGGCAAGCGCTGGCCGAAGCTCGAGCTCCGGGCCGCCGAGCTCGGGCTCACCGGGGACGTCGTCTTCTCCGAGCGCCGTGGGCAGCTGATCGAGCTGGCCCGCCAGGCCGCCGAGACACACGACCTGCTCGTGGTCGTGGGTGGCGACGGCACCTTGAACGAGGTCGTGAACGGAATCGCCGGATCGAACGCGGAGATCGCGGTCCTCCCGGCCGGCACCGGGCAGGACTTCGGGCGCACCTACGGGATCCCGCCCGCCTTCGACGACGCCGTCCGGATCGCGCTCGAGGGGACGCCGCGCACGATCGACCTCGGCCGCGTCACCTATCAGGGCCGCGAAGGAAAGGAGGCCGAGCGCTACTTCGCAAACGTCGGCTCGGTCGGGATGAGCGGCGTCGTCGCAGAGCGGGCGAACTCGATGTCAAAGGCGCTTGGCGGCAAGGCGACCTTCTTCTATGCGCTCGTGCGCGTCTTCGCCGTCTGGAAGAACACCGAAGTGACCGTCACGCTCGACGACGACGAGCGGCATGGGCGGATGCACGACGTGATCGTCGCCAACGGCCAGTGGCATGGCGGCGGCATGAAGCTCGCGCCGGGCGCGAGCCCCGACGACGGGCTCTTCGACGTGGTGCTGATCGGCGACGTCACGAAGCTCGACTTCGTCACCACGGCTCCGAAGCTCTACAAGGGCAATCATGTGACGCACCCGCGGATCGAGGTTCTGAAGAGCTCCAGGGTGACCGTCGAAGCGCCGGTGCCGCTCCCGATCGAGGTCGAGGGCGAGCCGATCGGAACCACGCGAGCGGCCTTCGAGATCGTCCCCGGAGCGCTCCGGGTTCGCGTGCCCGCTTAAGGCTTCGGAGTCGGCTTCGCCGCTGATTTCGCGCGCGGTCGCGGCGTCGCCTTCTTGGCAGGCGTCTTCTCGAGCGCGGCAAGCCGCTTCTCGATCGCCGCAACGCGCTTCTCCATCCCGTCGACGCTGCGCACGACCTTCTCGACGCGGTCCTTCACTCCCAGCGCGCCTTGTAGGGCCTTGTGTGTCGCCGGGTTCTGCGCCAGCTTGCCGAGTGCCTCTTCGCCGGCCGACGCCAGCTGGGAGATAACAGTCTTCTTCGCCATGTGACTCTCCTTTTCGGGTCGGACCTCGCCTGAACGATACCGCCCGACCTGGGGTCTACCGTAGTGCGGTGATCGTCGCCCACCTCGATCTGGACGCATTTTTCGCGGCGGTGGAAGAACTGGAGAACCCCGAGCTCCGCGGCGTTCCGCTGGTCGTCGGCGGGGATCCGCGGGGCCGCGGGGTCGTCGCCACGGCGAACTACGTCGCCCGCCGGCACGGGATCGGCTCGGCGATGTCGTGCGCCGAAGCGCTGCGCCGCTGTCCCACGGTGGTGTTCGTGCCGCCGCGACACACGCTCTACCGCGAGTACTCCCGCGAGGTGTGGTCGATCGTGGGCGACGTCGTGCCGACGGTCGAGCAGGCCGGAATCGACGAGGGCTATCTCGACCTCGGCGAGGTCGCGCCCAGCTTCGACGACGCCCGCGCGCTCGCCGAGGCGGTGCAGGCCGTCGTGCTCGCCCGGACGCGGCTCTCGTGCTCGCTTGGCGTCGCCACCTCGAAGGTGGTCGCGAAGGTCGCCTCCGACCGGCGCAAGCCCGGCGGCCTCACGGTCGTACGCCCGGGGAGCGAGGCGAAGTTCCTGGCGCCGTTTCCGATCCGCGTGCTGCCGGGCGTCGGACCACGTGCCGCCGAGCGCCTCGCCACGATCGGCGTCGAGACGATCGGCGAGCTCGCAGCGCTGACCGACGACCAGCTTCGGCACGTGCTCCCCGGCAAGGTCGGCCGGCTCGTGCGCGATCGGGCTCAGGGAATCGATCCACGCGAGCTCGAGGTGTCGACCGAACGAATCTCGATCTCGCACGAGGAGACCTTCGAGCGTGACATCGGCGATCCGGAGCAGCTCCACGACGAGCTCCGCCGCATGTCCGGACGCCTCGCCGAGCATCTGCGGGGTCGCGGACAGACCGCGCGGACGATCACGACGAAGCTGCGCTACCCGGACTTCGCGATCCGCACGCGCTCCACGTCGCTCGAGGTCGGCACGGACGACGCGAACCGGATCGCCGCGCTCGCCTGCGCAGCTCTCGACCGCGCGCTGCGTGACAGGCCTGGGCCGTTGCGGCTCGTCGGCGTCGGCGTCTCAGGCCTCACCGACCATGCCCAGCTCTCGCTCGCCGACACGGTTTAGGCTCCCCGGGTGGACGGCTTCAACTTCGAGACGGAGATCCGCGTGCGCTTCGCCGAGACCGACGCGCAAGGCGTGGTCCACAACTCGAACTACCTGGTCTGGTTCGAGGTCGCCCGGGTCGCCTATCTCGAGCGGTTTGCCGGCGGCTATCAGCACTTGCGCGACCAGGGCGTCGAGGCGCTCGTGCTCGAATCGCATGTCCGGTATCTCGAGCCGGCGGTCTTCGACGACCGGCTGCTCCTCCATGCGCGCTGCAGCGAGGTCAAGGGCGCTCGCTTCAAGTACGAGTACGTGCTCGAACGGGATGGCACCACGATCGCCGACGGCTGGACCGCGCATGCGACCGTCGACGCGAAAACGCTGCGCCCGACGCGGATTCCCGGCTGGCTCGCAGTGGCGATCGCTAGTGCAGAGTCGCGAGCCTCGTAGCCGCAGGCGACTTCGGCGCGTTCTTCGGCTTCTTCGGCGGCCCGACGCTGATCTGCTTCGGGAGGGCGCGGTAGTTCGAGTACCAGGTCGCATCCGACAGCAGGGTCCCATCCGGCGCGTAGACCAAGCGACGCACTGAGGTCGAATAGGCAGCCTCGCCGTAATCGGTCACAACCACCTGTCCGGGGGCGAGCGCGCGATCGATCGTCTTCACGACCGGAGGCGCATGGACGAGCTTCAAGGGCGTCGCCTCCGTGACGATCCTCCGATGTTGCGGAGTCCCGTAGAGGGTGACGACGAGCGAATCCGGGCCGACGACCGTCCGCAGCAACAGCCAGTGGCCGGTGTTGTTCACGAACTTGAGGTCGACGTCCGGGTAGTCGACCGTGGCATCCCGCCCAAGCGGATAGTGCGAGATGTAGAGCGCGTGATTCGTGCGCGCCGTGATCGGGAGACCCGCTTCGTAGGCCGCGTTGAAGACGGTCGTCGAGACCTGGCAGACGCCGCCGCCGAGGCCGGTCTGCAGCTCGCCGTTGATGATCACGGGCGCCTCGAGGAACCCCTGCGCCGCCGTGCGGGCCCCGGTCGCCTGGTTGAACGAGAAGGTGGCGCCCGGCGCGATCAGCTTCCCGTTCACGAGCTTCGCGACGAGTTGGACGTTGTGAATCCGGTTCGGGATGCCTCCATAGATGGTCTCGTACGAGGAGACCGTGCCGGTGATGCCCATCGCGACCGCGTCGGCGGTCGTGCGGCTCGGCTGGGATTCGCTGACGGTGACCTTTGCGATACGCGCGCTCGGACGCTCGGCGGCCGCCAGCACCGCAGCGACGGTCTGCGCAACGTCGACAGCGAGGCCGGGCTCCGCGGGCACGACTCGAATCCCGCCTTTGGCAGTCACCGCCCAGGTCGCATTCCGCGCCGGGTGGCTGAGCAGCTGGTCGAGATGGACGAAGTAGGCGTCAGCCGCCGAACCGCCGATCCCGAGCTTTGTCTGGCCACCCTGAGCGAGCAGCAGCATCGAGGCGAGCTGGGCGGGCTTGAGCTGCAGATGCTGGTCGCCGAGCACAAGGGTGACCGGGGCAGAGAGCGCTCGGCGAGCCAGGGTCTGAGCCGTTGCCAGGTCGGGGACGGTGACCTTCGGGCGTACCGCCTGAACGGGGAGCGTGACCGGGAGCCGGCTGAAGCTCGCAAGTGCGCGTGCGATCAGGGTCGCGGCAGGCCCTGTCTGAAGCGCGATCCCGGCCTGGCCCGGCACGGTCACGATCTGGCCGCCCCGGCGAACAAGCTTTGCATCCCGCTCGGGGCGATCGATCGCCTTGGCCAGCTTGCTGACCTCGAAGTTGAGGGCTGACACATACGGATGCGGCGGCGGATCGATGCTGGTCGGAAAGAGTCTGAGCGCGAGCCGCTTGTAGCCGCGCAGGAAGCCGACTCCGTCGCCATCGTGTCGAGCTTCCTCGACCGCGGCGGCCCAATCGATGCTGACGCCGAGCACCGACGGCTGGACCCGCCAGCGCTGCCCACCGGAAACGAAGGTGACGGGCACGTTGGCGAGCGAGCTCGCGCGTTGCTCGAGCTTCTGCTGAGCCCGGGCGGCAGTCAGGCCGCCGACGTCGACCCCGGCGATCTTTGTGCCAGGCGCCAGGGTGTCCGGGGAGCCTGCGAAGGCGAACCCGACGCCGATGATCAGGAGCGCCACGAGCGTCGCCGCGACCAGCACGGGCCTGCCGCGTCCTGTCAAGGTGCCTGTGCGGGCACGACCGCGGGCAATGTTGGACCCCTGCACCAGCACTGGATAGCCAATCGTAGCGGTCGGGAAACTCCCGGCTCGGTCGCGGGATCGGCCGGGCTGGGTGGGTTAGGCTCCATCGTCGATGGATTTCGAGCTCACAGACGAGCAGCGCCTCACGCAGGAAACCGTGCGCGACTTCGTCGACGAGCGAGTCCTGCCGGTCGCGATCGCGAACGACATCGAGCACAAGCTCGACCTCGATCTGATCGAGGGAATGGCGGAGCTGGGGATCCTCGGGATCGTGATTCCCGAGGCCTATGGGGGCGCCGGGCTCGACTTCGTGGCCGAAGCCCTCGTCTGCGAGGAGATCGAGCGCGGCGAGGCTGCATTTCGAACGCTGATCTCGGTGCACGTCGGATTGAACTCGCTCTCGCTGCTCGCATACGGCACTGAGGAGCAGAAGCAGCGCTGGCTCGTGCCCCAGGCGAAGGGCGAAAAGCTCGCCTGTTTCGGGCTCACCGAACCAGGCGCCGGCTCGGACGTCGCCGCGATGCGCACGACGGCGCGGCGCGAGGGCGACGTCTACGTCCTGAACGGCCAGAAGAACTGGATCTCGTACGCAAGCGTCGCCGATCACGCGCTCGTCTTCGCGAAGACCGACCCCGCTGCCGGGCACAAGGGGATCAGCGCGTTCCTGCTCGAGCAGGGGATGAACGGCTTCACGACCCGGGACACCGAGAATAAGCTCGGCATCTGGGCAGGCTCGACCGGCGAGCTCTTCTTCGAGAACCTCGAAGTGCCGGCGGAGAACCTGCTCGGCGCCGAGGGCCAGGGCTTCGAGATCGCGATGCACTCGCTCGACCACGGCCGCTTCACCGTCGCCGCCGGCGGCTGTGGCGTCGTCCGAGCCTGTCTGGAGCGCTCCGTCGAATACGCCCGCGAACGCGAGACGTTCGGCCAGGAGATCGGCCGCTACCAGTTCGTCCAGGACATGATCGCAACGATGGTGCTCGGCTACGAGACCTCGAAGCTGCTCGTCATGCAGGCGGCCTGGATGAAGAATCAGGGCAAGCGCTCGACGCGCGAGACGTCACTCGCGAAATGGCACGCGACCGAGTCGGCGTTCGAGGCGGCGCACCTGGCGATCCAGGTCTTCGGCTCGTACGGCTACAGCGCGGAGATCGGGATCGAGCGCTACTTCCGAAACGCGCGCGCGCCGATCATCTACGAGGGCACGACGCAGATTCACAAGCTGCTCCAGGCTGAGCATGCGCTCGGCTACCGCGCGATGAACGGCACGAACGGCGAGGTCTCACCGCTCTGCTCGTGGGCACCGGCACTCTCGCCGGTGCATGCGGCCGGTTAGAAACGCCCGCCCCAGGGCCATTCGTGAGCTTCATCGCAGAGACCGGCGCGTACCGGGTTGTTCCAGACGTAGAAACACGCATCGGAGAGGTGCTCGTCGTCGCGCAGCACCCGCGCGAAGAATCGATCCTGGAAGAGGTGGCCGACGCGTTCGTAGCGGTCGTTGAACCGCTGGGCGTGGAGCCCGTTGACTCCGTGCAAGCCTCTGGAGAGCCGTTCGAGGTATGTCTCCACGATCAGGTGGTAGTGGTTGCTCATCAGGCAATAGGCGTGACATCGCCATTGCCAGCGATGGCCGAAACGACGCGCGAGGGCTACAAAAAAGGCCCGATCGGAGTCATCGAGGAAGATCTCGGACTTGTCCACACCGCGGGCCGTGACGTGGTAAACGCCATAACTCGGCAACGCTGATCTCGGCAAACGCGCGATCGCTGCAAGCTATCGCCGCGACCCAAGATGCGCATCGTCTTTTCCAGCCGCGTCTGGGGACAGTCCCCTAGACATGGCTAGCGAGGCGCGTTGGGGACAGTCCCCTGGGCACGGCCAGAGGGGACACAGCGGGGGACAGTCCCCTGGACACGGCCGCTTTAGAGCTCGCGGTCCCAGTAGTCGACGGCGTCGTCGATCCGGAAGAACTTTCCGAGCGGCCAGATGCCGACCTTGTTGCTGTCCGGGTAGACGGCCATCGCGGTCTTCGTCTTGGTCGAGAGCATCAGGATCCGGACAGGCTGCTCCGTCCGGTTCGTGACCTTGTGCGCGCCTTCGGGCCCCTCCAGGAAGCAGACGAGGTCGCCCGGAGCGAGCAGATGCTCTCCGTCCGGATCCCGGAGCGTCGGGGTGCCGGCCCAGACGAGCAGCCACTCCTCTTCCGGATGCTCGTAGTGGTAGGGACAGACGCTGTCGCCGGGGTCAAGGTCGTAGATCGACGCGCCGAGCTGCTCGGCGCCGATCGTCGGCCCAAACCGCACCCCTCGGGAGCGATAGCCGTCCGGATCGTCCGGGTCGCCTTTCGTGACCGCATCGTGGATGTTGAAGACGTCCCGCATCACTCGCCCTCCCAGTACCCGGCCGCGTCATCGAGACGGAAGACCTTCCCGGGCGGCTTGACCCCGGTCTTCCCGCTGTCCGGATACTCGATCGCCTCGACTCCGGGAAGACCGGTGGACAGGATGAGCACCGTCCCGGGGCCGCGTACCTGGTGCACGCCTTCCGGACCGGCCGGAAAGCACACGACATCTCCGGTGCGAAGGCTCTGCTCTCCGTCGCCCTCGCGCAGGATCGGCGTTCCTTCGAGGACGACCAGCCATTCCTCCATCCGGTGGTGAAAATGGAACGGATACGTCTTCTCCCCGTCCGGAAGCTCATAGAGAGACGCGCCGATCTTCTCGGCGCCCATGGCCCCGCCGACCTTCGCCCCACGCCAGCGATACCCCTCGCGGTCGGAGTTGTGATCGAACTCAGGGGCGAAGATATTAACTCGACGCATTTGGGCATGTTGCCACGCATACTCGAGTTGCATCACGCGCCGATGAGGGGAAACGCGGAGCCCAGGTGAGCACCCTCGCCTCGATTGTCTTCGCCCTCGCCGGGATCCACGTTGGCGCTCAACGCGTGCTTCCGGTCGGGCATTCGCCGGCCTGGAGCCCAAATGCCGAACGGATCGCCTACAGCTCGAGCGGCAATCTCTGGGTCGCCGACGCTGACGGGACGCACCGGGCTCTGCTCGAACGTGGCGCCGCCAATCCCGACTGGGCGCCGAGCGGGCGGCGCCTGGCGTTCTCGCGTAACGGGTGGATCTGGACCGTGCGCGCCGATGGGAACGACGAGCGGCGCCTCGCGCGCGGAAACGATCCGGCCTGGTCGCCGCACGGGCAGAAGATCGCCTACGACGATGGCGGCGAGATCTACTCGATCAACTGGTTCGGCGGTCGACGGCACAAGCTCGCCCCGGGGACGGAGCCCGCATATGCGCCAGACGGCCGCTTGGCCTTCGTGCGAGATGACGAGATCGTGGTCGGCGGCAAGGAGGTGGCACGCGGAGACCAGCCCACCTGGGCTCCGGACAGCACGCGGCTTGCCTACGTCTACGGCGGGATGATCTACGTCTCGGGACGGGCAGTGACGCGCGGAACGCAGCCCGACTGGCGACCGGCGCAGCGCGTCCGGCAGCTCCTCCCGGATCTCGTCCAGCGGCCACCGACCGATCTCGTCGTCGCCGGGCATCCCGGGCTCTGGCTGCTCGGCTTCACCTCGCTCGTCGACAACGTCGGCCTCGGCCCGCTGATAATCGTCGGCGTGCGCCCGCCCGGGCAGAAGCGCATGGACGCCACGCAGCACGTGCTGCTCGCAAACGGAAAGTGGACGACCTATCCGGATGTCGGCCTCCTCCGCTACACGAATTCCCAGCCGCATTACCACTGGCATCTGATGCGTTACGACTCCTACGAGCTGCACAGCTTGACGGGCAAGCTCCTGATCCGGGACCGAAAGGCCGGCTTCTGCCTCGCCGACCACTACGGCATCGCGCCCGGGAACTGGCCCGACCGCCATCCGCGCTTCCTCGGCAACTGCCAGGCCTACAACCCCGAGGCGAAACGCGTCGTCGAGGGCACATCGCTCGGCTACACCGACCGCTACCCGGCCTTCTTCGCCGGCCAGAACGACAACATCACCGGCCTCGTCGGCGGGGTCTACGACCTGGTGCACCGCGTGAACTCGAACATGAGCCTGCACGAGCTTCGATACGAGAACGACGCCGCGTCGGTGCGAATCCGCCTCTCCTGGCAGGACGGGACTCCGACCGTGAACGTGCTGCGAAGGTGCCCCGGGAAAGCAGTCTGCTAGACGATCCCGAGCGCGGCCGGCAGCCCTCTCAGGTCTCTGATTCGACCTGAGGCTTCAGGAAACCGGTCGTCGCGATCGAGGAGCACGGCCTGCATCCCGATCGCAAGCGCACCTTCGACGTCGTCCTCGACCGTGTCCCCGATCATCACCGCCTCCGCCGGCTCGAGCTCGAGCAGAGCGAGGAGCGCCCAGAAGATCGACTCGTGCGGCTTCGTCTTCCCGTGCGAGAACGACGTCAGCACCGCATCCACGTCGAGACCGTGATGCGCCACGAACTCGTCGAGATCGCGTGCGGAGTTGGACAGGAGCCCGAGCTTCAGCCCATGCCGGCGCAACTCCTCGAGCGCTGGCAGCGCATCGTCGTAGAGCGCGAAATGCGCCGCCTTCATCCAACCGCGCTCCATCTCGACAGCAGCGGCATAGGTCGGCCCTTCCCCACCCATGCCGCGGATGATTTGCTCGGTGAAGAGAATCCAGATCTCCTCGTCATGGTCGAACTCGGGATGGCGCTTCACTTCGGCAATCGCAGCGGCCCGCGCCTCCTCGTACCGAGCGGGGTCGAGATCGAGCCCGTAGCGCAACCCAAGCTCCCGATATCCATCGGGCCCAAGCTCGGGCCCAGGCCGAGCGAGAGTGAAATCGACGTCGAAGACAACGGCGCGCAACACGCCACGAAGTGAATCAGACGCCTTCAGACGCGCGGCCGGACTCTGTCCGGGCGCGCGCTAGAGCGAACAACCGACCTCCATGAGCACCGGAATCAAGGATCCCGCCGCGAGCCAGCACGAGCAGGAAGGGGGGCTCGCGGGGGGAAACGTCGTTTCCCCCCGCGTTTATCGGGGTGCGGAGATTTGAACTCCGGACCTCTCCGACCCGAACGGAGCGCGCTACCAGGCTGCGCCACACCCCGAAGCGGCGAATCGTAGCGGGTCGGCCCGTTTGCCTTCCGGCCTCCCCTTCCACTATCGTTTGTGCCGATGAGCATGATCGGAAAGAGGCAGGGCCGGTGAGGATCATCGGCCATAACAGAACGGAGCTGGAGAAATGAGCCCGCCTGCGCTTTGAGCGCGGCGGGTTTTTTGTGCCAGCACGAGAGGAGCGAGAGATGCCGAACCATCTGACGCCAGACGAATTGTCGAAAGAAGTCGGGATCGAGCGTGAAGAAGTAATCCGGATCTGCTTCGAGGAGCACGTCCCGATCTACCAGGGCAAGATCGACAAGACGCTCTTTGCGGCGACGCAAAATGCTTCGGAGAGAATCCACGCGAACAGCGGGGTCATGCACTAAGTCGAAGAACTGACAAAACGCTTGCGGAACGATCAGCTGCGTCGTGTCAGATCCCGTATCGCTGTCCGCACCCGTTGTGCATAGGAGTGGGGAGCGGAACGCAACACCCAGATCAACACGTTCCGAGTTCGTGTCAATGCGTAGCCCTTGTAGTTCAGCTTCTGCACCCGCATTGTGGCCGCTGACGCGATCGTGGGATAGGTCGCGCTCGGATAGACGTCGACGTCAAGCCACGGGTTCTGACCTGTGCTCCGGGAGAAGTCCACGAACTCCGGGAATCCGAACCCAGAAAACGATGAGAGTGAGATCCCAGCCTCATCGAAGGCTGCCGTTACCTGAGCCGCGCTGTACTTCGATCCCGCGGCGTTGGCCGAGGATGAGCAAGCCGACGCCACAAGCGCTACGGCAAGAGCAGCGAACGCCAGGACTAGCTTCGTGACCATAAGGCGTGAAGTATCGCGCACTGCGCCTTGTGTTCTGTCACGCAAGATCGACAAGACGCTGTTCCAGGCCCAGCTTCAGGTCATCGGCGCGACCGCCGTCAAGCACTAAGCGGCGAAGCTATTTCCGGCTGGCGGCTGCCCGCTTGGGCGCCGCCTTCGCTGCGGTCTTCTTCTTCGGCTGCGCTTTCTTGGCAGCCGAGACGGACGCGCGCAAGGTTTCGAGCAGATCGGCGACCGGCGTCTCTTCGGCGGCCTCCGGCTCGGGCAGCTCGATCTCATGGCCCTCGAGCTTCGCCTGAAGCAGGCTCCGGAGCGAGTCGCGGTAGTCGCTGTGCAGGGACTTCGGATCGAACGGCGCTTCGAGGCTCCCGATGATCTGACGCGCGAGCTCGAGCTCGGGACCGCGCACTTCCGACGAAGCAAGCGCCTCGTCGATTTCCGACTGGCTCTTCACGTCTTCCGAGACGAACAGCGTCTCGAGCGCGAGCGCCTCGCCTTTCACGCGAATCAGGCAGAGCTTCTCTTTCCCGGCGAGCACGAACGAGCCGAGCGCCGCGACGCCCTCCTGCTTCATCGCCTCGAGCAGCAGCGAATATGGCCGGCGCTGCGCCTCCGTGCCCGAAGGGACGAGGTAGTAGGTGCGGTCGAAGTAGACCGGATCGACCTCGGCGAGCTTCACGAAGCTCGTGATGTCGATCGCCCGGGAGGTGTTGTGCTGCTCGATCGCCTCGAGCTCGGAGTCCTCGACCGGAATGAACGTGCCTTTCGTCGCCTCCCACCCGGGCACGATCTCGTCAGGGCCGACCTCGACGTCGTGCACCGGGCACCAGCGCTTCTGCTTGATCGGCGTCAGGCACTCGCGGTGGAGCATCTTGAACTGAACGTCCGACTGGCGGGCCGAGGCGGCCGTGGCAGGCGCAAGCCCGACAGGGATGCTGACGAGGCCGAAGCTGAGTGATCCGTTCCAGGTTGTGCGCATCTGCGGGGAAAAGTGTAGAGCGGACGTGCCCTATTCGCTTTCCCGGGGCAGCGTCCTGCCCAAACCCGCCGCGTTAGAGAATGCGGCGCGCGCCGACGTAGTTCGAGGCGTAGTACCCGTCGTTCAGGCTCGAGATCTTCACGACGTCGCCGGTCTGCGGTGCCTGGATGAAGTCCCCGCCGCCGACGTAGAGCCCAACGTGCCCGAGCCCATCGAAGAAGACGATGTCACCAGGCTCGAGCTGATCCTTCGAGACGGCGACGCCGTAATCCCACATCGCGTAGGACGAATGCGGAAGCGAGACGCCGACCTGCGCGTAGGAGTACATGACGAGCCCCGAGCAGTCGAAGCCGCCGGGAGCCGCGCCGGCCCAGACATACGGCGTTCCGAGATAGCGCATCGCCACGCCGACCACGCCCGAATAGCTCGAGGCGGGCAACACGGGATTGCTGCCGGGCACCTGGCCGGTCGCTCCGATCACGGTCGCCGAGGAGAGGACCTGCCCTTCTGCCTCGGCAAGATTCGCCCGTGCCTGCCGGGCAGCCGCCTGCTCGGCCGCGATCTGCTCGGCCTGCAGCGTCGCGATCTGGCCCTGGATCTCGGAGAGCAAATGGGTGCGCTCGTCGCGCTGGCGCGTCACCGAGGCGAGCACGCGCTGGCGCTGTGCCAGCAGCTGGCGCGCCTGCATGTTGGCCGACGCGAGCCATTGTCCGCGGCGCTTGACCGCGGACTTGAATGTCTGCACCTGGTCAATCACCTGCGTGTCGACCGACGAGACGCGGTGCTCGCTGTCGACGCTCGTCAGGATCTGGTCGAGGCTCTTCGCGCCGAGGATCACCTCGAGTGTCGAGCTCGGCGGCGTCGTGTAGAGCGAGACGAGCCGCTCGGCGATCATCTTCTGGCTCTTCTTCAGATTCAGCTGGGCGACTTTCAGCTCGCGCCGGTTGACCTTGATCTCGTGCTGGACGCTCGCGAGCTTGTAGTTCGCAAAGTTGACCTGCTCGTCTGCCTTCGCCAGGTTCGCGTTCAGCTGCTGCACCTGCGCGTAGATCTGCCGGGCCTCGCTCTGCTTCGCCGAGATCGAGCCCGGAGGGGTGGCGAATGCGGGGACTGCGCCAGAAAGGGCCGCAAGGATCCCGAACAAGAGGTACGGCACTCGTCTTCGCCGCCGTGAAACGACGTCCCCAACGCCGGGGATACGACGAGCGCACCGGGAGAGCCGGTACGTCACGAGTCGGGGAGGTTACCAATCTGTCCGGACAGGAGCAACAAGGAACCGTCCGCCCGGCGCCGAATCTCGCGTGTGCTGGGCTTCCTTTTGAGCCTGCAGCTGTGGTACGGTCCCGCCCCGTGTTCGGGCTGGGTCATTCTCCGCTCGTGCGGCTGCTTGCTGTTTTTGCGGCTGCCGGTCTCGTCGTGGTCCTGCCCGCTCTCGGCGGAAGCCCGGCCAAGCGCACCGCCACCCTGCGAGCCGAAAACGCCGATCTCGCCGCGCGGTCGCGTTCCGCCGTGCTCAGCATCTACTCGCTCGACTCGCGGCTCGCGGCGTCGGATTCCCGCCTTTCGACACTGCAGGCCGATGCCGCGCGGCTTCGGGTCCAGCGGGCGAATCTTGCACAGATCATCCAGGTCGACCGGCTGGGCGAGCAGATCTCCGAGCATCAGCTCGCCTCACAGCTCCGTCACCTCTACGAGCAGGGTGAGATCAGCCCGATCGAAGTCGTGCTCGGGGCGAAGTCGCTCGACGATGCGGTCACCGATCTCGACAACATCAAGCGCGTCGCATCCGTGAATGACCGCGTGCTCTCGGAGCTGCACTCGGCCCGGGCAAAGCTCATGGCGGCCTCAGCCGCCCTGACAGCCGAAACGACTCGCCTGAACCTGGCACTCGAGGCCGCTACGGCGACTGAGGCCTCGCTTGTCTCGACGCGGGCAGCTCGCACGGCCTACATCTCTCAGCTCGCTGCGAAGCAGGCGCTGAACAATGCCGACATCCAGCGGATCGAGCAGCAGGTGCGAGCGGCCGAATCGCTCTCGGCCCAACTCACGGGCTCTGCGCCCGCGGCAACGGTGGCCACCCTTGGGCCCGGCGCGGACACAACCCCGTTTGCCGGGGGCCGAACGGTGACGATGAGCATCACCGGATACTCGCTCTCCGGTCGAACCGCGACCGGCCTGCCCGTCGGCTGGGGTGTCGTCGCCGTGGATCCGCGCGTGATTCCACTCGGGACGCATCTCTGGATCCCTGGATATGGCGAGGCGATCGCAGCCGACGTCGGGAGCGCGATCATCGGCGATCGCCTCGACCTCTGGTTCCCGTCAGTCGCACAGGCAGACTTCTGGGGTCGTCGCACCGTGACGATCACGCTGCACTAGAGCGAGCGAGCGGGCATGAGCAAAGCAGCGGACCGTCCCGACGAGGGGCTCTCGCCGCGAGTCCTGATCGTCGATGACCATGACCTGTTTCACACGGGTCTGCGGAACCTGCTCGAAGACCAAGGGGTGCTGATCGCGGGCGAGGCCGACACCGGCGCGGAGGCACTGCGCCAGGTGCGCGACCTCGCTCCTGAAGTCGTGCTGATGGATCTGAACATGCCCGGGATGAACGGGGTCGAGGCCATACGTCAGATCGCGATGCTGGCGCCCCTCTCGCGCGTCGTCGTGCTGACGGTCTCCGATCTCGACTCGGACGTGCTGGAGGCGATCCTCGCGGGCGCGTGCGGCTACTTGCTGAAGAACGCCTCGATCGACGAGCTTCTGGCCGGGATCCGCGCCGCAGCGGCCGGCGAGTCGCTCGTCTCACCCGCGATCGCGACGAAGGTGCTGCAGCGCCTCCGCGCCACGAGCCATTCCGAGCACGAAGCGACCCGGATCAGCTCCGAGCTGTCCACCAGGGAGCTCGAGGTGCTGAAGCTGATCGCAAACGGCAAGGACAACGGTCAGATCGCGCTCGATCTCAAGATCAGCCCAAAGACGGTGAAGAACCACATCTCGAACATCCTGATGAAGCTCCAGATCGAGAACCGGATCCAGGCCGCGGTCTACGCGGTGCGCTCAGGACTGGTCTAGAAGACCGTTCAGATCGGCTTCGGTGAGCACCGGCACGCCGACCGCTTCCGCCTTCGTCAACTTGCTTCGACCCGGGCTCTCTCCGACGATCACGCCCGTCGTCTTCTTCGAGACGTTGTCGGACACCTTGGCGCCGAGCTCCTCGAGCGCTGCGGTTGCCTGCTCGCGCGTGAACGACTCGAGCGTGCCCGTGATCACGTACTGGCTGCCCGTCAGCGGGCCTTCCTTCGGCCGGTCTCCTTCGTCGGCTTCGAAGTTGAGGCCGAGCGCCCGCAGCTCCTCGACAAGCTTGATGTTGTCCTCGTCGCGGAACCACTCGACAATCGCCTCGGCGCGCTCCGGGCCGATCCCCTCGCATTCGACGAGATCCTCCTGGGTCGCTGCGAGCAGCTTGTCGATCGAGCCGAAGTGGCGGGCGAGATTCTGGGCCGTCACCCAGCCGACATCCGGGATGTTCAACCCGTAGAGAATCCGCCGGAACGGGATCGCCGTCCGCGACGCCTCGATCGACGCGATCGCGTTCGTCGCGGAGATCTCGGCGTACCCGTCCAGTTCGAGCAGCTGGGCGGCGGTCAGCTTGTAGAGATCCGGCATCGAGCGCAGAAGGCCCTCGGCCCAGAGGCGGCGCACGAACTGCTCGCCGACGCCATCGATGTCGGCCGCAGACCCGACCCAGTTGATCAGGGTCTCGAGGCCGCGCGAGGGGCAGGCCCGGTTCGGGCAGTAGTGCTTCACCTCGCCCTCGGGCTTCACGACCGGCGTGTCGCAGAGCGGGCAGCGCTCCGGCATCCGGAACTCCTTCGTCCCTTTCACATGCGGGCCGGCGGGGCCGACGATCTGGGGGATCACGTCGCCGGCGCGCTGCACGATCACGCGGTCGCCCTCTCGGATCTCCTTGCGGTTGATGTCCTCTTCGTTGTGCAGCGTCGCGCGTGAGACCGTGACGCCGCCGACTTCGACCGGCTCCATGATCGCCCAGGGATTGAGCGCACCGGTTCGGCCGACGCGGATCATGATCTTCTCGAGCATGGTCTCGGCCGTCATCGGAGCCCATTTGAAGGCTCGTGCCCAGCGCGGGCGGGAATGCAGCGAGCCAAGAGCGGCCTGCTGCGCGAGCGAGTCGACCTTGATCACGATCCCGTCGATCTCGTAGTCGAGCTCGACGCGACGCTGCTCCCACGCGATGCACGCTTGCACGACCTCGTCGATCGACTCGAGCCGCTCCGCAAACGGATTCGTGCGGAAACCGTGCTCGCGCAGCCACGCGAGCTCCTCTGCGTGCGACGTGAGCTCGAGCCCTTCCCGGTAGCCGACGCCGTAGATCCAGGTCGAGAGCGGCCGCGAGGCGGTGATCGAGGAATCCTTTTGCCGCAGCGACCCGGCCGCGGCGTTGCGCGGATTCGGAGCAAGCTTCTGGCCCGTGCCGACGAGCCGCTCGTTCAGCTCGCGGAAGCCCGAAATCGGCAGGTACACCTCGCCGCGCACCTCGAGCACGGCGGGAACATCGTCTCCGCGCATCCGCAGCGGGATCGCTTTGATCGTCCGCAGGTTGACGGTGACGTCCTCGCCGACGATTCCGTCGCCGCGCGTCGCGCCGCGGACGAAGACTCCGTTCTCGTAGGTGAGATTGATTGCGAGCCCGTCGATCTTCGGCTCGAGCACGTAGGCGACCGGCTCGTCAGAGTCGAGGCGCTTGCGGACATCTGCCGCCCACTTCTCGATCTCCTCGGGGGTCGTGACCTTCTCGAGCGAGCCCATCGGCTCGAGATGCGTCACCTTCTGGAAGCGCTCCGAGAGCGGCGCACCAACGCGCTGCGTCGGCGAGTCCGGAGTGACGAGCTCGGGGTGAGCCTTCTCGAGCTCGACGAGCTCGTCGTAACTTCGGTCGTAGGTCGCGTCGTCAACGGATTCGTCGAGCACGTAGTACGCGTAACTCCAGCGACGGAGCTGCTCACGCAGCTCGTCTGCCCGCTCGGAAGCCGCCAGGTCAGAGGACGGCAAGCAACTCCTCCGTCGTCGCAACGACAGCGTCCGCCTCCTCGACGTTGTGCATCCCACCCCAGCTGACGGCAACCGAGAACACGCCCGCGGCGCGTGCCGCGCCGACGTCGAAGGGCGAGTCGCCGACGTAGACGGCGTCGCCTGGAGCGGCTCCGAGCCGTTCGAGCGCCAGGAGCACGGGCTCGGGGCTCGGCTTGTGGGCCGCCGTCTCGTCGGAGGTGACGATCGTGTCGAAATACGATTCGATCTGCAGGCGGTCGAGCGCCAGCTGAGCGGTGGGACGGCGCTTCGAGGTGACGATCCCGAGCTTGCGGCCTTCGGCCTTCAGCGTCTCGAGCACCTCCCCCATGCCTGCGCAGAGCTCGAGCTGGTCGTGCAGCGGCGTGTTGTGCGCGCGGTAGACGGCGATCAGCTCGTCGACGTGCTCCGGGGAAAACGAGCGCATCTGCGCTTCGAGGGTCGGGCCGCCGACGATCGCAAAAATCTCCTCGTCGGGCACCGCCTCGCCGAGCACGGTCTTCGTGGCGTGCTGGAACGACGCCAGAATCATCGGCGTCGAGTCGATCAGGGTGCCGTCGAGGTCGAAGAGGACGACAGGGAAGCGCATCATTCGATCGTACCCAGGCCATAGGCTTCCTCGATGCACGTCCGTCTGCGGCTCACGATCGCGCTCGTCCTCGTTGCCGGTGGCACGGTGATCGCCGCCGTCTCGTTCTGGCCTCCGGAGAACGACAAGGCCGCCGGCTGCTCGAGCGTGAACGCAGTTCCCCTCACGGCGCAGGGGCAGCAGGCGCTGGATTCCCTCAAGACGAGCATTCGCTACGAGATCGCGAAGTCGAGCGACGGCACGCGACAGGAGAGCTGGACCGATCCCGTGACAGGACAGTCCAGAACGCTCTCCTTCGACGCTCAAGGCCGGCTGATCGGCGAAACGGGATCGACCTGGGACGGAAAGACGGTGCGCAGCGTCACCGTCACCTTCGCTACGCGCTCGTGGATGTCCGCCACCACGACCGCACCACACGCGTACACGAGCACCGACGTCAGCTCGGCGGGTGGCTCACTCGCGGTGCGGCAAGCCATTGCCGGCGGGACCGCAACGACACTCGGGCCTGCCATCGCCGAGGGCCGCACGACGCTGCGCCTGCGCGAGCAGCCCGTCGAGCTCTGGGTCGATCCGCTGACCTATCTGCCCGTCCAGACGCGGCTCGGGGCCGTCACGACCGCGATCAGCTGGCTGCCGCGCACTGCGTCGAACTTGCTCAGCACGACCATCGTCATTCCGCAAGGCTTCAAACAGTCCCCGAGCGGCCCTGGGAGCCTCTCGACGAATCAGTGGACGACGCCGGCGACCTGCGCTCAGTCGTAAGCGACCTCGACCAGGTAGAGGCCCCACGGCGGGGCAGTCGGCCCGGCCGCCGCGCGCGGCGCACCGTCCAGCAGCTTCGCGATCTTCTTCGGCTCCTGAACGAGCATCGTCCCGACGAGCGTGCGCACCATATGGCGCAGAAACGAGTTGGCCGTGATCTCGAGCTCGATCGCATCCCCTCGTGCGTGCCACTCGGCAGCGTGCACCGTTCGCACGAAGATCGAGTGCTGGGTCTCGGCCGGCGTGAACGCGTGGAAGTCGTGCTCGCCAACGAGCAGCGCGGCCGATCGGTTCAGCCTGTCCAGATCGAGCTTGCGCGGGTGCCAGTAGGAGCGGCGGAGCTCGAAAGGCGACCGTTTGCGAGGCTGCCAGACGCGATAGCGATATGAGCGCGCTCGGGCCGAATAGCGAGCGTTGAAGTCTGAGGCGGCCTTCTCGACGTGGACGATTGCGAGGTCGCCCGGAAGCGTCGCGTTCAGCGCCTCGACCGCACGATCGGGCGGAGGGCCGCCCCAGGCATCGAGCGAGGCGACGTTCGCGAGCGCGTGCACGCCGGTGTCCGTGCGCCCCGCGATCGCGAGCCCTGCGTACGAGCCGTACGTCCGTCCGAGCGCTGCGCGAAGCTCTCCTTCGACGGTTCGCTCGCCGGGCTGTCGCGCCCAGCCCCGAAACCCCGTCCCGTCGTAGGAGATCGTCAGTTTCAGTCGCGCGTCAGGGCTTCCTGACTTCACTTGTATGGCCTTCCTTATGATCTAGGCTTTTGCTTGTTGATGGATACACTAAGTTTGTGAGCGAACACAACTTCCTTCTCCAGCGTGTGCAGCCTGCCATGGTCGGGCTGATCGACGGGTCGCTCTCGACGCTCGCGCCGATCTTCGGGATCGTCTTCTACACGCACAGGCCGCATGCCGCGTTCGTCGCCGGTCTCGCGACCGCGATCGGAGCAGGCATCTCGATGGCGTACTCGGAAGCTCTCTCTGACACGGGGGAGCTCACCGGACGTGGCAGCCCCTTCGCCCGGGGCGCGATCACCGGCAGCGGGACGTTCATCGGGGGGATCCTCCACACGCTGCCGTTCCTGATCACCGATTACCACACGGCGGTCGTGACAGCAGCCTTCGTCGTGGCATTCGAGCTGATCGCCCTCGCGGTGCTGCGCTCACGCTTCTTCCAGGTGAGCTTCGTGAGGTCGCTCGCCCACGTGACGCTGGCCGGCGCGATCATCGCGATCGTCGGCACCGTCATCGGCTCGAGCGCGTAACTACTTCGAGGCTGGTTCGGCTTCTTCGTCGTCGCCGGCAGGCGCCTCTTCGGCAACTGCCTCGACTTCCGGAGCGGCGTCCTCGACGACGGGCTCGGCTTCTCCTGCGGCCTCGACCTCCGTCTCGGCTGCGGGTGCCGCTTCGACTGCGGCGTCAGCCTCGGCCTCGGGCTCGGCGTCGGCCTCAGCTTCAACCTCGGGCTCGTCGGCTGCTTCCTCGTCGGCGCCTTCTTCGGTCGCCTCGGTCTCGGCAGCGGCCTCGGTTTCCGTCTCGACCGGCGTCGCTTCCTCAGCAGCGGATGTCCGCTCCTTCACGACAACCGGCTCGTCGAGCAGCTCGAGATAGACCATCTCGGCAGCGTCGCCGGCGCGCGGGCCGATCTTGATGATCCGCGAATAGCCACCCGGACGATCGGCGAAGCGCGGGCCGATCTCGGCGAACAGCTTGTGGACGACGTCCTTCGAGCGCAGGAATGCAACCGCCTGGCGGCGCGCGTGGAGATCGCCGCGTCGACCGAGCGTGATCATCTGCTCGGCGATTGGCTTCACGGCCTTCGCCTTCGTGACGGTCGTCTTGATCCGCCCGTGCTCGATCAGCGCACTCGCAAGGTTCGCGTAGAGCGCCTTGCGGTGCGCGTGATCGCGCCCGAGCTTCTTTCCTGTGCGAGCGTGGCGCATCTAGGCCTCGGAAGGAGTCCCGTTGTCGCCACGGAGGCGAAGGCCGTGCTGAGCCAGCGTTTCCTTGACCTCTTCGATCGACTTCCGGCCGAAGTTCGGGATCGAGGCAAGCTCGTTCTCGCTCTTCGTGACGAGGTCGCCGATCGTCTCGATGCCGACCCGCTTGAGGCAGTTGTACGAGCGAACACCAAGCTCGAGCTCCTCGATCGGGAAGTTCTCCATCCCGTGAGCGAGCGAGACGTCGTGTCCGACAGAGGCACCGTCGACCACGGGCGCCTCGACACCGAAGCCCTCGATCTTCTCGAGGTCGGTGAAGATCGCGAGCTGGCGGATCAGGATCTCGGCGCCCTGCGCGATGGCGTCCTTCGGATCCATCGAGCCGTTCGTCGTCACGTCGAGGGTGAGCTTGTCGTAGTCGGTGCGCTGGCCGACACGGGCTGCCTCGACGTCGTAGGTGACGCGGCGAACCGGCGAGAACGCCGAGTCGACGGGAATGACGCCGATCGTGTGAGCCTGCCCACGGTTGCCCTCGGCCGGCATGTAGCCGCGGCCGCGGCCGATCGTGATCGTGATCTCGAGCCGGCCCTTCGACGAGAGGTTCGCGATCTCGAGCTCCGGATTCAGGATCTCCAGGTCAGCGGGCGCCTCGATGTCAGCGGCCGTGATCGTGCCTTCGCCCTTCGCCGTCAGCCGAACCTCGACCTCGGGAGAATCGCCGTGCAGGATGCAGACGAGCTGCTTCAGGTTGAGGATGACGTCCGTGACGTCCTCCCGGACTCCGACCAGCGTCGTGAACTCGTGCGCGACGCCCTCGATCTTCACCGAGGTGACAGCGGCGCCCTCGAGCGACGAGAGCAGCACGCGGCGCAACGAGTTGCCGAACGTGTAGCCAAAGCCGCGGTCGAGCGGCTCGATCACGAAGACGCCACGGTTTTCCTTGACTTCCTCGTGGGTGATCTTCGGAACTTGAAAATCGGTGACGATGCTGGGTGCAGCCATAGCTTCCTTTCGTGGAGTTGCCGAGCTACTTGGAGTAGAGCTCGACGATCAACTGTTCCTGGACCGGCGTGTCGATCTCCGCACGCTCGGGCCACTTGAGCACCTTGCCGGTCAGCCCTTCGTGGTCCGCCTGGAGCCACGGAGCGACGGCGGCGGTCAGGTCGGTGGCGTCGCGGACGACCTGGGCCGCAGTGGAGCCGACCTTCAGCGTCATGACGTCATCCGGCTTCACTTGGTAGCTCGGGATGTTCACTCGGCGCCCGTTCACGGAGAAGTGACCGTGGCGGACGAGCTGCCGGGCCTGTGAGCGCGAGGCAGCGAAGCCGAGCCGGTAAATCACGTTGTCGAGACGCGTCTCGAGCATGCGCAGCAGGTTGTCACCCGTCACGCCGCCCTGGCGCGTCGCCTTGGCGTAGTAGTTGCGGAACTGGGTCTCGAGCAGCCCGTAGTAGCGGCGCGCCTTCTGCTTCTCGCGCAGCTGCAGCAGGTACTCGGACTGCTTGATGCGGCCGCGGCCGTGCTCACCCGGCGGGTAGCTGCGGCGCTCGATCGCGCACTTCTCGGTCAGGCAGCGCTCACCCTTCAGGAAGAGCTTCATGCCTTCGCGACGGCACTGCTTGCACTTGGGACCGGTATCTCGGGCCATGACTTAAACGCGCCTCCGCTTCTTCTGGCGGACGCCGTTATGAGCTTGCGGCGAGACGTCCTTGACGCCGAGAATCTCGAGGCCGGCGGCCTGGAGCGAGCGGATCGCTGTCTCGCGTCCGGAGCCGGGCCCCTTCACGAAGACCTCGACCTTCTGCAGGCCGTGCTCCATGCCCTTCCGGGCGGCGGCGTCCGCGGTCACCTGCGCGGCGAACGGAGTGGACTTGCGGGAGCCCTTGAAGCCGGCCGAGCCGGCGGACTCCCAGACGATCACGTTGCCCTGCGGATCGGTGAGGGCGACGATCGTGTTGTTGAACGAGGTCTTGATGTGCGCCTGGCCGATCGCGATGTTCTTGCGGACGCGGCGGCGGGTGCGACCGCGGGTCGCTGCTTTACGAGGAGGCGCCACGTTATTTGGCCTTCTTGCCGCGGCCGACGGTCTTCTTCGCGCCCTTGCGGGTGCGGGCATTGGTCTTCGTGCGCTGGCCGTTCACCGGCAGGTTGCGGCGATGGCGCAGGCCGCGATACGCGCCGATCTCGGACAGGCGCTTGATCGCCTGCGTCCGCTCGCGGCGAAGGTCGCCCTCGACCTGGAACGTCGCATCGATGTGCTCGCGAAGCTTCGCAACTTCGTCCTCGGTCAGATCCCGAACCTTCGTGTCCGGCGACAGATCCAGCGCTGCGCAGATCTTGCGCGCGCTCGACTGCCCGATGCCGTAGATGTAGGTCAGCCCGATCTCGAGCCGCTTGGTGTTCGGGAGGTTGACGCCGGCGATCCGAGCCATTAGCCCTGCCGCTGCTTATGACGGGGGTTCGAGCAGATCACGAGCACGCGGCCGTGCCGCTTGATCACGCGGCAACGCTCACACATGACTTTCACTGATGGACGTACTTTCATTGGCAGGCTTTCTCGGGCGGGCTGTTAGGAACGGTGGCGGTAGGTGATTCGACCGCGATTGAGGTCATAGGGAGAGAGTTCGACGTTGACCTTGTCGCCCGGAAGGATGCGGATGTAGTGCTTTCGCATCTTCCCGGAGATCGTTGCGAGAACGTCGTGGCCACCATCGAGCTTGACTCGGAACATCGTGCTCGGAAGGGCCTCGGTAACCTCGCCCTCGACTTCAATCTTCTCTTCCTTGCTGGCCAACCTCTTCTCGTTTAGTCAGTCTTTCGGACACAAAAAAGCACGGCTTAGCTGCCGCGAGTCGTCATGGTACCAGGACCCGTGCGGATTTCGTGAGGATTTGCGGCCCCTCCTTCGAGATCGCGACCGTGTGCTCAAAATGAGCAGCCAGCGAGCCATCTGTGGTCGAAATCGACCAGTCGTCGTCATGCACGAACACCTCGGGGCCTCCGGCCGTGATCATCGGCTCGATCGCGATCGTCATGCCCTCCCGGAGCTCGGGGCCCGGGTAGGAGGTGACGAAGTTCGGCACTTGCGGATCCTCGTGGTAATGACGGCCCACTCCGTGCCCGACGAGGCTGCGCACGACGGAGAATCCGGCATCCTCGGTCACGGTCTGGACTGCGCGCGAGATATCGGCGACCACCGCACCGACCTGCGCAGCTTCGATCCCGGCCTCGAGCGCCGCGAGGCAGACGTCGAGCAGGCGCCTCGCCTCGGCTGAGATCTCGCCGACCGCCGAGGTCGCTGCGGCATCCGCGATCATCCCGTCCTTCGTGACGCCGATGTCGAAGGTGATGATGTCCCCTTCGCGCGCCTGATACTCGCCCGGGATGCCGTGCACGATCATGTCGTTCGGGGAGATGCAGATCGCCGCCGGGAAGCCCTTGTAGCCCTTCGACGTCGGGACTCCGCCCCGCGCCCTGATGTGCTCCTCCGCAATCCGGTCGAGCTCGATCATGCTGATCCCCGGCTCGAGACGCTCGTCGAGCAGCGCGAGCGTGTCGGCGACGATCGCGCCGGCTCGCGCCATCTTCTCGATCTCCTGGGGTGATTTTCTGATGATCAACCGAGTGCTTCCTTGATCTCTGCGTAGACCTCGTCCATCGACCGCTCCGCGTGCAGCGGCACGAGCTTTCCGGCCGCCCGGTAGTGCTCGACGACCGGCGCCGTCTGGTCATGGTAGATCTCGAGCCTCCGTGCGATCACCTCGGGGGTGTCGTCACCGCGTCCATCGCGGGCCTTCATCCGCTCGATCGCGACGTCGTCAGGGAGGTCGAAGAAGAGGACGGCGTCGAGTCGGCGGCCGATCTCGCTCAGCATCGAGTCGAGCTCATCCGCCTGAACCAGGTTGCGCGGAAAGCCGTCGAGGATGAAGCCGTTCGCGGCATCCGGCGCGCTCAGGCGCTCGCGGATCAGGGCAACGGTCACGTCGTCGGGGACGAGCTCCCCGGCCGCGAGGATCGGCTCGACCCTCAACCCGAGCTCCGAGCGAGCGGCAATCGCATCGCGAAACATGGCGCCGGTGGATACATGGGGAATCCCGTACTCCGCCTCGATCCGCGCCCCCTGCGTCCCCTTGCCCGAGCCCTGCGGGCCGAGGACAAGCAGGTTCATTTCAGGAAGCCCTCGTAGGAGCGCATCATCATCTGCGACTGCATCTGGCGCATCGTGTCGAGCGCGACACCGACGACGATCAGTACCGAGGTGCCGCCGAGCGCGCGCGAGGTGGCCTGGGAGAACCCGCCGTAGCGGATAAAGAGGGACGGCAGCACTGCGATCGCGGCCAGATAGAGCGACCCGGGCAGCGTCAGCCTCGTCAGCACGCGATCGAGGTACTGAGCGGTCGGCGGGCCCGGACGGATGCCCGGGATGTAGCCCCCGTACTTGCGCAGGTTGTCGGCCTGATCGACCGGGTTGAACTGCACGGCCGTGTAGAAGTAGGTGAAGACGACGATCATCCCGCCCTCGACGAGCAGGTAGGCCCAGTTCGTGGGCGAGAAGTGGGCGTTGATGAAGTTCTGCGTCTGCGGGAAGAACTGGCCGACCGTCGGCGGGAACGCCATGATCGCGGCCGCGAAGATGACCGGGATCACGCCCGCCATGTTCACCCGCAGCGGCAGGTAGGTCGAGCCGCCGGCGGTCTCGCGCCGACCGACCATCCGCTTCGCGTACTGGATCGGAATCCGGCGCTGGCCTTCCTGCATGAAGACGACGGCGACGACGATCCCGATCGCGACGATCGGGAAGAAGAGCTTCTCGAACGGGCCGCCGTTGATCCACGCGTTGATGCCCGCGGGGGCAGAGGTGAGGATCGAGGCGAAGATCAGCAGCGAGATCCCGTTGCCGATCCCGCGCTTCGTGATCAGCTCGCCCATCCACATCAGGAGCGTCGTCCCGGCGGTGAGCGTGATCACGATCAGGACGATGCGGCCGGTGTCCGAGTGCAGCGCGCCCTGGCGCTCGAAGAGATACGAGTAGCCGGTGCTCTGCGCCGCCGCGAGGAAGACGGTCAGGTAGCGCGTGTACTGGTTGATCTTGGCGTAGCCGGCCTCGCCTTCCTTCTGCAGCTGCTCCAGCGTCGGAACGACGACGGTGAGGAGCTGCATGATGATCGAGGCCGTGACGTACGGCATGATCCCGAGCGCGAAGAGCGAGAAGCGCGAGAGCGCCGAGCCGCTGAAGAGGTTCAGCAGGCCGAGAACCGTGCCGCCGTTACCGGCGAAATACGCCTGAATCGTGGCCGAGTCGACGCCCGGTGCGGGCATCCACGAGCCGAGCCTGTAGGCCGCGAGAACAGCAGCGGTGAAGAGCACCCGGCGCCGAAGCTCCGGGACTCGCCATGCGTTGGCGAGCCAGGAAAACAGGAGTTACTCCTCGCCTTCCTGCTCGTCCGTCGCCGTGTCTGCCTCGTCGGTCGTGACGTCCTCGGCCTCGGCGACTGGTGCGTCGTCGGTCGCGGCGACCTCTTCGACATCAGCCGTCTCGTCGGCCTTCTTTGCTGCGGCCTTGCGCTTACGCACCTTCTTCACCTTCGGCTCCTTCAGGAGCGTCAGCGTGCCGCCGGCTGCAGAGACTTTCTCCTGCGCCGTTGCGGAGGCCGAGTGGACGACGATCGTCAGCTTCTTCGTCAGCTCGCCCGTGCCGAGCAGCTTCACGTCCTTGCGGATCGAGCGGATCAGGCCGTTTGCCTTCAGGAGCTCGACCGTCACCTCGGTTCCCGCATCGAAGCGCTCGAGATCGCGGAGATTCACGGGCTGCGTGTAGGTGCGGAACGGCCCGATCGGCATCGCGTCGCGCGAGGTGTTACCGCGGAGCTTCGGCAGCTGCATCGCAAGCGGCATCTGGCCGCCGACGAAGCCGGCGCGCATCATGTGCGAGCCCGAGCGCGACTTCTGGCCCTTGATCCCGCGGCCGGAGTAGCGGCCCTTGCCGGAGCCCAGGCCGCGGCCGACACGCTTGCGCTCGACGCGCTCCTGTGCCGGTTGCAGATTGGAGAGATTCAGCTCTTCGCTCATCAGACGTTCTCGATCTTGACCAGATGCCGGACCTTACGAAGCATGCCAGCGATCACAGGGTTGTCGTCGTGGTCACGAGTCTTGCCGATTCGGCCGAGGCCGAGCGCGCGAAGCGTCCCGTGATGCCGCGGAGACTGCCCGATCGCGCTACGCGTCTGCGTCAGTCGAAGCTTCGCCATCGGTGCTCACCTCCCCGGTCGCAGCCGGAGCCGCATCGTCCTCGTCGTCGTTCTTGGCCGGCAACACGTCGCGAATCGACTTGCCGCGCGCCTTGGCGACATCCTCGGGGCGGCGCAGCTCGCGCAGCGCCACCTCGGCGGCCTTCAGCATGTTGATCGGGTTCGTCGTTCCGAGCGACTTCGCGAGCACGTCGCGGATGCCGCCCAGCTCGAGCACGGCGCGAACACCGCCGCCGGCGATCACGCCGGTACCGGGAGAAGCCGGGCGAAGCAGGACGCGAGCCGCGCCGAACTGTCCGAGCGAGCGGTGAGTGATCGTCTGACCGTGCTTCGCCACGGTGAAGAGGTTCTTCTTCGCATCGTCGACGGCCTTCGAGATCGCAAGCGGCACTTCGCGCGCCTTCCCATAGCCGACGCCGACGCGGTCGACCTCGTCGCCGATCACGACCAGAGCGGTGAACGAGAAACGCCGTCCGCCCTTGACCACCTTGGCGACGCGGTTGATCTCGACAACGCGCTCCTTCAGCTCTCTGGACTCAGTTACGTCGACAGCCACTAGAAAATCAGTCCTCCCTCGCGCGCGCCGTCGGCGAGCGCCTTGATCCGTCCGTGGTACAGGTACCCACCGCGGTCGAAGACCACCGATTCGATGCCTGCTTTCTTTGCAGCCGCCGCGACAGCCTTGCCGACTTCATGGGCCTGAGCCTGCTTGTCGCCCTTGAACGACTTCGGCAGGCCCTTCCAGTTCGCACCGGCAAGCGTCTTGCCGCTGATGTCGTCGACGAGCTGCGCGAAGACGCCGCGGTTCGAGCGGAAGACGGCGAGCCGCGGCCGATCGGCGGTGCCGGAGATCTTGCCGCGGACGCGGCGGTGACGGCGCTCGCGCGCCTGACGTGTGGTGAGGGTGCTCATGCGCGCTTTCCAACCTTCCGGCGAACGTGCTCGCCTTCGTAACGAATGCCCTTGCCCTTGTACGGCTCCGGCGGGCGCACGCGGCGGATCTCGGCAGCGGTCTGGCCGACCATCTGCTTGTCGATCCCGCGCACGATCACCTGAGTCGGAGTGGGCGTCTCAAATTCGATTCCCTGCCGCGGCGTGATCTTCACCGGGTGGGAGTAGCCGACGAGCAGCTCGAGGTCGGTGCCGTGCACCGCGGCGCGGTAACCGACGCCCTGGATCTCCAGGCGCTTCTCGAAGCCCTTCGTCACACCTTCGACCATGTTGGCGACGAGCGTCCGGGTCAGACCGTGGAGCGCGCGATCCTCGCCGCGCTCGGTCGGACGCGTGACGTTGATCACCTCGCCCTCGTGGGCGATCGTGATCCGCTGCGGCACGACCTGGCGCAGCTCGCCCTTCGGACCGGAGACGGTCACGCGACCAGGATCGATCGAGACGAGCACGCCTGCGGGGACATCGATGGGCTGTTTTCCAATTCGGGACATGGCTTCTACTCCGTTACCAGACGAAACAAATGACTTCGCCGCCGAGGCCTTCGCGCTCGGCAGTGCGGCTCGTGATCACTCCGCGTGACGTGGACAGGATTGCGGTGCCCATGCCTCCGAGGACGCGCGGCAGGCGGTCCTTCTTGGCATAGATGCGGCGACCGGGCTTCGAGATCCGCTTCAGGTCTGTCAAGACCCGCTCGCGGCTGCGACCATATTTCAATTCAATGACGAGGGTTCGGAACGGCTTCGCCTCGTCCTCGACGACGCGGTAGTCGCGGATGTAGCCCTCTTCCTTGAGGATGCGGGCCAGCTCCTCTTTCAGCCTCGAGGTCGGCATCTCGGTGCGATCGTGCAGCGCCTTGTTGGCGTTGCGGATCCGGGTCAGCATGTCGGCTACGGGATCGGTCAGCATCGCGTTACCAGCTGCTCTTCGTCATGCCGGGGATAGCCCCCTGGTGGGCAAGCTCGCGCAGGCAGATGCGGCAGAGGCCGAACTTCTTGTAGACAGCGCGCGGCCGGCCGCACTTGTTGCAGCGTGAATAGTTCCGCACCTTGAACTTGGCGGTGCGCTGTTGCTTCGCGATCAATGACTTCTTGGCCAACGGATTCTCCTACTCGCTCTCTGCTTCACGGACGAGCGGCAATCCGAGGCCGCGCAAGAGCGCCTCGGCCTGCTCGTCGGTCTGGGCAGTAGTGGTGATTGCAACGTCGAGGCCGCGGATCTCCTTGACGTTGTCGTAATCGATCTCGGGGAAGATGGTCTGCTCGCGAAGGCCGAGCGAATAGTTGCCGCGGCCGTCGAACGACTTGTGATTCAAGCCGCGAAAGTCTCGAATGCGGGGGAGCGCGATCGAGACGAGTCGATCAAGGAACTCCCACATTCTGTCGCCGCGGAGCGTGACGCGCGCGCCGATCGGCATGCCTTCGCGGAGCTTGAACTGAGCGACCGACTTGCGCGCCTTGCGAACCTGAGCTCGCTGGCCGGCGATGATCGTCAGCTCTTCGATCGCCTGATCGAGCAGCTTTCCGTCGGTCTTCGCCTCACCGACACCCATGTTCAGGGTGATCTTCGTGATCGTCGGGCTCTGCATGATCGACGACAGGCCGAGCGAGTCCTTCAACTCGGCCCGAAGCTCGTCGTTGTAGCGCTGCTTCATGCGCGGCACGTACTCGGTGCTCGCAGCGTTCTTCTTGGCGGGTGACTTCGCGACTGGGGGCATCAGCTATCGATCTCCTGGCCGCAGCCGTCGCGCTTGCAGACGCGAACCTTGATCGTCTCGCCCTTCAGCTCCTTGAACGCGTAGCCGATCCGGGTCGGAAGCCCGCACGTCGGACAGACGACCATCACGTTGTCCACGGGCACGGCGACGGGCATCTCGATCCGGCCGCCCGGCGTCATGCCACTCCCGCCCATGCGGCTCTGGTCGCGCACCGGCTGGGGCTTCGTGTGGCGGATCGCCACGTTCATGTTCTCGACGAGAACCTTCCCGTCGCGCGGGCGCGCGTCGATGACACGGCCTTGCTTGCCGCGATCCTTGCCGCTGAGCATCTGGACGGTGTCGCCCTTCTTCACACGCATCTTGGGCATCTACAGCACCTCCGGAGCAAGAGAGACAATCTTCATGAAGTTCTTCTCGCGCAGCTCACGGGCGACCGGCCCGAAGATGCGGGTTCCGCGCGGGTTGCGCGCGTTGTCGATCAGCACCGCCGCGTTCTCGTCGAAGGCGATCAGCGTTCCGTCGTCACGGCCGAACGGCTTCTTCGTGCGCACGACGACTGCCTTCACGACTTCGCCCTTCTTGACGGCGCCATTCGGCGTAGCCGCCTTGACGGTGGCCGTGATGATGTCGCCGACGCGTGCATACCGGCGCCGCGAGCCGCCGGCGACGCGGATGCAGAGGATCTCCCTCGCACCGGTGTTGTCGGCCACTTTCAGTCTCGATTCCTGCTGGATCATCTGTTACTTCGCTTTCTCGACGATTTCGGCCAGGCGCCAGTTCTTCGTCTTCGAGAGCGGACGCGTCTCGACGATGCGAACCACGTCACCGATGGCGGCGGAGTTCTGCTCGTCGTGGGCGTGGAGCTTGCTCGAGCGCCGAACGACCTTGTGGTACTTGGGATGGAGCTTCGTCACCGCGACCTGGACGACGATCGTCTTGTCGCCCTTGTCCGAGACGACGACACCGCGGCGCTCCTGGCGACGGCCCGGAACCGAATCCGGCGCGGCAGTCCGAACGATCGGCTTACGGGTCTTCGGCTTCTCGGGAGTCGGCTTGGAATGCTTGTGGCGCAGGGCGCGCGGCAGGCGCTTCCGCTTCTTCTTCGGCTCGACGACCGGGGCCTCGACAGCAGGCTCTTCCGGCGCGGCCTCTGCGGCAGGCTCCTCAACGGGCTCGTCGGCGACCTCAGCCTCAGGCTCGGGCGCAGCTTCCTCGGCGGCCGGCTCCTCAGCAGCGGGCTCCTCAGCCGGAGCTTCCTCCGCAACGGGCTCGTCTGCAGCAGGCTCTTCCGCAACCGGCTCCTCGGTGGCAGGCTCCTCGGCCACGGGCGCTTCCTCCGCAACCGGCTCAGGTGTCTCCTCGACCACAGTCTCCTCCACAGCTGCCTCTTCGGCCGGCGCCGTCTCCTCGACTGCGGCCACGTCTTCGGCCTCCACGGCCTCGGGCGTCTCGTTCTCGGGCTGCTTCTTGGGCGCCATCTAGCTCGCCACCTTCTGCAGCGCCGCTCGCGCGTGCTGGACCGTGAGGATGCGGGCGATCTCGCGCTTCGCGAGCTTCAGTCGCGTCGTGTTCTCGAGCGCGCCGGTGGCCGACTGGAAGCGCAGGTTGAACAGCTCCTGCCGGGTCTCGGCAAGCTTGTCCACCAGCTCTGCGTCTGACAGATCGCGCAGGTCTCTAGCTCTCAAAAAGATCACTCTCTCTCTTCACGAACTTCGTCTTGATCGGCAGCTTCTGACCCGCGAGCCAGAGCGCCTCCTTGGCAAGCTCCTCGGGAATCCCCGCGAGCTCGAACATCACGCGACCGGGCTTGATCACGGCGACCCAGCCTTCCGGAGAGCCCTTGCCCTTGCCCATGCGGGTTTCGGCCGGCTTCTTCGTATAGGGCTTGTCGGGGAAGACGTTGATCCAGACCTTGCCGCCGCGCTTGATCTTGCGCGTCATCGCGATCCGGGCCGCCTCGATCTGCCGAGCCGTGATCCAGCCCGCGTCGAGAGCCTTGATCCCGTAGTCCCCGAACTGCACGGTCGCCTGACCCTTCGTGTCACCACGACGACGTCCACGGTGCATCTTGCGGAACTTGGTTTTCTTCGGCATCAACATCTACGACTCAGCTCCATCCTCGACCGGCGGCGTGGCGACATCGGTCTCCTCGACCGGTGCGTCTCCGCTGATCGTGTCGGGGCGGCGCGAGCGATCCTGGCTGCGGCGCTGGCCACCGGCTCCCGGGCGACGGCCCCGAACCGGGCCGAGTCCTTCGCGATCCTGCTGACGGCCGCGACCGCTCTCGCGCGAGGCGCCGAGGCCTTCGGTGACTCCACCCCGACGGCGAGCCGTGTCCTGGTCGCCCAGGCGCGTCTCCTTGCCACCGCCGGGGACTCCGCCGTAACCGGCCGGCATGATCTCGCCCTTGTTGATCCAGACCTTGACGCCGATCCGGCCAGTCGGGGTGCGGGCTTCGGTGAAGCCGTAGTCGATGTCGGCACGAATCGTGTGCAGCGGCACGCGGCCTTCCGAGTACTGCTCGGAGCGGCTCATCTCGGAGCCACCGAGACGGCCGGAGCACTGAACCTTCACACCGGCAGCACCTGAGCGGATCGCCGAGGCGAGCGAGCGCTTCATCGCGCGCCTGAACGAGACGCGGTTCTGGAGCTGCTCCGCGATCGACTGCGCGACGAGCTTCGCATCGAGCTCGGGGCGCTTGATCTCGTTGATGTTGATGTGAACGTTCTTCTGCGTGAGCGCGTGCACTTCTTTGCGCAGCGCGTCGACCTCGACACCGGACTTGCCGATCACGATGCCGGGGCGCGCGGTGTAGATGTCGATCGTGATCCGCTGCTTGTCCTTGCGGATCAGGATGTCCGACAGCCCCGCATGCGAGAGCTTCTTGACGATGTGCTCGCGGATCTTGATGTCCTCGAGCAGCGCGCCTGCGAAATCCTTGTTCGACACCATCCAGTTCGACTTCCAGTCGTGGATGACGCCAACTCGCAGACCGCCCGGGTGAACCTTCTGGCCCATTAGTGGTTCTCCTGACGACAGCGGTGGATGACCGGCGTGGGAGCACCAAGCCAGGCAAGGACGGAGGGAGCCTCGATAGTGGTGACTATCGAGGCGACTGAGGACGCAGCGTGGCGCCGCGTGATCGCGCGCCGGGCGCCGCTGATGTTCGTCAGGAGAGCCACTAAGCCACCGCCTCTTTCTTCGTGCGGGACGTCTTGGCGGGTGCGGCAGCCGCACCACCGCTGCGACGTGCGCGCTTCGGGGTTTCTGATGCGCCCTCGGTGCCAGTGGACACCAACGGCTCGTCGGGCTGCCTGACCGCGACGGTGATGTGACAGGTGCGCTTGTTGATCCGCGAGGTGTGACCGCGAGCGCGAGCGCGCCAGCGCTTCAGCGTCGGGCCCTCGTCGACGAATGCTGCTGCGATCACGAGCTCGTCGCCGTCCCAGCGCAAATTCGGGTTCGTCTCGGCATTCGCTACAGCGCTGCGCAGCACCTTCTCGATCTCGTGCGCGACTGCGCGCGCCGAGAAGGCGAGGATCGTGCGCGCCTCCGGAACGGAGCGGCCGCGAATGTGGTCGACGACGAGGCGCGCCTTGCGCGGCGAGACGTGGACGTACTTCGCCACGGCCCGAACCTCGAGCTTCTTCTCGGGAAGGGGAGCGGTCATCGCTTCACCTGCGTCTTCGAGTCGCCCGCGTGGCCGCGGAACTGGCGGGTGGGCGCAAACTCGCCGAGCTTGTGGCCGACCATCTGCTCCGAGATGAAGACGGGCACGTGCTTGCGGCCGTCGTGGACGGCGATCGTGTGCCCGACCATGTCGGGGAAGACCGTCGAGGTGCGCGACCAGGTCTTGATCATGTTCTTGGAGCCCGAGGTGTTCATCGCCTGAATCCGCGCGAGCAACCGATCCTCGACGAAAGGCCCTTTCTTGCTGGAACGGCTCATTTAGCGCTTCTCCTTGCCACGACGACGGCCGCGGACGATCAACTTGTCGGATTCCTTGTGCTTGTCACGGGTGCGCTTGCCAAGCGTCGGCACGCCCCACGGGGTGACCGGATGCCGGCCGCCCTTCGACTTGCCTTCGCCGCCGCCGTGCGGATGGTCGACCGGGTTCATGGCCGAGCCGCGAACGGTGGGGCGCTTGCCGAGCCAGCGGCTGCGTCCGGCCTTACCGCCGGTGATGTTGCCGTGATCGACATTGCCGACCTGACCAACGGTGGCGCGGCAGGTTGCGAGCACGCGCCTCATCTCGCCGGAGGGAAGCCGCAAGGTGGCATAGGCGCCGTCCTTCGCGACGAGCTGGATTCCCGAGCCCGCCGAGCGCGCCATCTGGCCGCCTTTGCCCGGCTTCAGCTCGACGTTGTGGACGAGCGTGCCGGTGGGGATGTTCTCGAGCGGAAGCGCGTTGCCAGGCTTGATGTCGGCCGACGCGCCCGACTGGACGAACGAGCCGACGCGCAGGCCGGCAGGCGCGAGGATGTACGCCTTCACGCCGTCCGCGTAATGGAGCAGCGCGATCCGGGCCGAGCGATTCGGGTCGTACTCGATCGAGGCGACCTTCGCCGGGATGTCGTCCTTGCGGCGCTTGAAGTCGATGATCCGGTACTGGCGCTTGTGCCCGCCGCCCTGATGGCGCGTCGTGATGCGGCCGTTGTTGTTCCGGCCACCGTTCTTCGTCAGCTTCTCGGTCAGCGACTTCTCCGGCGTCGACTTCGTCACTTCGGCGAAGTCGGAGACCGACATGAAGCGGCGGCCCGGAGAGGTCGGCTTGAATCGACGGACTGGCATTAGATCTGCGCTCCCTCGTAGAACTGGATCGAGTTACCTGGCTGGAGCTGAACGATTGCCTTCTTCCAGCCGTCGCGCGTGCCCTTGATTGCGCCGCGGCGCTTCGGCTTGGCCTGCACCTTCACGATGTTGACCCAGCGCACCTTCACCTCGAAGAGCTCCTCGACGGCCTGCTTGATCTGCGTCTTGTGCGCGTCGGGGTGCACCTTGAACGAGTAGCGCCCGTCAGCGATGCTGGCGTAGCTCTTCTCCGAGACGACGGGTGCGAGGACTACCTGACCGGCGTGCATTATTCGGCCCTCGTCTGGAGCAGGGGCAGCGCGGCCTCGGAGACAAGCAGCGAGCGCGCCCAGACAACGGCGGCGACCTCGAGCTCCGATGGGCTGATCACGGCGACCTTCGGCAGGTTCCGGAACGACCGGATCAGGTTCAGCTCGTCGTCGTTGCAGACGAGCAGAAGCGGCAACACGAAGTTCGATGCCTCGACGAGGCCTGCCGCGATCTTCGTCGACGGCTCGTTGAAGCTGTCCCCGCTGACGAGCGCGAAGCTACCTCCACCGGCGTGGCTCGCAAGCGCCGAGCGCAGTGCGGCCTTCGCGGCCTTCTTGTTCACCTTCTGGATGAACGTGCGCGGAACCTTGGCAAACGCGTGGCCGCCGCCCGTGAACTGCGCGGCGCGAACGGTGCCGGCGCGCGCGCGACCCGTGCCCTTCTGGCGCCACGGCTTCGAGCGGCCACCGGAGACGAGCCCGCGGCTCTTCGTCGCCATCGTCCCGGCGCGGCGCGCGTTCAGCTCTGCGCGCACGACTTCGTGGACGAGGTGACGCTTGACCTCGGCGGCGAACACGCCTTCCTCGAGGGAGACGTCCTTCGACTTCTTGCCCGACGCGTCGAGCAGGGGTGCCTTGGGAGCAGCCACTAGCCGCGCACCTCCACGAGGCCGTTCGTCGGGCCCGGAACCGAGCCCTTCACGAGCAGCAGATTCTGTTCGACGTCCACTTCGTAGACCTTCAAGCCAAGCTGCGTGACGCGCTTGCCGCCCATCCGGCCGGCCATCTTCATGCCCTTCATGACGCGCGAGGGCGTGGCCGAAGCGCCGATCGAGCCAGGCGCACGGACGTTGTGCGAGCCGTGGGCGCGCGGGCCGCTGGAGAAGTTGTGACGCTTGATCGTGCCCTGGAAGCCCTTGCCGACGCCGATGCCCGCGATCTTGACCTCGTCGCCGGGCTGGAACGCCTCGACCGTGACGACCTCTCCTTCGAACGCGCCGTCGATCCCGCCGCGAAACTCGACAAGCTTGCGATGCGCGCCGACACCCGACTTCGCGAGGTGACCGACCTCGGCCTTCGAGAGCTTCTTCTCGGGCACTGCGTCGTAGGCGAGCTGGACCGCGTCGTAGCCGTCGGTCGCGACGGACTTCACCTGGACGACGGGGCACGGGCCCGCGGCGATCACCGTGACCGAGGTCACGACGCCGGACTCAGGATCGAAGACCTGGGTCATGCCGAGCTTGCGTCCCAAAATTCCTTTTGCCATTTAGCGGTTTCTCTGTTCTCTGTCGGGTTGTTTAGAGCTTGATCTCGATGTCGATACCTGCGGGAAGGTCGAGGCGCATGAGCTGATCGATCGTCTTCGGCGTCGGGCTCAAGATGTCGATCAGGCGCTTGTGCGTGCGCACCTCGAAGTGCTCGCGCGAGTCCTTGTCCTTGAACGGGCTTCGGATCACGCAGTACACGTTCTTCTCGGTAGGCAGGGGTACCGGCCCAGTGATCGTCGCACCGCTCCGTTGAGCGGTGTCGACGATCTGCTGGGCCGACCGATCCAGCTGCTGGTGGTCGTAGCCCTTCAGGCGGATGCGGATTTTTCCCTGTGCCATGTCTCTCTATGTCTCAGTTATTTGATGATCTCGGTGACCACGCCGGCGCCGACGGTGCGGCCGCCTTCGCGGATTGCGAACCGCAGGCCCTGATCCATGGCGATCGGCTGGATCAGCTCGATCTCCATCTGCGTGTTGTCGCCCGGCATGACCATCTCCTGGCCATCGGGGAGCTTGCAGGCACCGGTCACGTCCGTGGTGCGGAAGTAGAACTGCGGGCGGTAGTTGTTGAAGAACGGCGTGTGGCGGCCGCCTTCGTCCTTGGAGAGGACGTAGACCTCGCCCTTGAAGTGCGTGTGCGGCGTGATCGAGCCCGGCTTGGCCAGAACCTGGCCGCGCTCGACCTCTTCGCGCTTGACGCCGCGGAGCAGTGCGCCCGCGTTGTCGCCTGCATGGGCGTAGTCGAGTGACTTCTGGAACATCTCGAGCCCGGTGACCGTGGTCTTCGCGACCTGCGGATGGATCCCGACGATCTCCACTTCGACGCCGACCTCGATCTTGCCCTGCTCCACACGGCCGGTCACGACGGTGCCGCGGCCGGTGATCGTGAAGACGTCTTCGATCGGCATCAGGAACGGCTTGTCGACGTCGCGCGTCGGCTCCGGGATGTAGGAGTCGACCGCATCCATCAGCTCGAGGATCTTCGGCGTCCACTCCGCGTCGCCCTCGAGCGCCTTCAGCGCCGAGACACGAACGATCGGGATGTCGTCGCCCGGGAAGTCGTACTTCGAGAGCAGCTCGCGCACTTCGAGCTCGACGAGCTCGAGCAGCTCCTCATCGTCGACCATGTCCGCCTTGTTCAGCGCGACGACGATGTACGGCACCTCGACCTGGCGTGCAAGCAGGATGTGCTCGCGCGTCTGCGGCATCGGGCCGTCGGCGGCCGAGACGACGAGGATTGCCCCGTCCATCTGGGCTGCGCCGGTGATCATGTTCTTGATGTAGTCGGCGTGACCAGGGCAGTCGACGTGCGCGTAGTGACGGTTGGCCGTCTCGTACTCGACGTGCGACGTGTTGATCGTGATGCCGCGCTGGCGCTCCTCGGGGGCGTTGTCGATCGACGCGAAGTCGCGCGCAACCGTGCTGCCACCCTGCTCGGCGAGCACCTTCGTGATCGCCGCGGTGAGGGTGGTCTTCCCGTGGTCGATGTGACCGATGGTGCCAACGTTCAGGTGAGGCTTCGAGCGCTCGAACTTCTGCTTTGCCATTTCGCGTATTCCTCCGTGGGTGCCTGTTAGTCGCTGCTGGAGCTTCCCTGCTCCACGATTGCTGCCGCGATCGATGCTGGGACTTCCTCGTACCGGTCGAACTGCATGCTGAAGTCGGCACGTCCCTGTGACATCGAGCGGATATCCGTTGCGTAACCAAACATCTCCGAGAGCGGCACGCTCGCCTTGATCACCTGAGCGTTGCCGAGCGGCGTCATCGACTCGATGCGCCCGCGGCGGGAGTTGAGGTTACCGATCACGTCGCCGAGGTAATCCTCGGGCGTCGTCACCTCGACCGCCATCACCGGCTCCTTCAGGATCGGCTTGGCCCGCTTCACTGCTTCCTTGAATGCCATCGAGCCGGCGATCTTGAAGGCGCGCTCGCTCGAGTCGACATCGTGGTACGAGCCGTCGATCAGCTCGACCTTCACATCGACGATCGGGTACCCGGCCAACACGCCGGAGCCCATGGCTTCCTTGATTCCCGCATCGACAGCCGGGATGTACTCCTTGGGGATCTTGCCGCCGACGATCTTGTCCTCGAACGCGTAGCCCTCGCCCGGCGCCTGGGGGCGCAGGTTGATCAGCACGTCTCCGTACTGGCCCGAGCCGCCGGTCTGGCGGACGAACTTGCCGCGAATGCCCTCGGCGTCCTTCGAGATCGTCTCTCGATAGGCAACCTGCGGGCGCCCGACGTTGGCGCCGACGTTGAATTCGCGCTTCAGGCGATCGACGATGATCTCCAGGTGGAGCTCGCCCATGCCTTCGATGATCGTCTGGCCGGTCTCCTCGTCCGAGGTGACGCGGAAGGTCGGATCCTCTTCGGCGAGGCGCGCGAGCCCGGCGCCAAGCTTATCCTGGTCGGCCTTCGACTTCGGCTCGACGGCGACCGCGATCACCGGATCGGGGAACGACATCGACTCGAGGATAATCGGGGCTGATTCCGCGGCGAGCGTGTCGCCCGTGGTCGTCACTTTCAGGCCGACGCCGGCGGCGATCTCGCCCGCGCCGATCTCGTCGCGCTCCTCGCGGTGGTTCGCGTGCATCTGGAGGATGCGGCTGATCCGCTCGGTCTTGCCCGTGGTCGTGTTCAGGACGCGGTCGCCCGACTTCAGCTTGCCGCTGTAGACGCGGAAGTAGGTGAGCTTGCCGACGTACGGATCGGACATGACCTTGAAGGCGAGCGCTGAGAACGGCGCGTCGAGCGACTGCAGGCGCTCGATCGTCTCGTCGGTCTTCGGGTCGAGGCCCTGGATCGGCGGCACGTCGAGCGGGCTCGGCAGGTAGTCGATGACCGCGTCGAGCAGCGGCTGGACGCCCTTGTTCTTGAAGGCCGAGCCGAGGATCGTCGGGGTGATCTCGTCGGAGAGCGTTCCGGCGCGAAGCGCGCGGCGCATCATCTCGGGGGTGACGGCCGACTCGTCCTCGAGGTAGGTCTCGAGCAGCTCGTCGTCGTACTGCGAGATCTCGTCGATCATCTGGTGGTGGTACTCCTGCGCCTGCTCGAGCAGCTCCGCCGGAATGTCCGTGATCTCGAACTCTTCGCCGAGGTCGTCCTTGTAGATGATCGCGCGCATCTCGACCAGGTCGATCACGCCGCGGAAGTTCTCCTCGTTGCCGATCGGGATCTGCACCGGCACCGGATTCGCGCCCAGGCGGTCGCGCATCGACTGCACGGCCGCGAAGAAGTTCGCGCCGGTGCGATCCATCTTGTTGATGAACGCGATCCGCGGCACCTTGTACTTGTCGGCCTGGCGCCAGACGGTCTCCGACTGCGGCTGAACGCCGGCGACGGAGTCGAAAACAGCGACCGCGCCGTCGAGCACGCGCAGGCTGCGCTCGACTTCGACGGTGAAGTCCACGTGCCCGGGCGTATCAATAATGTTCACCTGATGGTTACGCCACACGGCGGTCGTCGCAGCTGACGTGATCGTGATGCCGCGCTCCTGCTCCTGCGCCATCCAGTCCATCGTTGCCGCGCCGTCGTGCACCTCGCCGATCTTGTGGGTGCGACCGGTGTAGTAGAGGATCCGCTCGGTGGTTGTGGTCTTGCCCGCGTCGATGTGCGCCATGATCCCGATGTTCCGGACCCGGTCGAGCGCGATCTTGGATTCAGTTGTTGCCATGGTTCTCTCCTACCACCGATAGTGCGCGAAGGCCTTGTTGGCCTGCGCCATCCTGTACATGTCGTCTTTGCGCTTGAACGCATTGCCCTGCTGCTCGAGCGCGTCGATCAGCTCGCCGGCAAGCTTGTCTTCCATGTGCTTCTCGCGACGGTCGCGCGAGTACGAAACGATCCAGCGCAGGGCCAGCGTGCGGCCGCGGCGCTGCGGAACTTCGACCGGCACCTGGTAGTTCGCGCCACCGACCCGGCGGCTGCGGACTTCGAGCACCGGCGTCACGGTCTTGACCGCCTGCTCGAGCACCTCGACCGGAGGACGGCCCGTCTTGGAGCCGACCTTCTCGAGGGCGCTGTAGACGATCTTCTCGGCCGTCGACTTCTTGCCCTGGATCATGACGCGGTTGATCAGCTGCGTCACGAGCGTGCTCTCGTACAGCGGGTCCGCGAGAACCGGGCGGGGCGTGATCTCTGCTCGACGGGGCATTAGCGATCACCTTCCGCGCAGATCGTGTTCTCCGGCCGCGAAACGCAAGACAGGCTAGGACGCAGGGAGCGTTCGTAGCCGGAGGCTACGGACGCGACTGAGGACGACGACTGGCGCAGCGTTGCAGCGCCCCGGAGGACGCGAGATGCGCGGTAGGTGATCGACATCACGAGCTCTTCTTTGCGCCGTACTTGGAGCGGCCCTGCTTGCGGTCTGCGACGCCGGAGGCGTCGAGCGCCGCGCGGATCACCTTGTAGCGATAGCCCGGGAGGTCCTTGACGCGGCCGCCGCGGACGAGCACGACGGAGTGCTCCTGAAGATTGTGCCCCTCGCCCGGAATGTAGGTGCCCACCTCGATCCCGTTCGTGAGCCGCACGCGCGCGATCTTCCGCAGCGCCGAGTTCGGCTTCTTCGGTGTCATCGTCGAGACGCGCGTGCAGACACCCCGCCGTTGCGGGGCGCCCTGAAGCGCAGGCGTCTTCGTCTTGTCGCGCTTCGAGGTGCGACCTTTGCGGATGAGTTGATTAACGGTAGGCACGGTGAAGAAATCTGGGTGAAGGCAGGTCGTATCGGGTGGAGACGTACAAAAGCTCGGCGGGCAAACGGGCCCAGCCGAACCGGCGAGGCATGGTAGCGCAGCTCCGAACGAAGGTCAAACGGTGCAGAGCACGCGCGAACCCGCATCGGAACGACGTTCTAGCGTAGCTGAGCACGGCTTGTTCCCGCTGGTTTCCGTCGTGCTGAAACCTGTCCGCGCCTCGTTGCCAAACGTACTACAGTTAATGCGACTTTGCGGTCGTCAGAAATCGTCTTGATTGTGGCGCTCTGCGGCGCTGTTGCAGTGGCAGGGGCGGCAGTGATCGCCGCCGCACGGGCTCGAGACCAGCTCGGCAAAGCCCGGGAGCTGGCAGACCTCGATTCGCTGACCGGCTTGCTCAACCAGCGCTCGTTCCACGAGCTGCTCGGTCACGAGGTCGCCCGAGCTCACCGGTACAAGCGCCGCCTGGCGCTGATCGTCGTCGATGTCGACAACTTCAAGTCGATCAACGACCAGATCGGGCATCTCGAGGGTGACACGGTGCTGAACGAGGTCGCCGCGCGTCTCCGCGCCGTCGTCAGGGCCGCCGACATCGCCTGCCGAATCGGAGGGGACGAGTTCGGAATCATTCTCCCCGAGTCGAGCGGCGACGACGCTCAGATGCTCGCGGAGCGGGTCGTCTTCGGAGTCTCGAATCCACCGCTCCCCGATGCGCCCTGGCTGTCAGTGTCCGCCGGCGTCGGCGAATTGCGCGACGGCGACTCGCCGAACGACCTGTTCGCTCGCGCCGACAAGAATCTCTACGGCGCCAAGGGTGCGAGCACGAGGGTCAGCCGAGGCTGAGGAACGGCAGGTAGTCCGTGAGGTCCACCGGCGCAGCGTCAGGCAGCTTGTCGTGAGAGCAGGAGAGGTTGCTCTCCGCCGCTGCTTCGCCCTTGACGAGCCAGGAATCGAAGGCGACGCCCCGGGCGAGCGCCGTAAGCGCGGTGCGGATCGAGCTCTGCGCAGTCACGAGCGGGATTGCCGCGAGTGAGATCGTCGGCCCGACCGCGGTCACCGAGACGCCGTCGACGGTCGCGGCCCCGCCTGTCGGCAGGGTGAAGAGGTTGGCAGGGGCGTTCACCTCGAGCGCGACGCCACTCGCCGAGCCGAGCCACGGGAGCGTCTTCGCCGCTTTCACCGTTCGAGCCGGCTCGCCGCCGTAGGAGGCATAGAAGCTCGCGATCTGCGCGGCAGTCGGCTGCGCTGTTCGAAGCTTTGCCTCGACCTCTTCCTGCCGAAGCTGGTCTCCGATCACGTCGCGCCCGATGTTCACGGTCGCGTGCGCAGCCTTGAGCGCAGCGACATACGCGGTGCGGTCACCGGCGAACCGGTCGTTGATGATCTCGCGCTCGGCCGCCGCGACAGCACCATTCGCAAGCGGGGCCGACTTCACGAGCATCAGCCGCTGAAACGCCGCGCTGAAGGCAACGTCGCGATCGCCGGTGACGGCCGTCAGCTCGGTCACGTCGTTCGCGGAAATCGGCGTCGTCCCAAGGACGCAGAGCTGCCCTTTCGTGGGAGTGGTCGAGGTCGCCGCCGGCGCGACGAGGTTCGCGCCAGCCATCGACGGCGCATCGCAGAGAGACGGGTCGCGCGCCCAGAGATAGACACAGGCGACCGTGACCTTGTCGGGATCGGCGCCGGCGGCGTTGAACGTCGCCCAGCCCCACGACCAGATCGTGGCGAGCTTCAGCTCCGCCGAGACGTCCTTCGCAGCAGCAACCTCCTCCTGCACCACGTTCAGCCACGACGAAAGCGGCTGCAGCCCTTCGCGGCCGCCGGAGCCCGGAGTCGACGAGAACGTCAGCATCATCCCGATCCGCTGCGACGGAATCCGGATCGAAGCGAGCTGCTCGACTCGCGTCCGCATGGTCGCGCGCAGCTTCTTCGCGGCGGCAGCCGGGCTCAAAGCGGCAATCGCCTTGCCGCTGAAGTAGACCTCCGGCACGAGATCCGCGACCTGGGCGATCTGCTGGAACCACAGCCCGGCGTCGCCCTGGGTGTAGGGCGCCTGAGAGAGCAGCAAGAAGGGGCGCGCGCCTTTCGCGGCCAGCTCACCGAGGAAGGCGCTGATGTTTGTCCGGTATTGCGTGATCGTCGGCGTCCACGGGGTCGGCGTCTGCGCGCCTGAGAGCTCGTTCTCCGCGATGAACGGCGTCGAGCAGCCAGTGGATGCGACGGCGGCGTTGTAGAAGCTGTCCGCGCGGGAGATCATCAGCGACGGATCCGCCGGCGCAGACGGCGTGCCGACCCGGTTGTTCAGATCGAGGTCGAAGTAGACGGTCTGCGCGCCCGCAGCGCGCAGCTGTGGCGGCACGACCAGCTTGGAGGCCGCGGCCACGATTCCCGGGTGGGCGAAGATCTGCTGCCAGAACGGAACCTGGCCGTCGGCGTAGTCGATCCACATCGGTTGCACGTTTGGCAGCCCACAGGGCGGCGGCGACGCAGGAAGCGCCGCGAACGAGCTTTGCGCAGCGACTCCGAACGCGAGCAGCATGAGCCCGAGGACAAGCAGTTTCCTCACGGCAACGGTTCTAGCAGCGAATCGTTAAGGCCTGGAGAAGACCGTCAACCACTCGATCACCCCGGCCGACTACCGCTTCGGAATCAAATTCCATACCAAATCGTTATACGAATGGAAACATACAAGACATAGTTCCGTGTCTATATTGAAGTCAATCGAAGAGGAAGGGGCCAAGATGGCCAGTGAACGAAACGAGCACCAACTGTTGGCGCTGATCGAAAAGATGCAGCGAGCAGGACACGACGAAGCAGCAATCGTCCGCGCAGTCGAGGACGCATCCGGCCGCCCAGAGCGGCGCCCAGCGCGCAAGAACTGGCGCAAGGGCATTCTCGCCATCCAGCGGTAGAACGGCGGCCACCTCCGCCGCGCCGACGGCTGGTGCAGAGCTCGTGCCTACGATGCACGATCCGTAAGGCCTGAACGTTCTGTCGTGCAGGCGCGACTCTGGGAGGCGACGTGAAGCTTCTACTCACTTCCGGCGGCGTCAAGAACGCGAGCATCCGCGAGGCGCTGGTCGACCTGTTGGGCAAGCCAATCGCGGAGGCGAACGCTCTCTGTATTCCGACCGCTTCGTATGGCCACCCCCTGGGCGGCCCTGGTGCCGCCTGGCGGTTCATCAGCGGACAGGGCTCGACCCCGTTGTGCGAACTGGGCTGGAAGTCGTTGGGCGTGCTGGAGCTCACCGCGCTTCCCAGCATCGATGAGGAGCTTTGGGTGCCATTGGTCAAGGAGACCGACGCTCTGCTCGTGGGAGGCGGCGATTCCCTGTATCTCTCCCACTGGATGCAGATGTCCGGGCTCGCAGACCTCGTGCCGTCGCTTCCCGAGGTCGTCTGGGTGGGAATCAGCGGCGGGAGCATGGTGCTGACGCCGAAGATCGGAGAGGAGGCTGTCGCCTGGCAGCCGCCCGGCGGCGGCGATCGTGCGCTCGGGCTGGTCGATTTCTCGATCTTTCCGCACGTGGATCACGAGAACATGCCGGACAACTCAATGGCGAACGCAGAGAAATGGGCCGCGGGGATCCCGGGCCCTGCGTATGCGATTGACGATCAGACCGCAATCAAAGTCATTGACGGGACGGTCGAAATCGTCTCCGAGGGGCACTGGAAGCTCTTCAACGCCTAGAACACAAGCTCCCATTGAGGCGAGCCGGCCTACCGCACTCACGAGCGTCATCGTGGGCCTTGGCAGGCCGCGACACTTGCTCGCGCCAGCGTCGCGTGAGACACCTCGAGGGCGCTCGGGAGCTTAGGCCTCGATGGTGGGTAGATCGAGACCCGCTAGCTCCTTGCGCCGCAATCTCGCCGGGCGGAAAGGGAAACGTCCTAAGGGTGGCCGGGGAGACCGGCGGGTATCAGCTTCACACAGGTGCGGGCTGCCCTCAAGACGACCGGCGAGGGGCGGGAAATAGACGCGGGCCTGTTGAAGACGTGCCCACCGGTGAAGGTCGGGTCCGGGAAGTTGGGGACGCCGTGCGCCCGCATGCAGGCGGCGGCCTTCAGGTAGTCGACCCGCTCGGCGGGCGTAATGGTGGGGGTGCTGCCCATCCCGGGCGGCTGGAGGCTGGCGCAGCTGGCCGCCGCCGACTGGTACTGCGGCGATTTCGTGTCGATCGAGCCCCGAACGTGGAACTCACTCCCGTCGTCGGTCGGCTCGAGGACGAACTGCGGAACGCCGTGCGAGCGCATGCAGGCGGCGTAGCGCTGGTAGGAAGGTCCCGACGCCGCGGCAGGGGTGGTCGTCTGCGTGGTGCTGATCTTGGCGACGCCCGGGGAGCGGGAGCCGCCGCAGGCGGCCACCGAAAGCGGAACCAGGGCAAGAACCACGAGCGGTACCACGCCGCGTCGGACTCCTCGCCCCGCCGCGCCCAACGCGACAACGCGGACAACGGCGAGCGCACTGCGAGGTCGCCAGACTGCAACGATCTGGTTCGCCAACGTCCGCACGTGGAGAAGCAAACCAGGCCTATCTAAAACGGCTCTAACGATTCTCGAAGTCTGCGCCGCCTCCAAGCACGGTCACCCTCGCCTGTGGCCAGTGCTCGGAAATGTCACCAGAAGCGACCCGGAGCTAGTAACAACTTGTTACTAGCGAGTGCTCTGGGCTGGGCGAGCCTCACTACGCCGGAAACGGAGTGAGGCCGGGCTCAGCCCGGCCTCACTCGTATCCATCACTCCGAAGAGCGAGCCCGAACGGAAACGTCAGTTTCCGTTCGGAGAACTATTCGAAGCCGCCATCCTGGCCGATTTCCTCGAGGGCCTGGAGCAGGACGTCGCGCTCGTACGGCTCATGCGCGACGGGCTCCGACGGGCCGATCTCGATCTGGCGATAGCGCTTCAGGCCGGTCGCCGCCGGGATCAGCTTGCCGATGATCACGTTCTCCTTCAGTCCGAGCAGGCGGTCGATCTTGCCTTCGATCGAAGCGTCCGTGAGCACCTTCGTCGTCTCCTGGAACGAAGCCGCCGAGAGGAAGGACTCGGTCGCGAGCGACGCCTTCGTGATCCCGAGGATCAGCGGCTCGAACGTTGCCTCTTCCTTCTTCGACTTCTTCACCTTCGTGTTCTCGCGCTCGTAGACGACGCGATCCGCGAGCTGGCCCGGGAGCAGGTCGGTGTCGCCGGCAGTCTCGACGCGCACCTTCTTCAGCATCTGGCGGACGATCAGCTCGATGTGCTTGTCGTGGATCTCGACGCCCTGTGACTTGTAGACCTTCTGCACCTCACCGACGAGGTACAGCTCGGTCTGCGTCGAGCCCTTCAGCGCGAGCAGCTCGGTCGGGTTCCGTGAGCCTTCGTTGAACGGATCGCCGGGCTCGACGACCTGTCCGGTCGTGACGAGCAGGCGGGTGCGGCGCGGCAACTGGTACTCGCGCGGCTCGTCTGCCTCGCCGTCCTTGTTCAGCTCGGTCGGGACGACCATGATCTTCGGCCCACGCTCGGTCTGCTCGACCTCGACGCGGCCGCTGATCTCGGACATCGTCGCGGCGCCCTTCGGGTTCCGCGCCTCGAAGATCTCCACGACGCGCGGGAGACCGTGGGTGATGTCGGCCCCTGCCACACCGCCGGTGTGGAAGGTGCGCATCGTCAGCTGGGTGCCAGGCTCGCCGATCGACTGGGCGGCGATGATGCCGACCGCGTCGCCGATCTCGCAGAGCTCGCCGGTGGCCAGGAAGATGCCGTAGCAGGCCTGGCACACGCCGACCTCGGCGCGGCACTTGAGCACCGAGCGAACCGGGACCGTCAGGTCAGACCCGAGCTCGGACTCGATCTCCTCCAGCAGCGGGACGGTGACGATGGTGCCGGCTGCGGCGACCACGGTCTTGCCCGGCTTGCCCGAGGCAAGCGGCTTGTTGACGTCCTCCGCAACCACGCGGCCGAGGAGGGACTTGTTCAGGCCCTCGTTCGTGCGGAGCGGCAGATCGACATGCTCGGGGCTCTGGCAGTCGGCTTCGCGGATGATCACGTCCTGCGACACGTCCACCAGACGCCGGGTCAGATAGCCCGAGTCGGCGGTGCGCAGTGCGGTGTCGGCGAGACCCTTGCGGGCACCGTGGGTCGAGATGAAGTACTCGAGCACCGAGAGGCCTTCCATGAAGTTGGCCTTGATCGGGCGCTCGATGATCTCGCCCTTCGGGTTTGCCATCAGACCGCGCATACCGGCCAGCTGGCGGATCTGCTTGAACGATCCGCGGGCGCCGGACGAAGCCATCATGAAGATCGGGTTCAGCTCGTTCAGGTTCGCCTGCATCGCGTCGGCGACCACATCGGTGGCCTCCGTCCAGATGTTGACGATCGTCTCGTGCCGTTCGTCTTCGGTGATCAGGCCGCGGTCGTACTGGCCGTGGACCTCATCGACGCGTGCCTCGTACCCGGCGAGGATCTTCTCCTTGTCGGGCGGAATGACGATGTCGTTCTTCGAGATCGTCACACCGGACTGCGTGCCGTAGCGGAAGCCGAGCGTCTTGATCGTGTCGAGCGCAGGCGCGAGGGTGTGCGCGCCGTAGCGGTCTGACAGACCGAGGACGTAGCGATCCGTGTCGGGCTTCGCCAGGGTCTGGTTGATGAACTCGAACTCCTCGATGTGCCCGTTCTCGTCGCCGACGAGACCGGCGAGCTCACGGTAGACGGCCGAGTTGAAGAGCACGCGGCCCGGGGTCGTCAGGTGCAGCTCACCGCGGAAGCGGAACTCGATCGGCTCCTGAAGCCCGATCGCCTTCCCCTCGAGCGCGAGCTCGACCTCGTCAGCCTGGTCGAACCGCGGCGGGCGCGGGTCGAGCTTCGTGACGTCGACCTTCGAGAGATCCTGGATCGAGTAGGTCAGGTAGTAGATCCCGAGCACCATGTCCTGGGTCGGAGTCGCCAGCGGGCGACCTGAGGCCGGGGACAGGATGTTGTTGGACGAGAGCATCAGGATCCGCGCTTCGGCCTGAGCCTCCGCAGACAGCGGGAGATGGACCGCCATTTGATCGCCGTCGAAGTCGGCGTTGAACGCATGGCAGACGAGCGGATGAACCTGGATCGCCTTTCCTTCAACAAGGACAGGCTCAAATGCCTGAATTCCAAGTCGATGCAGAGTCGGTGCGCGGTTGAGCAACACAGGGTGTTCTGCAATCACCTCTTCCAGAACATCCCAGACCTCGGGCGTCATCGAGTCGACGTACTTCTTCGCCGCCTTGATGTTCTGCACCGACTTGCGCTCGACGAGCCGGCTCATGATGAACGGCTTGAAGAGCTCGAGCGCCATCAGCTTCGGCAGCCCGCACTGGTGCAGCTTGAGATACGGCCCGGCGACGATCACCGAGCGGCCCGAATAGTCGACGCGCTTGCCAAGCAGGTTCTGGCGGAAGCGGCCCTGCTTGCCCTTCAGCATGTCGGACAGCGACTTCAGCGGCCGGTTGCCCGGGCCGGTGACGGCGCGGCCGCGGCGGCCGTTGTCGAACAGCGCGTCGACGGCCTCCTGGAGCATGCGCTTCTCGTTATTGACGATGATCTCCGGCGCGCCGAGATCGAGGAGCCGCTTGAGGCGGTTGTTCCGGTTGATCACGCGGCGGTAGAGGTCGTTCAGGTCGGAGGTGGCGAAGCGGCCACCGTCGAGCTGCACCATCGGGCGAAGCTCCGGCGGAATCACCGGGATCGCCTCGAGGATCATCCACTCCGGCTTGTTCTCGGACTTGATGAACGCCGAGCAGACCTTCAGCCGCTTGATCCCGCGCTGCTGCTTCTGGCCCTTCGAGGTGCGAATGATCTCGCGCAGCGTGCGCGACTCCTCGACGAGGTCGAGATCGCGGAGCAGGTCCCGGATCGACTCCGCCCCCATGCCACCGCGGAAGTAGACGCCGAAGCCGTACGGGGACCCGAAACGATCCTTGAGCTCCCGGAACAGCTGCTCGTCGTTGATCACCTTCTTCGGCTCGAGATCGCGGAAGAGCTGCCACGTCTCTTCGAGACGCTTGACGGAGTCGACCGACGCCTCACGGGTGTCCTCGCGGCGCGACTCGATGTCGAGATACATCTCGCGCACCTTCAGCGACCACTGGACGATCGAGTCGAGGTCTTCCTTGCGGATCTTCCCATCGGTGCGCAGGCAGAGGTCGTTCGTGACCTCGCGGATGTCACTCTCGTCATCCGCTGTTGCCAGCACGTCGGCGAGCAGCCCGTTGCCGAGCTCACGCGCCTTCTCGAGGTTCTTCATGTCGACCCCGGCCAGAAGCTCCTGGTCCTCGGCGCCGATCTCAGTCCCTCCGAGGAGGCTGTCGATGACTTTGTTGATGTGCTTCGAAACTGCGCCCTTCTTCGACCCAGTCGCATGCTCCTGCTCGTCGCGAAGCGACTCAAGAGCCGTGCGGATCTGCTCGGCGGCCACAGCCACGAGCTCGAGCTCACGCGGAGTCAGCTTGCGGTCGTCGCGGATCGCGGCGTTGCGGACGAGCTCGCGGATCTTCTTCGCGTCCTCGGTCGTGATCTGCGAGACGAGCTCGACGAACAGGCCGCTGACGAGCGTCCGGACCTCTTCGAGCGTCGGGAGAACCTGCTCCTCGGCCCAGGTCGCGAGACCGCGCACCCAGAAGTCGTCGTCCTCGTCGAAGCCCTTGTCCTTGCTCTCGGCGAAGTAGGCGCGCCGGCGAGTCAACCGGTGCTCGAGCGCGGCAAGGCCTTCGTCACGGTCGATGTAGATGCGCTCGACTTCGGCCTTCACCTTGTCTTCGAGGTCGTTCAGGTCCTTCGCGCGTGCGTCGACGTCGACGTCGGTGACGATCGAGGCGGCGAAGTAGAGGACCTTCTCGAGCTCGCGCGGAGCGATGTCGAGCAGGTAGCCGATGCGGCTCGGGACGCCCTTGAAGAACCAGATGTGCGAGACCGGAGCAGCGAGGTCGATGTGGCCCATGCGCTCACGGCGAACCTTCTGCCGCGTCACTTCGACGCCGCAGCGCTCGCAGATGATTCCCTTGTAGCGAACCCGCTTGTACTTGCCGCAGTAGCACTCCCAGTCCTTGGTCGGACCGAAGATGCGCTCGCAGAACAGGCCGTCACGCTCGGGCTTGAGCGTGCGGTAGTTGATCGTCTCCGGCTTCGTTACCTCGCCGGATGACCAGTCGCGGATCTGCTTGCTCGACGCAAGGCCGATTCGGATTGCGTCGAAGTCGTTGATGTCGATCAAGTGAGCTCTCGCCTCTTTCTCTTTGCTCGTTCTTCTCGTTCGGTCGGTTTGGTTCTTAGTCTTCGAGGTCGAGATCGCCGTCGTCGAGAGCGCCAACCGGCGCGTCCTCGTCGTCGTCGTCGACTTCAACTTCGATCAGGACGTCGTCCAGGTCGAGTGCCTCGTCGGCGGGAAGCACGGCATCCGCGTCGGTGTCGACCGGATCCGGAGCCTCGTCCTCGATCACTGCCTCGGCAGGATCGAGACCGGCGACGCCGCGCAGCGAGCCCGGGGAAAGATCGATCCCCAGCTCTTCCGCGGCACGCAGCAGCTCGTCGTCTTCCTCGCGGACTTCGACCTCGCCGCCGTCCTCGGAGATCACCTGGATGTCGAGCGCCAGCGACTGCATCTCCTTCAGCAGCACCTTGAAGGACTCGGGGATCGACGGCTCGGCGATGTTCTCGCCCTTGACGATCGCCTCGTAGGCCTTCACACGCCCGACGGTGTCGTCGGACTTGATCGTGAGCATCTCCTGGAGCGTGTATGCGGCACCGTAGGCCTCGAGCGCCCAGACCTCCATCTCGCCGAAGCGCTGGCCGCCGAACTGGGCCTTACCACCCAGCGGCTGCTGCGTCACGAGCGAGTACGGGCCCGTGGAGCGTGCGTGGATCTTGTCGTCGACAAGATGCAGCAGCTTCAGGATGTACATGTAGCCGACGGTCACCTTCTGCTCGAACGGAGCACCGGTGCGACCGTTGAAGAGGCGGACTTTCCCGGACGTCTTCCGTCCAACGGGCCGCTTCTGGTCGACCAGGAACTTGATCGGGCTCTCCGGGTTCTGCGTCATCCAGGAGACGAGCGCTTCATCGACATCCTCGACCGTGGCGCCGTCGAAGACCGGAGTCGAGACGGGTGTCGGGGACGGTGCGTTGATCACGCGCCGCGAATTGCCGTTCAGCACCTCTGCGCCCTCGCCGGCGAAGACGCCGTGCGCCGCCGCCCAGCCGAGATGCGTCTCGAGGATCTGGCCGATGTTCATCCGGCTCGGCACGCCCAACGGATTCAGGAGAATGTCGACGGGTCGTCCGTCCTCGAGGAACGGCATGTCCTCTTCGGGGACGATCTTCGAGATGACGCCCTTGTTGCCGTGGCGGCCGGCGAGCTTGTCGCCCTCGCTGATCTTGCGCTTCTTTGCGACGTAGACGCGGACGAGCTCGTTCACGCCCGGGCTCAGGTCGTCGCCGTTGTCGCGGGCGAACGTCTTGACGTCGATCACGACGCCGCCTTCACCGTGGGGAACCTTCAGCGACGTGTCGCGGACTTCGCGCGCCTTCTCCTTGAAGATGGCGCGGATCAGCTTCTCCTCCGCGGTCAGCTCGGTCTCGCCCTTCGGCGTCACCTTGCCGACGAGCAGGTCGCCGGAGCCGACCTCGGCGCCGATGCGAACGACGCCCCGGTCGTCGAGGTTGCGCAACGACTCTTCCGAGCGGTTCGGAATGTCACGCGTGATCTCCTCGTCGCCGAGCTTCGTCGAGCGGGCGTCGATCTCGTACTCGTGGATGTGGATCGACGTGAGCACGTCCTGCTTCACGAGCCGCTCCGAGAGGACAATTGCATCTTCGAAGTTGAAGCCCTCGAACGGCATGAACGCGACGAGCAGGTTCGCGCCAAGCGCGAGCTCGCCGTGATCGGTGGACGAGCCGTCGGCCAGCACTGCGCCGGCGGTCACCTTGTCGCCGAGCTTCACGATCGGCTTGTGGTGGATCAGGGTGCCCTGGTTCGAGCGCATGAACTTCGTCAGGTCGTATTCGTCCCGCGTGCCCTTGCCCTCGATCACGATGTGCGTTGCGTCGAGCTCGACGATGTCGCCGGCGTTCTTCGCAACGACCACGTCACCCGAGTCGACGGCGGCACGGTACTCGAGGCCGGTGCCGACGAGCGGCGCCTGCGTGATCATCAGCGGCACTGCCTGCCGCTGCATGTTCGCGCCCATGAGCGCGCGGTTGGCGTCGTTGTGCTCGAGGAACGGGATCATCGCCGTCGCGACCGACACGATCTGGGCCGGCGAGACGTCCATGAACTGGATCGACTTGGGCTCGGCCATCACGGCCTCGCCTTCAGGCGAGCGGCAGAGCACGTGGTCGTGCGCGAACTTGCCGGTCTTGTCGTCGACGGGCTCGGAGGCCTGGGCGATCGTGTACCGCGCCTCTTCCGAGGCGTCGAGGTAGATGATCTCGTCGGTCACCTTGCCGGCGACCACCTTGCGGTACGGCGTCTGGATGAAGCCGAACTCCGACACGGTCGCCATCGACGCGAGCGAGCCGATCAGGCCGATGTTCGGGCCTTCAGGCGTCTCGATCGGGCACATGCGGCCGTAGTGGGTCGGGTGCACGTCGCGCACTTCGATCGGCGCGCGCTCGCGCGTCAGTCCACCGGCACCGAGCGCCGACAGGCGACGGCGGTGCGTCAGACCGTCGAGCGAGTTGGTCTGCTGCATGAACTGCGACAGCTGGGACGAGCCGAAGAACTCCTTCAGCGCGGCCACGACCGGACGGATGTTGATGATCGTCTGCGGCGTGATCGTGTCGACGTCCTCCGTCGTCATCCGCTCGCGGACGACGCGCTCCATGCGGTAGAGGCCGACCCGGAATGCTTCCTGGATCAGCTCGCCTGTGGTGCGGAGGCGACGGTTGCCGAAGTGCTCGTACTCGTCGAGCTCGGCCTGGATCGGCCGGCGGTCGATCGCGATCGTGTCGGCTGCGAAGTCCTTCGAGTCCTCGGGGACGTCGAGGGAGTGCGGCAGCGACACCAGCTTCTGAACGAGCGCGAGGATGTCCTGCGTCGTCAAAACGCGGCAGTCATCCGGCACGTCGACGCCGAGGCGCTGGTTCAGCTTGTAGCGGCCGACCTTCGTCAGGTCGTAGCGCTTGGGATCGAAGAACAGCGAGCGCAGGAGGTTCCGCGCGTTGTCGAGCGTCGGCGGCTCACCGGGACGCTGCTTCTTGAAGACCTCGATCAGCGCCTCGTCTTCGCGCGTGGTCGTGTCCTTCTCGATCGTGGACTGGATGAAGTGCGAGTTGTTGAACAGCTTCAGGATCGCCTCGTCGGTGCTCGTGTCGAGCTTGAACCCGGTGGTCGGGTCCTCTTCCGGAAGCGCCCGGAGCAGGGTCGTGATCGGGAGCTTGCGCTTCCGGTCGATGCGGGCATAGACGACGCCCTTCTTGTCGATCTCGAGCTCGAGCCACGAGCCGCGGCTCGGCATCAGGTTCGCGATGAAGACCTGCTTGGTGCCGTCCTTCGGCTCCATCAGGTAGGCGCCCGGGCTCCGGACGAGCTGCGTGACGATCACGCGCTCGGTGCCGTTGATGATGAACGTGCCCCACTCGGTCATCATCGGGAAGTCCCCCATGAAGACCGTCTGCTCGCGCATCTCGCCGGTGTCCTTATTAACGAACCGGACCGTCATCGAGAGCGGCGCCTGGTAGGTCAGGTCCTTCTCACGGCATTCCTGAATTGAGAACTGCGGGTCGCCGAAGCGATATTCACCGAACTCGACCGCGAGGGAACCTGTGTAGTCCTCGATCGGCGAGATGTCGTCGATCGTTTCGCGAAGACCTTCGTTCAAGAACCAGTCGAAGGACTCACGCTGGATGTCGATCAGGTTGGGGAGGTCGAGAACGTGCTTGAGACGAGAAAACGACTTGCGCGCGCGAGGCGCAGTGACCGATTGGGCCAAGAAAAACAGCCTCCCTTAGATGCTATGAGATGAAGTGCGAGGCAGGAAAAACGGCAGCAAAACTGGACGACGGGGCCAAAAGTCAGCGAACCTCCCAGGGTAGCGGAAATGGCCCTCTAGCCGCAAGCACGCGACGAGGGCCGATTCGACTGACCGCAGAAGCGTAGCAGATTGAGCACGCAAGGAACGTTGGCCGTTCAGGCGCACGATTCGGCCGTTCCGGCGGGCGCTTCGGCGAGCGTCCAGTAGACGCCAAGCCGTCTGGTCGTCCACCCGGCTGCCCTCAGTTCCCTGACCGCCGGCTGCTGTTGCCGGTTCGTGCTGACGACGACGTAACCGAGATGCGCGTCCTTTGCTGCCTGGTCGACGCCCTGAACCCGGAGATAGACGAGATCGCGGTGAAAGTCTCGCCCGTAGACGAGATAGGCCGGGCTGTCGCCGTTGAACACGGCGCCGACGCACGCATTCTGAGGCACCGCTCGATCGAGCTCGACGAGCGCGGCCGCCGCAAGCGGCTGGCCGTCGTCGATCAGCGCTTGCGACCAGGAGATCTGCCACGGATGCCCGAAAGGGCTCTCGAGTGGCTTCGTGATGTCGCGCGTGACGACCAGGCCGAGAATCAGGACGCTGACGGCGATGAAGGCCGTCATCACGAGCCGGTCGCGGAACAGCCATGCCAGCAGCGGCGCCGTCATGACGACCGGCAAGACGAGGAAGCGAGGAAGCCACGAATTGAACTGGGTCTCGAGCGAGAGCAGGATCAGGAACACCGGCAGCACACACGCGAGCATCAGTTGACGGACGTCGATCCTGCGAGCGAAATACCCGGCCGCGACGAAGACCGGGGCAGCCAGCAACACGACCCCGCCGATCGGCCCAAACGCCGCCGAATCTTCGCTCGCGCTGTTGTTCAGCTCACCGTAGGCCCCTCCCGTCCCACGCACCGGTGTGCCGAGTCGACGGGTCAGGAACGCGAGGATCGCCCCGCCTGCCATGACGAGCACCGGCGAAACGAACGGAATCGCGACAGCTCCGCCGGTAACGAGGGCGCTCCGCAGGCCCGATCGCCGTCGCAGCAGCACGTACGCCGCGACCAGCAGCGCCGCGACGACGCCAAGAGCGAACAGCAGATGGATCAGGAGATGCCAGAGCGCCGACAGATCCATGGTCTCATAGAGGATCGAGAGCGCGGTCACGAGGCTCCTCGGGTACCCCGGCGAGGTCGTGTGCTCCGTGCGGCCGTCTCCGTATCCGAGCACATGTCCCGTGTGCATCACGTTGAGCACGAAGCCCCAGCCGCCGACCGCGACAAACCCTGCGACCGTGCCGAGCGTCGCGAGCACGAACGCTCGTCGCCCGCGTGCAAGCGTCAGCCACACGAGCGCCGGAAACACGAGAACGGCAGTCAGCTTCGCTCCGACGCTCATGCCGACGGCGACTCCGGCGACCACGGTCTCGATATCAGGGCCGCCGAGCAGCAAGCAGACCGCGGCCGCCGGGAGCGACGCGACGACGAGATCGTTCTGCGCCGTCGATGCCTCGAGGGCGATCAGCGGGAAGGTCGCGAGCAGGAACGCGCTGCAGGCGGCGGCACGCACTTCGAAGCCGAGTCTTCGCGCCGAGCCGTAGACGGCGAGGAGGATTGCCAGCTCGGCGAGAAACTGCGGCAGCGCATAGAGCACGTCGCGGTGGGTGGCTGCGAACAGGAAGAGGTTCTGCTGCTCGGCGAGCGGCTGGAATTCGTTCAGACGGCCGGTCGGCGCATTCGGGATCCAGTAGATCCCGCCGTGGTGAGCCCACGCCGCCACCTTGGCCAGGTGGTAGGTCAGGGAGTCCCAGTTGTTCGGCGGGACCGTGAGCCCGAGGAAGAGCTCGTAGGCAAGCGCCACCAGAACGGCCAGCAGATAGAACAGCGTCAGCGGGCTCGAGGCGATCGATCTCGCGGCCACTTTGGCCGCGGCGAGCGGCAGTCCGGGGCGATTGCGCCACAGCCAGGCTGAGATCGAGGCCAGCAGGAGCGCAGCTTCGGCAACGGCAAGCCCGCCCTGGGTCACCTCCCGGAACGGCGAGAGCACCAGGGTGACGAGGCCGAGGTTTGCGACGAATGCGAGGTAGGCGACCAGGAGGGTCGAGACGAGACTCCCAAGGCGCAACGAGCTCGAAGCAAGCAGCGACGTCAGGATCGCGGCGAGGATCAACGCGACTCCGATCATTGCCTCGAAGCTACCTCAGGCTTCTGCCGGATGCCGGGCCGGGGCGAGCCCTGAAACGAGCGAGGGCCGGCTTGCGCCGACCCTCGCTTTCCTTCCGATTCGAGCTCGAGCTACTTGATCTCGACGGAGGCGCCGGCCTCTTCGAGCTGAGCCTTCAGCGAGTCGGCCTCTTCCTGGTTCACGCCTTCCTTCACCGGGCCCGGAGCCGAGTCGACGAGCTCCTTGGCCTCCTTGAGGCCAAGGCCCGTGACTGCACGGACGACCTTGATCACCTGGATCTTGGCCTGGCCTGCGTCGGTGAGGACGACGTCGAAGGCCGTCTTCTCCTCGGCGGCAGCCGCGCCGCCGCCACCGCCGGCCGCAGCCGCCGGAGCAGCCGCAACAGCGGCCGTGATGTCCCACTCGGTTTCGATCTTCTTCTTCAGTTCGACCAGCTCGAGGACCGTCATGCTCCCCAGCTGCTCGAAGACGGTGTCAACTGCAGCCATCGTCATGCCTCCTGGTCTGTGGTTTCAGTTTCGGGTTCTGCTTCTGTCTCTGCCTCGGCGGCCGGCTCGGCGGCCTCCTCCGCGGCAGCTGCCTCGGGCTCGGCAGTCTCTGCCTCGGCCTCGGCGGGTGCTTCAACTTCTGCAACGTCTGCTTCCGCAGCAGGCTCCGGAGCCGCGGCGGCCGGTGCGGCCGCTTCGCCTCCGAGCTGCTCGATGCGGGCGTCGATCAGCCCGACCAGGCTCTGCAGCGGTGCGTTCACGAGCCCGAGGATCGAGGTCAGCGGCGCGATGATCGCACCGAGCACCTGACCGCGGAGCACGTCGAACGGCGGCAGCTTGGCCAGCTCGTCGACCTCTTCGGCCGAGATCTGCTTGCCTGACATGACGCCGCCGCGAATCGCGAGCACCTTCGTCTCACGAGCCGAGTCGGAGAGCGCCTTCGCGACCGCGACCATGTCGCCGTCGGAGTCGATGAACGCCACGGCCGATGGGCCTTCGAGCATCGCGAGCAGCGCGTCAGCGCCTGCGGCCTCGGCCGCGCGACGGGTGAGCGTGTTCTTGACGACCGTGAACTTGGCCCCATGCTCGAGCAGACGCCCGCGCAGGGCGTCGATCTGCGGCATGGTCAGCCCGCGGTAGTCGGCGACGATCAGCGTCTCCGCGGTGCGGAGCCTCTCCGTCAGTTCAGCGACTACGAGTTCCTTGTCTTCCTTCTGCATTGCACCTCCTTAAACACTTCGGCCCGCCTTTCGACGGACCGATTCACTGGAGGTGCTCCAGAAAAGTCGTTCCGCCTCGGATGGGCTTCTGCCCCGCAGGGCTGCCATCTGTCTTAGGCGCGGACTTGGATACGAGAACAGGTTAGCCCGCTGCGACTGCCTCTTTGGCTGTTTCGTCGGACAATTCTTCGGCGATGTCGCGGGTGCGCGTCGTGTCGACGTGGATCCCCGGGCCCATCGTGGTCGTCAGGGTGATCTTCCTGATGTAGCGGCCCTTCGAAGCGGACGGCTTCGCGCGGACGATTTCATCGAGCAACGCGCCGTAGTTCTCGATCAGCGCCTTCTCGTCGAAGCTCTTCTTGCCGATCGCGATGTGGACGTTCGCGCCGCGGTCGGTGCGGTACTCGAGCTTGCCGGCCTTCGCCTCGCGGACCGCCTTGCCGATGTCGAACGTGACGGTGCCCGTCTTCGGGTTCGGCATCAGGCCGCGGGGACCGAGCACGCGGCCGAGCCGGCCGACGTTGCCCATCTGGTCGGGCGTCGCGATCGCGACGTCGAAGTCGGTGAAGCCGTCCTCGACGCGCTTCGCGAGATCGGCCGAGCCGACGACGTCAGCTCCTGCCTCCTCCGCTTCCTTGGCCTTGTCGCCTTCGGCGAACACGGCGACGCGGGTCTCGCGGCCGGTGCCGTTCGGGAGCATCAGCGTCCCGCGCAGCTGCTCGTCGGCGTGGCGGACGTTCAGGCCGAGGTTCAAGTGCACCTCGACCGTCTCGTCGAACTTCGCGCCGTCGGCCTGCTTCAGGAGGCGGATCGCCTCGAGTGGCGAGTAGACCTCGTCACGGTTGACCAGGCTGCGCGCCTGGTTGTAACGCTTTCCGTGCGGCATTACGCGTCCACCTCCACGCCCATGCTGCGGGCGGTACCGGCGATCACCTTCATCGCCTGATCAACGTCGCGTGCGTTCAGATCCACAAGCTTGGTCTCCGCGATCGAGCGGAGCTGCTCCTTGCTCAGGCGGCCGACCTTGGTCCGGTTCGGCTCGGCCGAGCCCTTGTCCAGCCGCAGCGCCTCCTTGATCAGGACCGCCGCCGGCGGCGTCTTCGTGATGAAGTCGAAGCTCCGGTCTTCGTAGACGGTGATCTCGACCGGCGTGATGCGCCCGTTCTCCTGCGCCGTCTGCGCGTTGAACGCCTTCGTGAACTCCATGATGTTGACGCCGTGCTGGCCGAGCGCAGGGCCGACCGGCGGCGCGGGGTTTGCCTGCCCGCCCGGGATCTGGAGCTTGATGATTGTGAGGATCTTCTTTGCCATTTTGGTTTGCGTTGTTCCTTCAGGCGGAGCCAGACTGAAGTCTGGCACCGCGGTCGCGGCTAGGTCAGGTCGAGCTCTCCTTAGTCCAGTTTCTTCACTTGGTCGAAGCCGAGCTCGACAGGAACTTGACGCTCGAAGATATCAACGAGCACCTTCAGCTTCTGCTGGTCGGGGTTCACGTCGACGATCTCGCCGTCGAAGTCTGAGAGCGGGCCGCTCGTCACCTTGACGGACTCGCCGAGCGAGAACGCCACCTGGGCGCGCGGGCGCTCGGCGGTCGAGGCGCCAGTCTTCAGGATCCGGTCGACCTCGCCCTGCGAGAGCGGGACGGGCTTGGAACCGGCGCCGACGAAACCTGTGACACCCGGCGTGTTCTTCACGACCATCCAGGCGTCGTCGTTCAAATCCATGTTCACGAGCACGTAGCCCGGGAGGACGCGCTTCTCGGCCTGGACCTTCTGGCCGTCCTTCGTCTCGATCACTTGCTCGGTCGGAACGACGACACGGCGGAAGCGCGGGCGCTGGCCCATCGACTCGACGCGGTGCTCGAGGTTCGTCTTGACCTTGTTCTCGTGGCCCGAATAGGTGTTGATCACGTACCAGCGAAACATTGCTCTCCTATTCGCCCAGGAAGACTTTGGAGACGACGCGCTTCCACACTTCGTCGTTGACATAGAGGAAGACACCGACGATCACACAGGCGATCAGCACGACGACCGTGCCCTGGAAGACCTGGTTCTGGGTCGGCCACTCGACCTTGCGCAGCTCGGCCCACGACTCGCCGACGAAGCGAAACGGGCCACCGGGACCGCGGCCGGCCTGAACCTCGCCGGCAGGGCGAGACTCGGGAAGCGGGCGCGGCGGAGGGCCGCCGAGATCAGCCGAACGGGCCATGACGAGCTAGCGCGTCTCCCGGTGCGGCGTGTGGCACGCGCACCAGCGGCAGTACTTCTTGAACTCCACCCGGTCGGGCGTGTTCCGCTTCGATTTGTTCGTCTGGTAGTTGCGGCGCTTGCACTCGGTGCAGGCGAGCGTGATCGCAACTCTGACTCCGGTCTTTGCCATGGTGGCTTCCTAAGGTCGCAAGGTTCTAATTCGAATGCCGAGGCAGGCTGACGCACTGCCCCGGAGCTGTGCCAGTGTAGCTCATGATCGGGGAAACCGGGTTTCCCATTCCTCCTGCCCCAGGACGTCTCAGCCAGGCCGGGCCGAAGGCGTCATTCCTGTCCAAGTGGCGTCTTGGAATCCCATCATGCCCGATACACTTGCCCGTGCCTGGCGGCGTAGCTCAGCTGGTTAGAGCGTCGGACTCATAACCCGAAGGTCGGTGGTTCGAGCCCACCCGCCGCTACTCGATTCCGTCCGAACCGGTGCATAGGTTCGCAATATGAGCGAACGTTGCTGGCGTTGCGCCGCGGAGATGGAATGGCGGCACGGGACGTGGCAGTGCCCGCGTTGCCGGTTCAAGCTCGGCTGCTGCGAGGGCGAGCCGCAATCGTCGTGCGAGGCGCCGACGGTTAGCCTTGGCTCGTGGCAGCCGTCATCGAAGCCCACGAGCTAGGGCGCACCTATCGGACCACGACCGGTGTCCTTCGGCGTAGCGCGCTGGAGGTCGAAGCCGTGCGTGGAATCACGTTCGAGGTGGGAGCCGGCGAGCTCTTCGGCCTCCTCGGGCCGAACGGCGCCGGTAAGACGACGACGATCAAGATGCTGATCACGCTGCTCTTGCCGACGAGCGGAGAGGCACGGGTGCTCGGGCACGACGTCATCCACGAGGCGCGCGCTGTGCGCGCCAGGATCGGCTACGTCTTCGGTGGTGATCGCGGCCTCTACGAGCGCCTTTCCGCGCTCGACAACCTGCGCTACTTCGCCGAGCTCTACGGCGTCTCGGGCCGGGCGCAACGCCTCAGGATCGAAGAGCTCCTGGAGCTCGTCGGGCTGAAAGGCCGCGAGCACGAGCGTGTCGAGGGCTACTCGCGCGGCATGCGACAGCGCCTGCACATCGCGCGCGGGATCATCCACGACCCTCCCGTCGTCTTCCTCGACGAGCCGACGATCGGCGTCGATCCCGTCGGCGCGCGCGAGCTGCGCTCGATGATCTCCGGGCTTGTCGGTGCCGGTAAGACCGTGCTGCTGACGACGCATTACATGTTCGAAGCGGACACGCTGTGCAACCGCGTGGCGGTCATCGCACGCGGCCGGATCGTGGGAGAGGGCACGCCCCGCGATCTGAAGAGCCGGGTCGCCGACCGGACGATCATCGAGGTCGAGGTCTTCGGCGTCCGCGAGGAGACGCTCGGCAGGCTCAGGCAGATGCCCGGCGTGACGTCGGTCTCTGTCGAGGATCGCGACCAGGCTCAGGTGCTGACGATCCAGTCGCCGCGTGGGCTCGAGCTGACCCAGGAGCTGCCGGCGTGGCTCGACGGCGCGCAGGTCGGCCGCATCGCGGCGCGTGAGCCGACGCTCGAGGATGCCTACGTCGCGCTCGTGACGGGAGCAGAATGAGGAAGTACGCCCACATGGTCTGGATGGGGCTCGTCTTCCGGACGCGCGAGCTCAGCACGTCGCGGTGGTTCATGCTCGGCGCGGTCATCCAGCCGGTGATCTTCGCCACGATCGCCTTCTATCTCTTCCGCGCCGGGGGCGAGCCGGGCACGCTGCTCTACGCGGCACTCGGGGCCGGGATGATGGGCATCTGGAGCTCGACCCTCTTCGGCTCCGGCGGAGCATTGCAGTGGAACCGGTGGCAGGGGACGCTCGAGCTCCTGATCGCCGCGCCGGCGCCCTTCATTCTCGTCCTCCTCCCGCTGACGCTCGCGACGTCCGTGACCGGGGCCTATGCGCTTGCCGCAACGGTCTTCTGGGGACGGCTGTTCTTCGGCGTGCCGCTCCACTTCGTCCATCCGGCGGCGTTCGTGCTCGCCGTGCCGGTTGCCGTGATCGCGCTCGGGCTGATGGGCTTGCTGATGGGCTCGAGCTTCATCCTCTACCGCAATGCGAACGCGCTCTCGAACCTGCTCGAGTACCCGGTCTGGGTGGCGACCGGCCTCCTGTTCCCGGTCGCGCTCCTGCCCGGGTGGGTCGGGCCGATCTCGTGGCTCCTTGCCCCGACGTGGGGGATCGAGGCGATCCGGCATGCGGCGCTCGGCGGCTCGGTCTGGTTCCCGCTGGGGATCTGCGCCGGGGTCGGGCTGATCTACTTCGCGCTCGCGGCGGCCGTGCTCCGCGTCTTCGAACGCGCCGCTCGCAACCGGGCGACGCTTTCGCTGTCATGAAGACCTGGCTGCGGATCTTCTTCGTCGGCAGCGCCATCTCGTATCGCGCGCTCTTCAACTGGATCAGCCCGTACATGTACATCCCGACGATGCTCGGGTCACCGCTCTTCCAGATCCTCTTCTTCACCTATCTCGGCCGCTACGCCCACACCGGGCATGGGGACGCGTTCTTCGTCGTCGGGAACGCCGTGCAGGTCTGCGGGATGTCGTCGGTCTACGGGATGACGATGTCGGTCGCCAACGAGCGCCAGTTCAGCACCCTCGGGCCGCTGCTCGCATCGCCTGGGAGCCGGTCCGCGATCTTCCTCGGACGGGGACTGCCGGTGCTCGCAAACGGCTTGGTCGTCTCGGGCTTCGGGTTTGTCGTCGGTCGCCTCCTGACGAACTTCCACCCGGCCCTGCGGGTCGTGCCGGCTCTGGCCCTGATCGTGCTCGCGACGACGGCATCGTGCACCGCGTTCGGGATGCTCCTCGGGTCGATCGGTCTGCGCGGTAAAGATTTCTTCTTCGCCGCGAATCTCGCCTACTACCTCCTCCTGCTCTTCTGCGGCGTCAACATTCCGCTCTCGGTGCTACCGGACTGGATGGCGGCGATCGGGCGCTGCCTGCCGCTCACCCACGGGATCATGGCGGCGCGCGAGATCGCAGGCGGCGCACGGCTCGGCGACGTGAGCGGTCTGCTCTGGACCGAGCTCGGGATCGCGGTTGCATATGCGGCTGTCGGGTATGTGTTCTTCCGCGTGCTCGAGATCTCCTCGCGCCGGAGCGCCGTCCTTGATTCGCTCTAGCCTCGCCGGCCTGATCGCCGTCGCCGCGCTCGGCGGCACCGCGTCCAGCGCAGCTCCCGAGATCGCCGGCTGTCCGATCTTCCCGGCATCGAACCCGTGGAACCAGCGCGTCGACAAGCTGCCGGTCGCGAAGAACTCGGCGGCAATGATCCGCGCGATCGGGCTCGACGCGCCGCTGCACCCGGACTTCGGCTCCGGCCGCTACGACGGACAGATCATCGGGATCCCGTACAACGTCGTCACGGACGCGACG
>DASZPQ010000091.1:0-92235 GCA_035550275.1 Gaiellaceae bacterium | reverse complement strand
AGCGCATTCGCGACGCGCTCCTTGCCCCCGGTGGTCGCGAGCGCCACTCCGTAGTCGTCCTCCGACCAGTGAAGGGGGAAGCCGAACTCGGCGAACGCGCGGTTGAACGCCGGCAGGTGGCCGAACCGTTCAGAGTCGGCGAGGACGCCGTCGCAGTCGAAGATCAGCGCCTCGAGCACGAGCCGCATTCAACCGATTTCGTTCCAAGAGCAGCGCGACAACCGCACGCCACTCGCGCGAGAGACGTTTCACGCCGTAGGAGCTTGACATGGCCCGCAGAGATGTCGTAGATAGTGCTATGGGGCGCACGTGGATTCTCGTTGCGGGCGCATTCGTCTTCTTGGCCGCTGCGGCGATGGTGGAAACGGCGGCCGGCTCAACTCAGCTCAGCGGCGGGGTTCGGGCGGGATCGAGCTACACGTGCACCGGTTCGCAGGTGAAGCTGTTCGACAACACGAACGGATTCGCGATCGGCTCGGGTGGCACCACGCCAACGTTCAGCACCGGCGGCAAGGCGTATTGCGTCACGTACATCCAGACCTACCACTGGAACGACGGCAAAGGGTCGCCGCCCGGACGGCTGGGATTGCGACGAGTGGCCGGGTCGGCCGGGCTGCCCGCGCTGATCGGGCCATTGGCTGCGAAGGCGAGCGCCGGCCAGAACAACGCCCCGAAGGTGAACTGGCACGTCGGCGTCCCGACGGCAGCGCCGCAGGTGATCGACGGCTCGTACAGCTGCACGGATAGCGATCCTGCGACCTGGTCGGCGAACTCGCAGTCCGGCGGCGCCGGCTTCTGCATCGTGCAGGGCGTTCCCGCCGTGCTCGCTGGCTCCGGCGGCTCAGGCGGCGGCGGGCCTACGGGCGTTGTCTCGCCCTGCCCGAGCGCGAACACGATCCGGTTGGCCGCCGATACGACACCGTCGATCGACGATCCGGCCGCCTTTGCCAAGGACATCGACGGGCTCACCGCGAGCCTCAAGGCTCACGCGAAGCTGTACATCTCGAAGACGAAACAGGATCACGCCGATGCCCAGATCGACAAGGCCAACAAGCTGATCGAGCAGCTCAGCGTGATTGCCCAGATGGAGGCGACACCCGACACCAAGCTCACCCCGGCCCAGCGAGCGGTCGTCGCCGAGAACGCCGCCGTCGCTCTCGCAGGCACGCTCGCCGGCAAAACGCTCAAAGGCGAGGAAGTCGCCGAGGCCGTCACCTCAGCGTTGAAAGCCGTGAACGCCGACGGCGCGAAAGCGAGCCAGACCCGCTTCGAGATCTTCGACAAATACATGCAGAAGGCGATCAAGCAGGCGCTGCTGAAGAGCGGAGTGAAAGAAGAAGCGATCCAGAGCCAGTACACGGCACTCGTCGGGCAGATCGACATTCTCGGGCGGCTCGCGCTCGGCAATCCCACCGACGCCGAGCGCGACGAGATGTTCCAGAAAGCCGTCATCGGCCTCCTCGAGCGAACCGTCTTCAACGGCTTCCTCGACGCACCGCTCCTCAAGGCCGCGACGACCGGCTATGACCTCGGCAAGCCCTTCGGCGACTTCATCCAGAAGAACCTGCAAGCCGTGCTGAACGCGAAGCTCCTCGCTGCCACAAAAACCGCCCTCGACGCCGCAGACCCGACCTGGCGCGCCGACCTGGACGGCGAAACCAGGAAGACCATCACCGGCACCATCGACCTCCCAGCGGAATTCCACGGCTGGACGGTCACGGCCTTCCGACAGGGCTGCAGCGACTACGTCCAAATCACCGGCACCGCCGTCAGCACGGTGCGCGCGTTCTTCGGCGCCCACCAGGACGTCTATGTCGTCACCGCCGACGACGTCGAGCGGCAGCAGTTCTAACCACCGGTCACGGCTTCTTTGCAGCGTCGTCGTCCGCCACACGCTGAGCACGTCGGCGACGAATCCGCCACAGGAGGAACCACACGATGAGCGCGACGTAAAAGACGCGAATGGCGATGTAGACCAGGCCGTGATGGTGAAGCGTGACGCCAACCGCGATGAAACCGAGCGCCAGAAGAACCCGGATGGCGATGTAGTGACTGGGCTCCAGGCCGAACGGCTGAGATCGGGGTGGCTTCCGTTGAGTCATGTCGTTCGATCTTCGCCAAGCAGTCAGATGAGGACTGGATCGTATTGGTGAACGCTTGCCGACCGATAGCCCAAAGTTCCGTGCTGACCCCCGGTGTCAGACACCAAAAGCTGTCAAGGCCGACGTGTGACAAGAGTGCAACTTCTTGTCCACAGCATCGAGGACTCGCGAGCCGCGGAAAGGCAGTGATTCACTGCCTCACCACGCCAAAGCCTGTGGACAGAACGTTTCGCTCTCGACACACAAGTGCCCTTGACACGCAGAGGAGTCTGACACCGGGTCCGCGGAAGCGCTGAAAACGCTGCTTACAACCGGTCAGCAGGCCGCCCGGCCGCTCATTTTAGAAGACTGCCTGATGTCCTTCGTGGGGCCCGTGTTCGGCTCAGCGGTCGACCTATTTGACAGAATAGACCAATTATGTAAAGTACGTCCATGAAGACAAATGAGCCTCGGCAGCACGCAACGGATTCTCCGACGCGTCGGGACGAGATCGTCGCGGCGGCCGTCCCGGTCTTCCTGCGCTTCGGTTACCGGAAAACGTCGATGGACGCGGTTGCATCCGCGGCCAATCTTTCTCGTCAGGCCGTCTATTTGCACTTTCCGGGCAAGGAGGCGCTCTTTGCCGCGGTCGTGGACAGCCTGTGTCAGTCGACCGTTGCCCTGGCCCATTCCGCCCTGTGGCGGGAGGGGCTGACGCTCGACGATCAGCTTCTGGCGGCGTTCGACGAGACGATGCCGGACGAGTCGATGGAGCTTCTCGCCGAGCTGTTGGATACGGCGAGGTCGCTGGTCCCGGACGCCGTGGCGAACATCGACGCGCTGATCGTCGGCGAGGTAGCCAACCGGCTCCGCGCCGCGCTCGGCCGTCGCAAGTGGCCCCTCGCTGACGTGACCGTCGAGGAGGCCGCCCAAGTGTTGCAGGGGGCCTCGTACGGCATCAAGCAACAAACCACCGATCGAAGCGCATATCTGGCCGGGATGCGCTCGGCAATCGAGCTCGTCCTTCACGCCACCGGCCTCACCCCTTGACCCACACGACAACGAAAAGAAGGTTGGAACCAAGAATGGAGAAGTCACCACAAACCAGATACGTCCTCGTCACCGGCGGGTCGTCGGGGATCGGGGCCGCGACCGTCCGCGAACTCAGTCACCGCGGCTACCGGGTCATCGCCACCTATCGCGCCCCCCACGCCAGGGCGGCGCTGGAGATGCTGCCAAACGTGTCGCCGGTCCAGATCGATCTGAGCGATCCCGAGTCGATCTCCGAGGCCGTCGCCGCGATCGACGATCTGGTCGCTGACAACGGGCTCTACGCGCTGATCAACAACGCGGGAATCACTTACACCGCCCCGTTCGAATACGCGCAGCCCGAGCGCGTCCGCGAGATCATCGACGTCAACTTGATCGCACCGTTCCTGCTCACCCAAGCATGCATCCCGCTGCTGGAACGGCACAACGCCTCGGCCTCGCCCAAGGCGCGCGTCATCAACGTCGCCTCCTGGGCCGGTCTGATGGCGGCGCCGTTCATCGGCTTCTACAACGCCACCAAGTACGGGCTCATCGGACTGACCGAGTCGATGTCGTACGACCTCCGCCCGGCCGGCATCCACGTCGTCCTCGCGAACCCCGGCATTACGAAGACGCCAATGCACGGTAAGACGACGAGCGCAGCACTGTCGAGCCTCGAGGCGATGCCAGCCGAGGGCCGCGAGCGCTACGGCGCCTATCTCGAGCACTTCGCAACGATGGGCGAAGCTTCCGACGGCTCGCGGCTGCTGGCAACAGCAGACAAGGTCGGTGCCCGGATCGCGGACATCGTCGACAAGAGCAAGCCACGGTACCGCTACAACCTCGCCTCCGACGCAAGGCTGATCGACCTGGTCGTCACCCGGCTTATACCGTTCTCCGTCCGCGCAGCCGCCAACCGGCGGATGTATCGGCTCGACAAACCCGCAACGCATGCCCCTGCCTCGCCCGCAACCGCCGCAGTGTCATCGCAGGCGGCAGCTGCGCCCCCGCACGGCCCCACCCCGCTCCGGTTTGAGTAGTGACTCTTGCGTCTCCCGAGAAATGGGCGGTACTGCAGATTCGGGGTCAGGTCTTGCAAGCACGCAAGTGCAACAGCCATGACCCAAATGCGTGAATACAAGACCTGACCCCGGTTGCTCGCATGGCGGTTGCGTGACTACGCGGGCTTGGCCTTTGGCGAGAAGTGAAGGTCGTTGAGGTCCGGTAGCTCATCGCCGAGCACGGCTCGGCCATCGCGTTCAACCACGGTAAAGAGGCGCCACGTATCGCCGGCAGCCACGCCGAGAAATAGGCGCGGCTGAAGTTCGGCGATTGCGAGACACTTCTTGTGGTCGCTCGTGACAGGATGCGGAGCGCCCGACGCCTGGCAGGCGCGCATCCCATCGAATAACTTGCCGAGGAGCTTCGCGTCTGCTTTGGCCTCGACCCCAACGCGCGGTCGTACCGCGGTGATAGGCATCTTCCAGGCGAGCTCCGTGCGGCCAACCTCCAACAGGAGGACATCCAGTGCGTCTTGATGGAGAGCATCGGCTCCATGCCTCGTCACGATCGGCGATTCGCAAATCAGGTGCTCGCGCGGCCACCCAAACTCGAGCTGGAGCCTCGCCATCGCCGCCATCTCGACGATTGTCTCGAGCCTGAGGTGATTATTGTCGATTTCATCGAAAAAGTGGTACCCGCGCGGCGCGCCCTTGGCTGTGGGCGGCATGCGGTCCGACCGCTTCCTTCCTTCGGCGTCGATACGAAAGAGGGGTGGCTGCGTGCCACCGACCCCCACGGACGCGAGGAAATACGCGGCCTCGGCGGAGGTCAGCTCGGAACTAACACGGGGACCCTCAGGAACGTCCGGATAGAGCCTCGGCTGTACGACCGCCCACCCCTCGTCGATGAACGTCTGGAGATCACCGATCGGATCGCCTTCAATCACGTTATGGGACGGGGTCGGGTGGCACGCTGATCCTTGGCAGTGCGTTGTCAAGCTCCCATCCAGCCGGATGCGCGAGCTGCGGCAGCAGGGCACTCAGCCCGTACGCGCGTAGCTCAAATCGCGGTTGGCCATCCGGTCCGGTCTCGATGTTGAAGCGGGTCTCCCATCGTCGCCCAAGCAGATCGCTGTACCTGATAAGGCCCCACGTTTCCGCAAAATCAGGGATTGGTTTCCGCGCGAACAAACGTGTGCGCTCTCCAGGCCCGATCGACGTTGTCGCGAGAGCGCAGTTTCCCGCGTGCCAATAGACCTGCACATCGACGTTGATTGCGGGGCCGCCTCCTGTGTTGTGAAACGGCAGACCGTGGTTGCGATGGGGAACGTTTGAGAACCACTCGACGTCGTGCCAAAGCATTACTGCCGGCCGAAGCCGGGCATCCTGCTCGCGCTCCGCAAGCTGAGCAAGACGGCGAGTCTCGCGCATGTTCCTATCACTGCTTTTCACGAGCGCGAGAGTCGCACCCGCCAGCAGCAACGTTCCGAATCCGGCAAATGCGAGCGCAAACACCTGCCAGTCGATCCATCGCGGCAGCTGGGCGGCCGCTATGGCGAGGAGTAACGCGCCTCCAACCACATACGCGGCCATGGATCTTCTGTCGAGACGTCTTTCAGTCGGCTTGTCACTCATAAGTCGGCATCTGCGTTATTAGGTCGACTCGATCGTCAGAGCGAGGGCCGAAATGTCCTCCAGTACGCATGCGCGTCGAATGCCCTTACACCGCCAGTCCCACCCGAACTCTTCGACCATCCCACGATGGGGACTCTAGATCGGGTTGGTCAGTAATGCTCGGGCGCTCGCTGAAACTGAGCACGGACATCTACTTTCGCTGCTGAGCCGCTATCTTCCTTGCGTACGCGGTTTTCCCAAGCTGCTCCTGGAGTTCGGCGACGGTGCTGAACTCGCGAAGGGCGCCGCCCGCCTTCGCCTGAAGGCACTCGACGTGTTGCTCGGGAAGACTGCAAGCGAACTCGTGCAGCCTGCTAGCACCCCCGCCCCCCATGCACGCGAGCAGGGCTAGAGACTTCCTGGCACGTGTCAGCGCAACGAAAAACGCGCTTCTGGACGTGTAGGCCAGGTTCACTTCATCGCAGCCGATGACGATGACGTGATCGGCTGAGAGTCCCTTGGCACCGACGATGGTCGTTACTTCGACCGCGCCAACTGATTGAGCCTGCTCCGGTGCTGCATCGTCGGCATCTGCATCCAGCCAGTCGCCGATAGGCCGGCGTTGAAGATCGTGCTCGAGAGTCTCTGCGTCGCGGAAGCCGAGAGCTTCGAGTTCTCTTGCCTTCTCGTCCACAGCTATGTCCGACTGAATAGCATCCCTGACCGAGCCGCACTTTTCGATGCACGCCCTGAGAACCGCGTCGTCTAGGTCGGCAAGGTTGAGACCGGCATCGAGCGCTTCACGTAGCAACGCCGTCACCGTGTCTTGGCCTACCCCCTCACGAGCAAGAACCTTCCTCACTGCATAGTTCTGAAATGGTTCGACTCCAGCGTTGTAGTAGTCGACGAGACGCCAGTACTCCTCGCCAAGCTGCTCGGCTTCAGCTGCATACGGTTTGACGAGAGCGCGAAGACGTTCATCAGCCGCGTCCGGCTTCATGAAGTTCATTTGTCGAGAAGGGGTGAGAATGAGCAGATACGAGTCCTTCTCAGTCTTCTCCTTCAACGCCTGTTGCCTTGCCTCGATTTCGGCACGATGCTCGTCTATGAATCGTCCAACGTACTCGACACCGGTGCTCGGACTCGTACTTGCAACGACGCGTACCTTTGCAGCCCCGTCTTCGCTACCGAGCGGGATAAAGACCTTGTCAATCCGATCTGGTGGCTCATCAGCCGCAAGAAACGCCTCTGCTGCCTTGCAGATGTGAAAATCGCAGCGTCCGCAAAACGGGAGCATCGCGTTGACCCAAGCTTCGTCGTGGTAGTAGCTGCGGATGATGCTCGGGTGCCCGCGTCGCAAACTGTCATAGAGGACTTGGTCGTCGTCGCCTGCGAGAAAGACTCCGTCACTGTCGGCGGTTAAGCGCTCGATGAAAGTCTTCTCGGCGAGGTTGAAGTCTTGGAACTCGTCCACGATGTAGAGCGTCTGTTCGACGAGTTCTGGGTGTTCAGTGACTGCCTGGACGCCAAGGATGATCAGGTCCGTAAACGTGAGCGCGTTGTAGAACTGCTGCAGATGGAGATGAACTTTGCGCAGCTCCGGCAATCCCGCCTCGCTGGACGGCTCGCCGTCGAAGAGATGTTGCTCGTAAGTTTTCCAGTGGAAGTCGCTCGTCGACCTGCCTGCAAGAGAGACGGCGTCGTTCCACACCATTGCTTCCCATTGCTGCGTGATGACAAGGCAGTGCGGTCCTAGTGGCAGATCGCTGGTGCCTTGGCTTCGCTCAATGACACTCCGCGCAAGGCCGTGGAGCGTTAGGACGCTGACGCAAGCCTTCTGCTCATCGCGAATGCGTGCGTCGTTACGAATGTCGTCGTCAAGGTCGCGGACCAGTTTTCGCACGAATGTTGCGACAAAGAGCCGATGCTCGGGATACCGGTCTAGCCAGTACTGCAGTCGAGCCTTGAACAGGGTGCTCTTCCCTGTGCCAGGCCCAGAGACGGCGAGCATACGGGGTGCCCCGTACGTTGCGATTGCGTCGGAGTTCTCATTCCGCCCACGAACGCGATCTTCCGAAGACATCGCGTCTAGTTCGGAGGCTCGTCGCCGTATGTCCTCGGTTTCGAAAGGCGTGCCATCGTCTTTGATTAACGGAATTGGCGCCTCGAAACTCATCTTCAGTCCTTCTAAGCCGCGCTGCGGCTACTCCAACGTCAATTCTTGGTGGATGATCGCAGATTCGGGGTCAAGTCTTGCAATCACGCAAGTGCAACAGCCATGACCCAAATGCGTGAATGCAAGATCTGCCCTCGGTTGTCCGGCATGGGTCAGCCCGGTCGGGTGATTCCTAAGCATCCGTCGAGACGGGCGGAAGAGGTTCCGAACCCTCTCGTTCCCGTTGCGAACGGTCCATCAGGGTTTGGTTGTACTCGTCCAGGTACTGCTGGAGTTCGCGGCGATCCACCAGCTTGACGCCTCCAGCGTCAGCGAGCTGTCGGGCTGAAGGCGTGAAGTAGTTGTTTGTGACGACCATGGCGTCATCACAGTTGAAGAATGTCTTCGCAGCGAGTACTTGCTGTACAGCAGCATTTCCGACGCTATCTGAGTAGTTCTTCGCCTGAACGACAATTTTGCGGCCAAACCGTTCGGCGAAGAGGTCAGCGCCTTGATCTGCGCTTCTCTTAGTCGTCTGGATGTCGAATCCAAGGGCAGTAAACACACTTGCCAAGAAGTCCTCGAACTCATAACCACCCATAGCGTCGACGTCGTAGATGGTCACAAACAGAGCGGAGTCGAAGTCCTCCAGGAGAATCCTGAACCTCTCGATCCGAATGTCGAGATATATCGCCTCGCAGAGTTCGTAGACCCGCCGATACTCGGCATCACTCACTAACTCAACGTTCCCGTGGGCATTGAAAGCTACGACGCCTAGTAGCAACTGATTCACCCAAAGCCAGTAAAGAAACATCGGCAAGTCCTGCCTGAACGCCGATCCACGCTCATCGATCCACGAGCGGAGTGTCGACTCGAGGTCGTTCCTGAGATGAACCTTTGTTCGCTCAACGAAGCTCTCGTAGCCGAAGCGGAAACGGGTCGACCATACGAGCTTTCCCGTCAAGCTCGGGAACTCCTGGAGCTCGTCAAAACCGAGCCGAACGAGCACGAAGTGGAAGAGGTTTAGCCGATCAAGATCTTCGGCCTCGCCTTGGCTCGTCACATGCGTGTAGTTGACGAAGTACGGGGATTCGAACTGTTTGTACTTCTCCAACACGGCATCGAGCTTTTGCCGTAGCGCGAACTCCGTCTTCTTTTTCTGAAGGAGATCCTTGACGACGCCCTGCGAGGCGTACTGAAACTCAGGGTAGTACTGCGGATCCAAAGGGACGTTCGCATCGCGAAAGGGCAGCCCGCATGCAGGGCACACCGCGAGGAACCCCAGATAGCCACAATTCACGCAGCGGTAAAGCATGACGCGACAGATATCACCCGCAGACCTCCGGGGCAACAAAGCGCCTCCTGCATGTGTCGGTGGAATGCGCGCGCCGCTACACCGGACACAGCGGCGCAGCTCATAGACGGTGGTCCGGAAGGACCTGTTCAAGCGGCGCTCGATGAAACGTGAATGGCCGAGAGCACGGGCTTCGCCCGTGCTCTCTCACATCCAGATGCCAAGCGGTGAGCGCGAAAATTCTAGGATTTTCGCCCGCGGAATGATGGGCGGTACTGGGCTCGAACCAGTGACCCCCAGCTTGTCGAGCTGGTGCTCTCCCAACTGAGCTAACCGCCCCTGAGGCAGCGGCCAGTCTAGCGCAGACCCGCGCGTCTTACTGCGAAGGGCCCGTGCCGAGCTTTGCACTGCCGCGGCGGGTCTTCCCGGCGCGATCGAGCCACACGATCGAGACGACGTCTTTCGGGGCGTTGTGGATCAGCGCGCGCTGGAGCGTTGCGAGGGACGAAACGTTCTTCCCTGCCAGGCTGAGGATTCGGTCGCCGGCCTGCACGCCCGCCTTGGCGGCCGGGGAGCCTGGGAAGACGATGTTCACCGGCGCGCCCTTGCCTTTGCTCGCCGCAGTCAGCACGTCGATGCCGAGGAGCGGCGTCGGGCCGATGTGACTCGTCCGCGTTTCACGGCCGCTCAGGATCGCGTGGGCGATCGAGAGTGCCTCCGTGATCGGGATCGCGAAGGCGACCGAGCCCGTCTTGCCCGAGGGCAGCCGGTAGGCGTCGAACGCAGCCGTGCTCATACCGACGACTCGCCCGCGGGAATCCAGCAGCGGACCGCCCGACTCGCCGCCGAGTGTCAGCGCGTTCGTGACGATCAGGTTCGAGAGCGGCTCGAAGCTGCCGTCGTCGTTCTTCGCGGTGACGGAGACGCCGAGGGCGAGCACGTTGCCGGTGCCCCGGGTCAGGTCGAGGCCGCCGGCGCCGGCGTTTCCGAAGGCCGTCACCGGCTGGCCGACCTTCAGGCCGGTCGAGGAGCCGAGTGTGAGCTTCTTCAGCGGCGGATGCGTGCCCTTGATCTTCAGGACGGCGACGTCGTGCGCGGTGTCATAGCCGACGACCGTCACGGGATAGATCTGGCCGTTGTCGACGTCGGCGACCGTGACAGTGGTCGCGCCTCGGATCACGTGATTGTTCGTCAGGATCTCGCCGGCCGCGGAGAGCAGGATCCCGGTGCCAGATCCGATCTGGGACTTGTAGCCGAGCGTCGATTGAACATCGACGACGCCGGGCTTGTCGACGGCAGGCGAAGCGCTCGCGGTGGCCGTCGCAACTGCGACGACAACCGCGAGCGAGATCACTGTTCGAGCGAGCTCCGCGTGCATCCCACGCGGAGTATCGCCACGAATCGTCTAAGCGGCGGGCCCGGTTGCGAGCGTGACGGTCGCGTGACTCGTCTGCCCGTAGCTGTCGACCCAGGTCAAGGTGACCTTCGAGCCCGGCGAATAGCGGAGCAGGGCGTTCGTGAGCGATGTGGAGGTCGTGATCTTGACGCCGCCGATCCCGGTGATCGTGTCGCCCGCGCCAAGCCCCGCTTTCGCAGCCGGGGAGGACTGGAGCACGTTCGACACCTGGGCTCCTGTCGCCGCAGTGGACGCGCCGTAGCCATAGCCATAGCCGTACCCGTAGCGGTCTTCCTGCACGGTCGGCTGAACGCCGACGCCGATCATTGCCGTCGCTCCGATGTGGGTCGTCGCGGAGGCGTGGCCGGCCGTGATCTGGCTGGCGAGCGCGAGGGCGTGAGCGATCGGGATCGCGTAGGCCTGTGTCCCACCGCTCTGCTGGTAGTCGAAGGAGAAGCCGCTCGAGGCTGCCGTGTTGATACCCACGACGCGGCCCGAGGAGTCGACGAGCGGTCCGCCGGAGTCGCCCGGCTGGAGACCCGCGTTGGTCTGGATCAGCTGGGTCAGCTTCTCGGTCGTTCCGGTTCCGTCGTCGTCGGTCGCGGTGATCGACTTGCCAAGCCCGGTCACGTAGCCGGGAGCAACACTCGGAGTGCCACCGACACCACCGGCGTTGCCGATCGCCGTCACGGCCTGTCCGACCTTCACCGACGATCCCAGCGAGACCGTGTGCAGGCCGGACGCGCCCTTCAACTGCAGGACGGCGATATCGTTGGCGATGTCGTAGCCGACGACTGTTGCCGTGTAGGTCTTGCCGTTGCCGAGGTCGGTCGCCTTGATGCTCGTGGCGCCGCGGATCACGTGGTTGTTCGTGATCACCTCGCCGGACGAGGTGAGCACGATTCCCGTGCCGGCCGCTTGAGCACCCTCGTACGCGAGGTTCGTGTTGATGTCGACGATCGCCGGGTTGACGACCGCGCTCAGATCAGTAGGTGAGGCGCTGGCGCTTGCAACGCCAATCGCGAGTGCCGCAAGGGCAATGGGGCCGATCAGTCCAAATCTCATAACCGAAGTGTGTCCTCGGGATTTGAGCGTTCTCTAAAGGGAGCCTAAAAGGCTCCTAAGAACGGTGGCGCCCTAGTTGAGCCACTGCATCGGATCGACCGGCGTGCCCGAGATCCGAACTTCGAAATGCAGGTGCGTCCCGGTGCAAAGGCCCGTGCAACCCGCAACGCCGATCGCCTGGCCTGCAGTCACCGTGTCACCCGGCTTCACCGAATAGGACGCGAGATGCGCGTAGATCGTCTCCATCGTCGGGGTGACGCGAACGACGATCACGTTGCCGTATCCCGAATAGCCAACCGGATAGCCGACAAGCTCAACCGTTCCCGCCACTGCTGCGCGCACGGTCAGCGTACGGAGCATCCCGATATCGATCCCGGCATGCCCGTAGGGAATGAAGGGGGTCGTGATCGTGCCCTGGGCAGGCCAGACGAAGCTGAGCACCGGGATCGACGAGACAGTCCTCGCCGCCGGGCTCGCAAACGCAGGAGCCGCGCACGCCAGAACAACAGCGCACGCGGCGAGTAGCCGCATACCTCTCCGCATCAGCGCGCGAGAGTAGCCCAAATTGCAGGCTAAATGCAAGTTCGACACGCCTAGTTCTCGGCCCGGGCCGAGACTCCTTTAGGTTCAGACGCGTTCGAGCGGAGCGTATTCGAGCATCAAACGGCGTTCGACGCCGTCCTCGAATCGCACTGTGACGATGCCTCCTGGCTCGATCCTCGTCACGATCCCGGTGCCGATCGTGGAGTGGCGAACGGTGTCTCCCGTCGACAAGTCCGGCACATCGGCGCGCGGGACTGCCTGCGAGCGGGCGGGCGTTCCGTACGACGACCACGACGCCGGGCGGAGACGCTCCCGCTCGACCCCCTCGGCCGGCAACTCGTCCAGGAAGCGCGACGGCAGGTTTGCGTCGGTGCGGCCGTAGAGCGACCGGCGCATCGCGTGCAGCATGGTCAGCCGCTCCTTGGCGCGCGTCATGCCGACATAACAGAGACGCCGCTCCTCCTCGAGCGAGTTCTCCTCGATCGAGCGCGAGTGCGGGAAGATCCCCTCCTCCAGCCCGAGCATGAAGACGGCCCGGAACTCGAGGCCCTTCGCGTTGTGCAGCGTCATCAGCGTCACCTGGCCGCCGCTGTCCTCGCCGTCGTTCAGCGCGTCCTGGTCGGAGTAGAGCGAGATCTCCTGGAGGAAGCCCGAGAGCGACGGCTCCTCGGCGGCGTTCTCGTACTCCTGGACGACGCCGACGAGCTCCTCGAGGTTCTCGAGCCGGCCGCGCGACTCGACGGTCCGTTCCGCTTCGAGCGCCTCGAGGTAGCCCGAGCGCTGGAGCATCGTCTGGACGAGCTCGCTCAGGTTCTCCTCCTGCGCCAACGCCTGAAGCGACTGGAGCAGGCCGTAGAGCGACTGCGCGCTCTTCAGGGCCGCGGTGGCGATCCCCGCTTCGCCCGCTCGGCCGAGCGCTTCCCAGAGCGTGATCCCCGCGCCGTCGGCGAAGGCCTGGAGGCGCGCGAGCGACGTGTCGCCGAAGCCACGGCGCGGGCGGTTTGCGATCCGCTGCAGCGAGACGTTGTCGAACGGGTTGTCGATCACCTGGAGATAGGCGACCGCGTCCTTGATCTCGGCCCGTTCGTAGAAGCGCGGGCCGCCGATCACCTGGTAGTCGATCCCCTGGCGGACGAGCACGTCTTCCAACACGCGGCTCTGCGCATTCGTGCGGTACACGACCGCGATTTCGCTGCGGCTGTAGCCGAACTCGATCAGGCCTGCGATCTCGGCGGCGACGAAGCGCGCCTCGGCGTGCTCGTCCTCGACCTCGACGACGTGCACCGGCTCGCCCTGGCCAAGATCGGACCAGAGCTCTTTCTTCTTCCGCTCGCGGTTGTGCGAGATCACCTCGTTCGCCGCGTTCAGGATCCAGTTCGTCGAGCGGTAGTTCTGCTCGAGCGTGATCACCTTCGTGCCGGGGAAGTCGTGCTCGAACTCGATGATGTTGCGGATGTCGGCGCCGCGGAAGCCGTAGACCGACTGGTCCTGGTCGCCGACGACCATCAGGTTGCCGTGGACGCTCGCGAGCAGGCGCAGGAGGATGTACTGCGCGTGGTTCGTGTCCTGGTACTCGTCGACCAGGATGTAGCGGAAGGCCTTCGCCCAGCGCTCGCGGGCTTCGGGGAAGCGCTTGAGGATGTCGACCGTGAGCATCAGCATGTCGTCGAAGTCGACGGCGTTCGAGGCGAAGAGGCGCTTCTGGTACAGCTCGTAGACATCGGCGACGGTCTGGTCGTAGAAGCTCGCGACGCGCTTCGCATACTCGTCGGGGCCGATCAGCTGGTTCTTCGCGTTCGAGATCTGCGTGTGGATACCGCGCGGGACGAACCGCTTCGGGTCGCGGTCGAGGTCGGCGAGGCAGTCCTTCACGACCCGCAGCTGGTCGGCCGAGTCGTAGATCGTGAAGTTCGAGCGGTACCCGAGCCGCTCGGCTTCGCTGCGCAGGATGCGGCCGCAGGCGGAGTGGAAGGTGAGGATCCAGATCGCGCGGGCCCGCGAGCCGAGCATGGCTTCGATGCGCTCCCGCATCTCCCCCGCCGCCTTGTTCGTGAACGTGATCGCGAGGATCTCGTTCGGCTTCGCGCCCGCCGCGGCGAGCAGGTGGGCAACACGGTTTGTGAGCACACGCGTCTTCCCCGAGCCGGCCCCGGCGATCACGAGCAGCGGGCCTTCGGTCGTGATCACCGCCTCGCGCTGGGCGTCGTTCAGGTCGGCGAGATAGGTCTCGGGCTGCGCAACGGACACATGTTCGATGCTAGCGGGCGAGTCAGCCGTGCTGGCCGCTATTCAGGGTCTTGCTGGATCAGCGTCTCGGTCAGGTCGTGGCCGAGCGCGAGCCCCCCGATCTGGGCGCCCTTTTCGGCGTGGATCACGTGCATGACCGCATTGATCAATGCGAGATGGGTGAAGGCCTGCGGGAAGTTTCCGAGATGGCGCCCGCTCCGCGGATCGATCTCTTCCGCGTAGAGGTCGAGCGGGCTCGCGTAGGAGAGAAGCTTCTCGCAGAGGTCGTGGCCGCGGGTCACCTCGCCGATCTCGACCAGGGCCGAGACGAGCCAGAAGGAGCAGATCGTGAACGTCCCCTCCTTGCCGTGGAGGCCGTCGTCGGTCTCCTCCGTGCGGTAGCGCAGGACGAGACCGTCCACCGTCAGCTCGTCGGCGATCGCGAGCACCGTTGCGCGGACGCGCCTGTCGTCGGCCGGGAGGAAGCGCACGAGCGGCATCAGCAGCACCGAGGCGTCGAGGGCAGTGGTGTTGTAGTGCTGGCAGAAAACGCCGCGCTCGTCTACCGCGTGCTCGCAGATGTCGGCCTTGATCTCGTCGGCCGCCGACTGCCAGCGGGCTGCGAACTCGAGCTCGCCCCTGATCTCCGCCAGCCGCGCTCCGCGGTCGGCTGCGACCCAGCACATCAGCTTCGACGAGGTGAAGTGCTGCGCCTCGCCGCGCACCTCCCAGATTCCCTGGTCGGGCTCGCGCCAATGGAGGAGCGCCTCTTCGACCTGCTTGACGAGAATCGGCCAGATCCGCTCGGGCAGCTGGTCGCGCGTCTTCGTGTGGAGATAGAACGAGTCGAGGAGCGCGCCCCAGACATCGTGCTGGTTCTGCTTGAAGGCGCCGTTCCCGACCCGGACCGGCCGTGCGCCCTCGTAGCCGCTCAGATGGTCGAGCGTCGACTCGGGCAGCTCGGCCTCGCCGCCGATCCCGTACATGATCTGGAGCGTGCCGGACTCGCCCCCGACGACATCCGCGAGGAAGTAGAAGAAGTCGTTTGCCTCCCACTCGAAGCCGAGGCTGTAGAGCGCCCAGAGCATGAACGTGGAGTCGCGGATCCAGCTGTAGCGGTAGTCCCAGTTGCGCTCGCCGCCGACCGTCTCGGGGAGCGAGGTCGTCGCGGCGGCGACCAGGGCTCCGGTCGGCGCGTACGAGAGGCCCTTCAGGGTCAACGCGCTCCGCTGGAGGTACCGGCGCCACGGATGGTCGGGGAACTCGCCGTGGTCCAGCCAGTGCTGCCAGTGGTGGGCCGTCCAGACAAGCCGCTTATAGGCCTCGTCGTAGTTCTGCGGCGCGCCGTGATCCGACCACGACAGGGCGACGAACCGGGTCTCGCCTTCCTTCATCAGCGTTCGCGCGACGGAGCGGGAGCCTTCGAAGCCGAGGCGCATGTCAGTGGTCAGGCGCAGCTCGATCTGGCTCAGGTCGGATTTCGCGACGGCCTCGTGATAGCCGTGGTTCGCGTACTCCCACTGCGCACGGCCGCGGCCATAATCGAAGGCCGGCTCACAGTCGAGGTTCACCTGGACCTGGCCGTTCACGCACCGGATCAGGCGCAGCAGGACGTGATCCGCGTCGTAGTCCGTGGGCGAGCGGCGGTGGGTGCGCGAGCGGTCCTCTTCGTGGTGCCAGGGACCGATCAGCAGGACGTCACGGACGATGATCCAGCCGCCCCGCGTGCCCCAGCTCGTCTCGAGCACCATCGTCCCCGGCAGATACCGCCGGGCGGCCGGCACCTCGACGCCATCGGGGCCGAGACGGAACATGCCGGCGTCGCGGTCGAGCATCGCGCCGAACACGCTCGGAGAGTCGAAGCGTGGGAGGCAAAGCCACTCGACGCTCCCGTTCGGCGCCACGAGCGCTCCCGTCTCGCAATCGGACAGAAATGCGTAATCCGCGATCGGCGGAAACGGGCTCGTGGTAATGCCGTTGGGCAGCGATTCGCTCACGTCGCTCAGGGTACTGAGCAAGCGGCGATGTTGCTCGGGAGAGCCCCAGACGGCCGTCCGTCCGGCAGGGGCTGGCAAAGTGGAGGCATGAGCGGTATCGAGCTGACAGGCCTGACGAAGTCGTATGGCGCGGTTCGCGCGGTGCGTGGAATCGACATTTCGGTGGCTGCCGGGGAGACCGTGGCGCTGCTCGGCCCGAACGGAGCCGGCAAGTCGACGACGATCGACATGATGCTCGGGCTGCTCGATCCGGACGGCGGCGAGGTCAGCGTCTTCGGGAAGACTCCGAGCGCCGCGGTCGACGCCGGGTCGGTCGGCGCGATGCTCCAGACGGGCGCGCTGATCCGCGATCTGACCGTTCGCGAGCTCGTCACGATGATGGCTTCGCTCTATCCGAACCCGCTCGGGATCGACGACGTGCTCACGCTGACCGGCCTCACCGAGGTCGCAGCGCAGCGAACGAACAAGCTCTCTGGCGGCCAGACGCAGCGGGTTCGATTCGCCGTCGCGCTCGTCAGCAACGCGGAGCTGCTCGTGCTGGACGAGCCGACCGTGGCAATGGACGTCGAGGGCCGGCACGCCTTCTGGACGGCGATGCGCGAGTTCGCCTCACGCGGGAAGACGGTCGTCTTCGCAACGCACTACCTGGAAGAGGCCGACGCGTACGCCGACCGCGTGGTGCTGATGGCCTTCGGCAAGATCGTCGCCGACGGGCCGCCGAACGAGATCAAGGCGATGGTCGGGACACGCACGATCCGCGCAACGGTGGACGCTGAGCTCGAGGCGCTCTCGGCGCTCGCTGGCGTCTCGCACGCCGAGCGCCACGGCGAGCTCGTGATCCTGAACTGCACAGACTCCGATGCCGCGATCCGCGCGTTGCTCGCGAGCTTCCCTGCGGCACGCGACATCGAGATCAGCGGCGCCGGCCTCGAGGAGGCGTTCCTGCAGCTCACCGGCGGCGACGACGAGGAGGCAGCGTGAGCCAGGTGACCTACATCCGCTACGAGCTGGTGCGCACGTTCCGCAACCGGCGGTTCTTCTTCTTCTCGGTGGGGTTCCCGCTCGTGCTCTTCTTCCTGATCGCGGGACCGAACAAGAACGAGGCGGACTTTCAGCGCTCCGGCCTCTCGGCGCCGCTCTATTACATGGTCGGCCTCGCGGCGTTCGGGACGATGAACGCGATGCTCTCCTCCGGCGCGAGGATCGCCGGCGAGCGCGCCGTCGGCTGGAACCGGCAGCTCCGGATCACGCCGCTCTCGACCCGGACGTATTTCCGCGCCAAGGTGCTCACCGCCTACCTGATGGCGTCCGTGACGCTCGTCGTGCTCTACCTCTCCGGCATCTCGCTCGGCGTCAGCCTCTCGGCGCACGAGTGGGTGAAGATGACGTTCCTGCTCCTGGTCGGGCTGATCCCGTTCGCGGCGATGGGGATCCTCTTCGGGCATCTGCTGACGGTCGACTCGATCGGCCCGGCGATGGGAGGCGCGACGGCGCTTCTGGCCTTCCTCGGCGGTGTCTGGTTCCCGATCACCGGGGGGATCATGGGCAAGATCGCCCAGGCGTTGCCCTCCTACTGGCTCGTGCAGGCAAGCCATGTCTCGCTGGGCGGTCAGGGCTGGAGCACGACCGGGTGGATCGTGGTCGCCGCGTGGTCGGCCGGTGCGGCGCTCCTCGCCGCGCGCGCGTACCGGCGCGACACCAAACGCGTCTGATTGAAATCTCCACCGGGGCGGTTTAGATTTGCGCGCTCATGCGCGCCCTGTGGCTGGGACTCTTGCTCGTTGCCTGTTCGGCTGCCCTCGTCGCGGCCTCGCCCGTGCCGGCCGCGACCACCGACGCCGCACCGAGCCTCGGCACACCGCTCCCCGACTGCGGCGCCGCAGGGCTCGACTACGCCGATCCCCACTGCACGACCCAGACGAGGCTCGGAAGCTTCAGCGTCAGCCCCCAGATCGTCCACGCAGGCGGCACGCTGACCGGCACGATCGCCGTCACCTGCAAGCGCGGCTTCCCCGACGAGAAGGATCCCTGCCCGATCGACTGGAGCCAGTTCCTCCCGATCGGGACGAAGGTTGCCGGGTGCGGCCAGTTCGCTGCGACCTGCACCGTCCGGGTCCCCAAGGACGCAGGCACGGAGAGCTACACGATCGCCACGGTCGGGATCACGAACGATCAGGGTGAGGGCATCTCGAAAGCCACCTATGCGGTGATCGGCAGGGGGAACGTGGGGATCGCCGGCCACGTCCTGAATGACCATGGCAAACCGAAGAAGCGCGCTGTCGTCGAGCTCCGCGGCAAGACGACCTATACCGCCGTGACAGACGCGACCGGGTACTACAGCGTGCTCGTCCCGGCCGGCAAGTACGACGTCGCCACCGGAAAGGCGCGCGTGAAGGCCTGCAGCGGCCCCGTCAGCGACGTGTTCTGCCAGCTCGCCCACGGCGGCACGGCCGACTTCACCTATGAGCCGAAGGAGTGGGTCGTCGAGGGCACCGTGAAGACGGAGAAGAAAGGCAAGCCGCTCCCCGGCATCGACGTGATCTTCAAGGGCAACGACGACACCTACACCGTCACAACCGACGACAAGGGCCACTACAAGGACTCGATCCCGGAGGACAGCTACCGGGTCACACCCCAGGTTGGAGGCGATTTCTGCCTCGCGCCGGTCACCGGTGGGAAATGCCTCAGCATCGTCGTGCGCGAGCTCGACCACGATCTCAACCTCGACTTCGTCGTGCCCCAGGGGCCGATCAGGCTCGATCTCACGCTCGCTCCCTATGCGACGACGGGCACCAGGATCAAGTCAGGCTTCACGCCACCCGAGGATGGCGGCGCCGTGCTGCCCGGGATGGGGCTCCAGGACCGCACGACGGGATTTGTCTGCCGCTCGGCCTGCGTCAACGTGCGCGGATACGTCACCGACAGCAAGACGCACAAGCCGGTCGCCGACGCCGAGGTAACGATCACCGCCCCTGACCTGACCGGCCCGGCCGTCGCACCGGGGCAAGACCCGAGCGGGTTCTTCTGCGAGGGGACGAAGACCTTCAGCGAAACCTGCGACAGGCCCCTGAAGCTCAAGACCGACGATCAAGGCAAGGTCGACTTCCAGTACGACTTCCCAGGGGTGATCAAGGAGACGCCGGTCAAGTTCACGGCGGAAGCCGAGACCGAAGAGGGCTCGAAGGACGGGGACAATTTCTCGGTCACGCTGCTCCCGAACCAGATCGTCGACCGCTCGATCGTCCTGGACTCGAAGGACGTGACGCTGCTCGGCGGTGCGGTGCCCGCTCTCGTGGCGGCGTCGTGGATCGAGGCGGCCGACCCCTGCTCATGGCTGGACGAGGTGAAGGGCTGGTTCAACCCCGGAGTCAGCGTCGGGAGCGGCGCCGCGTCGTTCTCGCTCCCGCTCGTGAGCTGGGAGGGAAGCCCGGCGGTGAAGGCGTTCTGCGACTCGTTCAGCTCGGCGATCAAGGAGCTGACGGTCTTCAAGCCGTTCGCGCAATGGGCGCTCGTGAACTGGTTCTTCAATCGCTTCCACATCAATTCGAACGGCACCGCGATCGGGCTCGACTGGGGCAGCATCTCCAAGCTGAGCGTGAAGGTCCAGCCGAAGCTCTCGCTGACCAGCGACCTCACGGACGCGGTCACGAGCTACTTCACCTCCTGGTGGAACTCCGAGAACGGCCAGATCAAGCCCGGGCAGAAGGTGCGAGTGCAGGTCTTCGAGACGTCATATCTGACCGGCAGCAGCAATCAGCCCTCACTCGGGCTGATCTTCTCGCCGAGCATCCAGGGATCGGACGCCGAGGTGATCCTGACGAAGGCCTACGACCAGAACCTCTTCCTCGTGCCGCACTACCGCGGCCAGTTCTAGGCCGCCCTACTGGCAGGCCTCGCATTCCTCGCCGCGAGCGGCCGCTTCGATCGAGCAGGCGGCTGCTTCGGCTAACGCCGGCGTGGCCTGGACGGTCGCCTTTTCGATCGTCGAGGCGCCGAGCGTCCGGAGGTAATAGGTCGTCTTCAGGCCCGCATGCCACGCGTGGCGATACATGTGGCTGAGCGCTTTCAGGTCGGGCTCGACCAGGAAGAGGTTCAGCGACTGCGACTGGTCGATCCACTTCTGCCTCCGGGCCGCCGCGTCGATCAGCGCGTTCGGCTCGATCTGGAACGCGGTCCGATAACGCGCTTTCAGCTCGGCCGGAATCGCCTCGATCTCCGTGAGGTCGCCGTCGAAGTACTTGATCTGGTCGGCCAGCTCCCGGTTCCAGAGCCCGTGCTGCTTCAGATCGCGGACGAGATAGGGATCCAGGACGACGAACTCACCCGAGAGGTTCGATTTCGCGAACAGGTTCTTGTAGAGCGGCTCGATGCAGGGCGAGGTGCCCATGATGTTCGAGATCGTCGCCGTGGGCGCGATCGCGAGCACGTTCGAGTTTCGCATCCCCTGGGCGGCGATCTTCTTGCGGAGCGGTTGCCAGTCGAGCTTGCCGCCACGTGGAACCTCCACCGGCACACCGCGTTCCGCTTCGAGCAGCTCGAGCGTGTCTTCCGGCAGCAGGCCGCGATCCCACTTCGAGCCTGCGTAGCTCGGATACCGGCCGCGCTCGACCGCCAGGTCGCTCGACGCCTCGAAGGCGTAGAAGGAGATCGCCTCCATCAGCTCGTCGCCGAACTCCGCCGCCTCGGGCGAGTCGAAGGCGACGCCCTTCTGGTAGAGCGCGTACTGCAGCCCCATCACGCCGAGCCCGACCGGCCGGTGGCGGAGGTTCGATCTCCGGGCCGCTTCCGTTGGATAGAAGTTGATGTCGATCACGTTGTCGAGCGCACGCACGGCCACGCGAACCGTCTCGCGCAGCTTCGCGTGATCGATCCCGCCCTCGGGCGTCAGGTGCTCGTCGATCACGATCGAGCCGAGATTGCAGACCGCGGTCTCATCCGCGCTCGTGTTCAGCGTGATCTCGGTGCAGAGGTTCGACGAGTGGATGACACCGGCGTGGTCCTGCGGGCTGCGCACGTTGCAGGCGTCCTTGAAGGTGATCCAGGGATGCCCGGTCTCGAAGAGCAGCTTCAGCATCAGCTTCCAGAGCTCGAGCGCCTCGATCCGCTCTCCGACGATCCCTCCGTCGGCCGCAAGCTGCTCGTAGGCGACGTAGCGCTCCTCGAACGCGCGGCCGTAGAGGTCGTGGAGGTCGGGGACGTCTGAGCTCCGGAAGAGCGTCCAGTGCTCGCGCGCCTCGACGCGCTTCATGAACAGGTCGGGGATCCAGTTCGCCGTGTTCATGTCGTGCGTGCGGCGGCGCTCGTCGCCGGTGTTGCGGCGGAGCTCGAGGAAGTCGCGGATGTCGTTGTGCCAGACCTCGAGGTAGGCGCACCCTGCGCCCGCCCGCTTGCCGCCCTGGTTGACGGCCACGAGCTGATCGTTGTGGAGCTTCAGGAACGGGATCACGCCCTGGCTCTCGCCGTTCGTGCCCTGGATGTGCGAACCGGTGCCGCGTACCGCGGTCCAGGAGCCGCCGAGCCCGCCGGCCCACTTGGAGCACATCGCGTTCTCGGCGATCCCGCGCTGCACGATCGACTCCAGCGAGTCGTCGACGACGTAGAGGTAACAGCTCGAAAGCTGGGAGTGCGGCGTCCCCGCGTTGAACAGCGTCGGCGTGGCGGAGCAGAAGCGACGGCTCGAATACATCCGGTACAGCTCGAGCGCGTGCTCTTCCCGCTCGGCGGTCTCACCGAGGCAGACGCCCATCGCCACGCGGAGCCAGAAGATCTGCGGAGCCTCGAGCCTGCGGTTCGCCTCGCTGGCCTTGTCGACGAGCAGATAGCGGTCGTACATCGTCTGCAGGCCGAGATAGTCGAAGCCGAGGTCGGCTGCCGGGTCGAGGGCGGCTCCAAGCCGGTCGAGGTCGTAGTCGAGCAGCGCCGCGTCGACGCGGCCGATCTCCACCCCACGCTCGAACGCGGGCCGCAGCGCGCGGGCATGGGCCGCCTGGAGCCCTTCGATCCCGTCCCGCAGGATGTCCCAGCCGAGCGTCTCCTCGTAGATGAACGTGAGCAGCATCCGGCCGGCGAAGAACGAGAAGCCGGCGTCGCGCTCCATCAGCGACTTGGCATTCAGCACGATCAGCCAGTCGAGATCGGCGCGGCCGATGCCGTCGTAGAGCGAGCGCCGCAGCTCGGCCTCGATCTCCGTCTCGTCGAGCGTCAGGTCGAGGCCGGTCGCAGCGAAACGGATCCGGGCGAGCAAGTTCTCGCCGCCCCAGCGCTGCTCGGATCCGTCGGGCTCCGTGACGACGAGGCCTTCCGCAACGGCCGGCGCCTCGATCCGCCCCTGCGCGCGCAGCATTGCGCGTTCCGCGCGGTAGAGGATGTAGCGCTCGGCGACGCGCATCTGCCCCGAGAGCACCAGCTCTTCCTGGACGAGGTCCTGGATCGTCTCGATCGGCACCGCGGTGAAGCCGAGCGAGCGCGCCCGCACCGTCACCCGCTGCGCCAGTCGCGTCGCCGGCTCCGGATCGGCGTGGAGCGAGAGAAACGCCTTGCGGATCGCGGTCTCGATCTTCCGCTCGTTCCACGAGACGACATGTCCGGAGCGGCGGATCAGCTGGAGCGCCTCGGTCGAGACCGGGCCTTCCGCGAGCCGCCGCGAGCGGCGCATCACGAGCGTCTTTGCGACCTCGAACGCCTCCTGCTCGATCAGTGCCGCTTCGACGATCGCCGACAGATCCGGCGTGGTGACGCGAGCGGAGTCGCCAAGGAGTCGCAGCCGGCCGATCACGGCGCGTGCGGTCTCACGAACGAGCTCCTGGCTCGCCGCCTCGTCGAGCTCCTCGTCCCGTGCGGCGGCAAGCGTCACCACCGCTTCGGCGATCCAGCGCGCCGGCTCGAGCAGGTCGAAGGCGCGCCCCTCTCCAGCCTCATCCAGCACGCGGACAGTCAGCCCTGCGGTGTCGAGGCTCGCAATCGCGGCCTCCACGTCGAGCGCGGGCAGCTCATCGGTCGGGAGCAGCGAAGCCCGCTTGACCTCCAGGTCGTCCAGGATCTCTTCAAAGTCGATGATCACGGTGTCGTTCCTTTCTCGAAAAGGGTCAAAGCTCGTCGTCGGAGACGAGGGCCAGGGACGAGGACTTCTGGTACTCGGTGACGCGGCCCTCGAAGAAGTTCTGCTCCTTGCGGATGTCCATCAGCTCGGCCAGCCAGGGCATCGGGTTCCCGCTGCCGTTGCCGAGCGGATCGAGGCCGAGGCCGTCGAGCCGGCGGTCGGCGATGTAGTCGATGTAGCCCTCGAACTCGGCGGCGCTGAGCCCCATCGCGCTCACGGGCAGGCAGTCGCGGATGAACTGCTTCTCGAGCTCGACCGCCTCCGCCATCAGCGCGCGCAGCTCCTCGCGAAACGCCGGCGTCCAGATCTCTGAATTCTCGGAGACGAGGTCGAGGAGCAGCCGGCGGAAGAGCTCGATGTGATTCGACTCGTCCCGCAGCGTGTAACGGAACATCATCCCGACGCCGGGCAGCTTCCCCTGGCGGTAGAGCGAGAGGATCATCCCGAACAGGCCGTAGAACTGCGTCCCCTCCATGCACTGGCCGAAGACGAAGATGTTCCGGGCCAGGAGCTGCTTGCTCTCGGGCAGCGTCATGTCGAGCCCGCGGCGGAGCTCGTGCGATACGCGGGTGACGAACTCGTTCTTCGCGACGATCGAGGGGATGTCGTCGAACATCGCCTCGCACTCGTGAGGGTCGATCCCGAGCGACGAGATCATGTAAAGGAGCGAGTCGGCGTGGATGTTCTCCTCGTGCACGTGGCGGCCGAGCACGAGCTTCAGCTCCGATGCCGTCACGAGCTCGCGGACGACGTGGATCACGTTGTCGCCGACGATTCCCTCTGCGGCCGAGAAGTAGCCGATGCCCATCCGGACGATCCACCGGTCGATCTCCGAGAGCGCGGTCTCGCTGCGCCACTGCTGGACGTCCCGCTGCATCGGCACGTCCTCGGGCTCCCAGTGGTTCGCCTTCATCGTCTGGTACAGCTCGTAGGCCCAGCCGTACTTCAGCGGCAGCAGATTGAAGGTCATCGTCTCGCGGCCGCCGATCACGCGTTTCGCGGCCAGCGCCGCCTCGGCCTTCGCGCGATCGAGGACGAACGTCCGGGGCCCGATCGTGTAGCTCTCCTGCACCGCTTCCTCCTTCGCTCGACGGAAGAAGAGGAGTCCCGTCGACGCTCTGTTCTTTCGAAGGCGCGCGGCGCTCGTTCGTCCTTCTTCCGAGGACATTCCGACGTCGAAGAAGCAGGCGACCGGGCTCATCCCTCCTTGGAGGGCGTGACCGTTGCGGGACAGCGCCGGGCTCAAACCGGACTTCGCTGGCAACTACGACACCCCGCTATCGCGAGGCCTCGGCACCTTACGAGAGGCACCGGACGGAGTCGGTTCCGGGCGTTTTCCGGCTCGGCGGCTCCTGCTATTCTCGGGCCGCCGGGCACATATCCCCGGTCGGTGTGCTCGTAGCGAAGCCGGTGTGAATCCGGCGCTGTCCCGCAACTGCGATGCCTTCGTCAGAAGGACAAGCCAGGTCGCCTACCGCGCGCCGTTCGAACGTCAGCCCTCGGAGGAAGGGCGGTTTGTGCGGTGGAAGCCGTTCGAGCCACCTCCCTTCGCTACAAGCGGAGGTATTTTTTTAAATGGTCACGATCACGCGCGCCGGGGCTCTCGCTCTGGCCACGCTCTTGCTTTTCGCGGCGTCAGCTGCCGCCAAGCCCACCGGATACCCGGTCTCGATCAAGACGGCGAGCGGCACGGTGACGCTCGCCGCGCAGCCGACCCGGATCGTCTCGCTCTCGCCGACTGCAACCGAGGATCTCTTCGCGATCGGCGCAGGGTCTCAGGTGGTCGCCGTCGACAGCGACTCGAACTACCCGGCGAACGCGCCGATCACGAAGCTCTCGGCCTATACGCCGAACGCCGAGGCGATCGCGGGCTACAAGCCGGACCTCGTGATCGCCTCGTACGACACGCACGGGCTCGTCGCGTCGCTCCAGAAGCTGAAGATCCCCGTGCTGCTCCAGGGGACGGCCGCGAGCCTCACCGACGCGTACTCGCAGATCAACCAGCTCGGAGCGGCGACCGGACGCACCGCCGCCGCGACGGCGCTCGTCGCGAAGATGAAGACGCAGATCGCGTCGATCGCCCGAACGGTGCCCAAGCCCAAGACGCCGCTCACCGTCTACGACGAGCTTGGCACCGACTACTACTCGGTGACGTCGAAGACGTTCATCGGCGGGCTCTTCAAGCTGCTCGGGTTGAAGGACATCGCCGACGCGGCCGACAAGACCCACTCGGGCTACCCGCAGCTCTCGGCGGAGTACATCGTCGCCGCGAACCCCGACCTGATCGTCCTTTCGGACACGAAATGCTGCGGGCAGACCGCCGCGAAGGTGAAGGCTCGTCCCGGCTGGAGCACGATCGCCGCGCTCTCGAACGGCGGCATCGTTCCCATGAACGACGACATCGCTTCCCGTTGGGGGCCGCGGATCGTCGACTTCATCCGGCAGATCGCCGCGAAGGTGACCGCGCTCGTCAAGGCAGGTAAGTGACCGCAGTTCCTGCACCTCGCCCGGCGGAGGGGAGCGCGGTTCGCGCCCCCTCCGCCCCGCGCGTGCTCGTGCCGGTGCTCGGCGCCGTCGCGTTCGTGATTGCAGCGACGCTGATCGGGCTGGCCGTCGGCCCCGTGCACATCGGGCTCGGCGCGATTGCCCGCTCGGCCGCTTCGCACATCCCGTTCCTGCACATCCATTCGAACCTGTCATCGGAGGACTCGGCGATCCTCTGGCAGCTCCGGGCGCCGCGCGTCGTGCTCGGACTGCTCGTCGGAGGGATGCTCGCGCTCGCCGGCGGCTCCTACCAGGGAGTGTTTCGGAACCCGCTCGTGGATCCGTATCTGCTCGGCGTCGCGGCCGGCGCCGGGCTGGGAGCGACGCTCGCGATCGCCTACGGCGGCGTGACCGCCGGCGCCTCGGAGCTGCTCCCGGTTGCTGCCTTTCTCGGCGCCGCCTTCGGAGTCGCCTGCGCGTACACGCTCGGGTCGGCGGGAGGCGGCCGCAGCCCGGCAACCCTCGTCCTGGCCGGGGTGACGGTCGTTTCGTTCCTGACGGCGATCCAGACCTTCGTGCAGCAGCAGCACTCCCAGAACCTGCAGCAGGTCTACAGCTGGATCCTCGGGAACCTCGACACCGCCGGCTGGCACGACGTCGGGCTCGTTGCGCCGTACGTCCTCGTCAGCTCGGCCGTGATCCTGCTGCACCGGCGCGTGCTCGACGTGCTCAGCGTCGGCGACGAGGAGGCCGCGACGCTCGGGATCAACGTCAAGCGCGTGCGGCTGACCGTGGTCGTCTTCGCCACGATCGGCACCGCCGCGGCCGTCGCGACAAGCGGGCTGATCGGCTTCGTCGGGATCATCGTCCCGCACGCGATCCGCCTGATGTTGGGCTCGAGCTACCGGCTCGTCCTGCCGCTCTCGCTGCTCGCCGGTGGCGGCTTCCTGGTGCTCTGCGACGTCCTCGCGCGCACCGTCGTCTCCCCCGCCGAGCTGCCGATCGGCGTGATCACGGCGTTCTTCGGCGCGCCGTTCTTCGCGATCGTGCTGCGCACGAGCCGGAGCTTCAACTGACGGCGGTCACGCTCGAGCGCGTTTCCGTCGCGCTCGGCGGCGTGCAGGTCGTCAGCGACGTCAGCACGCAGATCGCGCCTGCCGAGTGGGTGACGTTGATCGGGCCGAACGGGGCCGGCAAGAGCACGCTGCTGCGGTCGCTGGCGGGCCTCGTACTGCACGAAGGGTCGATCGCGCTCGACGGCGATGAGGTCTCCGCTCTGGGCCGGCGCGAGATCGCCCAGCGGCTCGCCTTCGTCCCCCAGTCGCCGCTGCTTCCGCCCGAGATGCGCGTCGAGGAATACGTCCTGCTCGGGCGGACTCCCCACATCGGCGCGTTCGGCTACGAGAGCCGCAGCGATCGCGAGGCAGTTGGAGAAGCGCTGGCCCGGCTCGAGCTGGACCAGTTTGCGACGCGTCCCCTGCGCACGCTCAGCGGCGGCGAACGCCAGCGCGTCGTGCTTGCGCGAGCGCTCGCGCAGGACGCGCCGCTGCTCCTGCTCGACGAGCCGACGGCGGCGTTGGACGTCGGGCGGCAGCAGCAAGTCCTGGAGATCGTCGCAGAGCTTCGCGAGCAGGACGGGCTGACTGTCGTCTCGGCGATGCACGACCTGACGCTCGCGGCCCAGTATGCGGACCGGCTGGTCCTCCTCTCCAACGGAGAGCTCGTCGCCGACGGCAAGCCCGCCGAGATCGTCACCGAGGAGCTCATCTCGGAGCACTACGGCGCGCGGGTGCGTGTGATCGAGGACGACGGCTTCGCGGTTGCCGTGATCCCGGTGCGTCTAGCCTTGGAACGTGACGGCGCTCGCGATTGAGCTGGACAGCGTGCTCGGCGACACGCGCCCGCTCTGGGATGCGTGGCTCGTCGACGTCTCGCGCCGGGCGCAGGTCGACCCTGAGCGGCTCGACGAGCAGCTGCCGAACTGGCGCGACCTCCTGACGCGGTTCGCCGAGGATCACGCTCCGATCTACTTCCGGCCCGACGCCGCAGCGACCTCGGCCCTGCGGCGACTCTCCGCCGACGGCGTGCGGCTCGGCGTCTTCACCGACGCTCCGGCCGAGCTCGCGCAGATCGCCGTCTCTCACCTCAGCGCCGCACGGCGGATCGACGTGCTCGAAGCCGGCCCTGGAGCCCTCGAGCGGCTGCTGGAGCAGCTCGGGCCCGGGACGCGCGTTGCGCGCAGCGTCGCCGAGCTGGGCTAGCCCAGCCGGAAGATGTCGAAGACGCCCGTCGTGGCGCGGTCGTTCGAGTTGCCTTCGCCGGTCGCAACACGGCCGTCGGCGACGAGCGGGCTCTGCCAGTGGGCTGCCCCGACCGGGAGGTCGGCGACCTCGTGCCCGCTGCTCGGGATGTACACGTGGATCCCCGTCGAGCCCTGCACGTAGAGGAGGCCGCCGGCCACAACCGGGCTCGTGCCCGGGAAGCTGTTCGACCAGGCGGCGTGCAGGCGTCCGCCCGAAAATCGCCAGCCCGCCGTGCCGGCGTCGTCGGAGACGAACACCCACTTGCCGAGCCATGCGACGGGTTGCGAGCGAAGCGCGGAGCTCCCCGGCGTCGGGACGGTCTGGAGCTCACCGCCGGTCTTCGAATCCGCGCCCGCCATTCGCGTGAGCGAGAGCAGCCGCAGCTTGCCGTCCTTGCCGCCCTGAACGAGATAGCTCCCGTTGATCAGCGCCGGCGCCGTCGAGCCGAGATCGAGATCCTGCGCGTTCAGGTCGGCCTGGTTCACCGGCGTCCAGTGCTTGAGCAGCGTCTTCGCGTCCGGCGAGAGCACGACCACGCTGTCTCCCCAGTTGGTCTTGCCGTCGTAGGGCGCGTTCCCCGTGGCGACCAGGATGTCGCCGTTCGCAGGATCGATCACCGGAGCAGAACGGCCCCAGATCCCCGAGTCGCTCGTCGAGCAGGTCGACGGCTGGATGATCGCGTGCCGGTCCGAGCAGAGCGAGTTCCAGACGGCCTCGATGTGCCCGTTCGCCGGATTGAGGGTCACGACGTGCCCCTGGTACGGAGGTGCGTCTCCGTCGTATCCGTCGGTCGCGGCGATCACGAGCCCGCGTGAGTAGCTGAGCGATCCGGCAAGCTTTTCGTGCGTCGGGTCACGGGTGATCGGCGTCGACCAGAGGAGCTTCCCGGTCGCCACGGCGAGCTTCACGATGTGCCCGTCGGACTCGCCGGCATAGATCGCAGTGCGCGCCGGATCGGCGGCGGGAGTCATCACCGTGACCTGGGCCGAGCCGGCAAATGAGCCGTAGGCCGGAGGTGTGTAGCGCCAGAGCAGCTTGCCGTTCGTGGCGTCGAGCGCCTCGGTCTTCCCGTACGTCGTGGTGAAGAAGAACGCGTCGTGAGCCGCGCCACGGATCGTCACGCCGTGGAGGTAGATCGGCGCGGAGTCGACGGTGCCGTCGATGTGCACCTGCTGGCGGTGCAGCTTCCCGATGTTCGCAGCCGTGATCCCGGTCGAGGCCGCGCCGACGCTGTTACCGAAGCTCGGCCAGTCCGTTCCCGCCGCGGCCGAGGCACCGCCAAGCAACACACCCCCGAGCGAACATGCCACGAGGACGGCTGCGAGCTTCGTCATCGCGCCGCGAGGTCGGACGAGCGCGCCCAGGGGCCGGGCGGTGTCAGCAGCGACTCGGCGTGGAGATACGCGAGCCCCGCGAGCGGCAGATCCGCCCAGCGCTCGAAGCAGAAGTAGCGCCGGCGCCAGGATGGGAAGAACTTGCGGTTGAACGAGTGCAAGCGCTCGAGTTGGAACAGCCGGTCGAGGCGGAGCAGCAGCATGCGCAGAACACCCGAGTCGGCGCGCAGGTACTCGGCGAAGACAGAGAAGTTCAGCGACACCTCGCTCACGCCCTCGCGCTTGGCCCAGTCGATCGTCTCGACGATCAGGAACTCCATCAGCCCGTTCGGCGAGTCGCGGCGGCGGCGCATCGACGCCAGCGAGTACGCGGCGTTCGCGGGAGCCGGGACGAGCTGGAGGAAGCCGCCGATTCGGCCCTCGCCGTCCACCGCGTAGGCGATCGCCGTGTCCGGATAGGCGAAGAGCGCATCCATCGCCATCGTGAAGCCGCGCTCGGGCCAGCTGCCCCGCCATTCCTCCGAGACGGCACGAAGCTCGTCGCGCAGCTCGTCGTCGATCTCGGCCGGCGAGCGAACCTCGACTCGGTAGCCCGCCTTCTCGAGGCGCGAAACGGACTGCCGCACCTTGCGGATGTTGCGGCCGTCAAGCGAGAACCTGGCGGGATCCACATACGCCTCATCCCCCAGGTAGATGGACTTGAAACCGAGCTCCGCGTAATCCCGCAGCGTCTCGGCGCTCGCGCCGGCGATCGCAACCCGCCAGGCCTTCGAATGCGCGACCCGCGAGAACTCGGCGATCAGCTCCCGGCGCTCGGCCGGGTCGCCGATCGGGTCGCCGGCGACGATCGCCGTGCCGGCGATCACGCGGTAGGCGAGAAACGATTTGCCGCTCGCGGAGAAGAAGGTCGACTTGTCGTGACGAAGCGCGAAGTAGGCCAGGCTGTCGCGGCCGTGCTCCTGGACGAGCGATTCCGCGCGCCGTCGATCAGCGGGGATGTGGCGGGCGCGCTCCGCAACGGGTCGCAGCCAGATCGTGAGCGCACGCAACGCGAGCGCGCCGATCGTGAATGCGATCGCGTCGTCGACCCGATCGGAGTAGGCCATCGTCCCGTAGAAGTGGAGCACCGAGATCGGCACGATCACGCAGAGCGCGAGCACGACCTGGAGCAGCGGCCGGATCGTCTCGGGGTTCCCGGGAGCGACGAACTCGCGCCGCGCGCGCCACAGCAGCACGACGACGAAGAGCGAGCCCGCGGCCTCGCCGATATCCAGATTCTTCGCGAGATGCGCGAGCGCGGTCGCGATCACGAGCACGACCGCCAGTTCCCAGGCCCGCCGCTTCCGCCGCGCGAGGCCGCGCGCGAGCCACAGGAGCCCAAGGCCGAAGGCGAGGGTCAGCGTGCGCGCGAAGCTCGGAACGCCCTGGCTCAGCAATTGACGGACGATGCGGCTGCGATCTGCCATCTCGGGGGTCACCGCAGAGATGACGGCGACGAGGCCCACGAGCGCAGTGGCCCAGGCGAGCACCAGAGGCGAGGTGATCCGTGTCTTCAGGGCGTTACTCCTTGACGAGTGCTTTGCGCAGCTCGTCCTCTTTGCCAGGCTCGAGGATCGCCAGCAGCGAATCTCCGGGCTCGAGCATCAGGGTGTCGAGCGGTACTTCAGCCTTGCCGTGGCGCACGACCGAGATCAGACGCGATCCTTCCGGCAATGCGACCTGCTTGATCGTCTTGCCGCAGCAGGCGGCATCGTCGGCAACGGTGACCTCGACGATCTCCAAATTCTCCTTGCGCAGCTCGAGCAGATGGATCATCCCGTGCTCGGGCACCTCGTGCTCGATCAGCGCCATGATCGAGCCGGTGGCCGAGACCGTCGGCGCGATCCCGAGCAGGTCGAAATACGCGCCGTTGCGCGGGTCGTTGACCCGGGCGATCACCTTCTCGACGCCGTAGCGCTCGCGGGCGAGCTGGCAGATGACCATGTTGTCCTCGTCATCGCCCGTGACCGCGACGACGATGTCCGGCGGACGGCGAATTCCCGCGCGTTCGAGCACCGAGAGCTCGGTCGCGTCGCCCTTGTGCACCTGGTGCTCGAACTCCGCCTCGAGCGTGTCGAAGCGCGGCGAGCGCTGCTCGATCAGCGTCACCTCGTGACCCGAGCGAATCAGTGTCCGCGCCAGGTTCGATCCGACCTTGCCGCCGCCTGCGATCAGGAGATACATCTGGCTAGTTCGCCGCCGCGGTGGCGCCCTGGTAGGCGTGCACGGCCTCGATCACGCCGGCGATTGCGCTCGAGGTCGGGCAGACGATGTTCAGGCCTCGGGTGCGGTAGAACTCCGCGCGCGCAGGATCGAGCAGCCGGACGACGACCGTCCCGATGCTGAACATCTTCTGCGCGACCTGCCCGATCACGATGTTCGTGTTGTCGCCGTCGGTCGTGACGACCACTGCGTCGGCGTCTTCGATGCCTGCCTGGCGCAGCAATTGAAGGTCGATTCCCTGGCCGACGAAGAAGCCGCCGCTCCACGCGTCACCAAGCCGGCCGAGCGAGTCTTCTCGCTCGTCGATCACCGACACATCCCATCCTTCTTTGCTGAGGTCGAGCGCCACTGCTGATCCGACGCGGCCGCAACCCACGACGATTACTTTCACGAAATCAGCGTAGCTCAGTTAGGGACCTATGTGGCAGCAAGCTCTTCGTCCAGCACGCGCTGCGGAAACGCGACGATCAGCACCTCGCACGGGGCTGTGCGCAGGAGGTAATCGACGGTCGGCGAGAAGAAGCGCGACTGGCGCCGCCAGCGTGGTGACGAGCCGACGACGATCAGATCTGCGCCTGTCGCCTGCGCGTGGTCGACGATTGCCCGGCCGATCGCCCGGGCCCGCACCGTCGTCCCGATCACCTCGACATCATGGTCGGCCCCGAGCGCTCTGGCCTCCTCGAGCGCAACCTCCGCCTCGCTCTCCTCGTCGCTGAGCTGTGCGTCGAGTGGAAGGTCGAGCGAGACGCGAACGACGTGCAGCGCCTCGACCGTCGCGCCATGCTCCGCGGCCAGCTTGACCGCTGTCGCGAGCATCTCCTCACCGATGATCCCGAGCTTCATCGGTACGAGGATCGTGTGAAACTGCGGCACGTCCGAGAGCGGCTGCTCGTCGGCCGAGACGACGCGTTCGGTCAGCCCTTCGCCGTGAGCACGGCGAACGAGGAAATAGATGACGAGCCCTGCGAGGAGCCATACCGGCCCGGCGTAGCGCGCGCCGGGATGCGTTGCCATCGCCACGATCCAGATCGCGAAGGTCAGCAGCGACCCGATCACCGCCGGCAGTGGGATCTCGGCTCCCCGGAAGCGAACGTTGAACGGCGCACGGTAGGGCCGCGGCAGATCCGGGTCGTCGATTCGCAGCTTGATCACGGCGAGCTGAGCCGCAGTGAACGCGAGCAGGACACCGAACGAGAAGACGCTCGCGAGGAACGCCACGTCGTGCTTGATCCAGGCGGTTGCGATCACGATCCCACTGGAGATCGCGGCCGCGCTGAGGATCGCCTGCGGCGAGACGAGGCTCCGCCGGTTCAGGCGGCCAAAGACGCGCGGCAGCTGGCCGTGCTCTCCGAGCGAGTAGGCGATCCGCGACACCCCTCCGATCGACGTCGTCACGGCTGCAAGCAGGATCAGCGCACCGCTCGCGCCGACGAAGAAACGCAGGATGTCTCCCCACGGCTCCCCGATCTGGGCACGGATCTGGGTCGCGACACCGACGAGCGGCGAGCGCAACCATCTCGATCCGAGCTCGGTGCTCGGCCCGGGGAATGCCGAGACCGCGACAATCGCGATCGCGACGTAGCTCGCGACCACCGTTCCGATCGCAGCGAAGAGCGACCGCGGCAAGTCGACCCCGGGCCGCCGGGTCTCCTCGGCCAGGTTTGCGACGGTGTCGAGACCCGAGTAGGCCAGCATCCCGAGCGGAAGCGCAAACGCGAGCGAGCCCCAGGTCGGTGCGTGCCCCAGCGAGGTGCCGTGCGTGAGCGCATGGGACGAGAAGACAAAGACGAAGCCGAGCACGATCAGCACGATCTGCGTCAGCAGATCGAGGGCGGGGACAACGATCCCGATCCCGTAGAGCGTCGGGCGGCGTACGAGCCGAACGGCGGCCACACCGAGGATCGCCGCCACGCCGACGACGACGTCCCACGGGTTGTCGTCGAGCGCGCTGATCTGCAATGCAGCCGCGAGATAGTGCGGGACGAAGAGAGCGGACAGCGCCATCACGATCAGGTAGTCGAGAAAGAGCACCCAGCCCGTCATGAAGCCGGCGAGATCGTTGAACGCCTTGCGCACGAACGTCGCCGCGCCACCGGTCTCGGGCAACGCCGAGGTCGCTTCCGCGTACGAGAGCGAGACGAGCAGAAACAGCAGTCCGATGATGAGCAGCACGAGCGGCGTGAAGCCGAGCGCGTGCAGCGCGATCACGCCGAGCGCGAAGTAGAGCGAGGACGCGATCTCGCCGTAGGCGACGGAGAAGAGCGACCGCGCGTCGAGCTCTCGGCTCAGGCTCGGGAGCTTGCGCGCCAACTACCTACCGCTTCCCCAAGACGTAGAGCCGCCCCGCACCGGCAGCGACGAACAGGAACCCGAGGATCACCCCGACTGTGCCGCCGCCGCGAGCGAGCGCGATCGCGACGATCGCAAGCCCGAGCCCGATCATCACGAGGGCGAGCGCCAGCGTCAACACGCCGTAGACCCTCATGCCGCCCGCCTTCCGGCCGCGACCATCACGCGACACGGCGCGTGCTTCAGCACGTAGTCGACCGTGTGGCCGAAGATCTGGCGATGCTGGCTCCTCGGAGCGCCGAGGACGATGATCTCGGACTGGCGCCTCTGCGCCTCGTCGACGATGGCGCGCCCGGCGTTCCGTGAGCGGACGAGACGCTCGAGCACGCGCACGCCGTAGCTCTCTGCGGCGAGCCTCACCTCGTCGAGCAGCAGGTCGGAGTCGGCTTCCTGCTCGGGTAGCGGCGCCTCGAGCGGCAGCTCCATCGGCACGACGATCACGCGGAGCGCGACGACGGTGGCGCCACGCTCGGTCGCAAGCCGGGCTGCGAGGTCGATCGATTCGCGCGACTCCGACCCGGCGACCACCGGCACGAGGATCGAGCGGTACTCGAGCGCGATCGCGGGGCCGAGAATGACCGGAGCGCGCACGGTCGCCGAAAGCGGCTCGTGAATCTGGCGGCGGTAGAAGTAGTAGATGACGAAGCCGGCGGCGAGCCAGCCGAGCCCGGCATAGCGGGTGGGAGCGTCCTGGACGACGACGACAAGCCAGGCCGCAGCGGTGCCGAGGCCGCCGAAGACCGCAAAGAGCGGCCAGTCGACCCCACGGATCCGCCAGCTCGGCCGGACGCGGTAGCTCTCCTCGACTTCCGGCGGCCTGCGGCGCAGCTGGATCACCGATGCGTGGGCAATCGTGAACGAGAGCATCGCCCCGAACGCATACATCCGCCCGATGAAGTCGACGTTCCCAGGCAGCATGAAGAGGATCGGCAGCACGCCCGCGAAGAGGATCAGGGCGAGCCAGGGAGTCTTCAGCTTGCGGTGCAACCGGCGGAAAACCTCCGGGATCTGCCGGTGGCTCGCCATCGAGTAGGTGATCCGGGACGCTCCGATCACGCCGGCGTTCGTCGCGATGAAGAGGATCGTCGCCGCGAGGACGCCGACGTAGATCTTCGCGGCCGAGAGGAATCCACCGTGGAGCCCGAGATTCTCGACGAGGCCGAGCACCGGATCGTTCTCGAAGCCGCCGTGCGCCGGATCGAGGCCGAGCTTCGTCACGAAATGGCCGGCGCCATCCTTGTAGACCGGGAGAGCCGAAAGCGCGACGAGCGGCAGCGTGAAGTAGATCGCGAAGACTGCGATCGCGACGAGCCGGATCGAGCCCGGGATGCTGCGGCGCGGATCGCGTGCTTCTTCGGCGAGGTTCGAGACGGTTTCGATCCCGGTGTAGGCGATCATCGCCACGGGTATGGCGAGCGCGAAGGCCGACCAGGTCGGTGCCACGCCCCAGTGCACGTTGGCCGTGAGGATGTGCGGACGGAAGATGAGCACGAACCCCAACATGACGAGCAGCAACTGCGTGGCGAAGTCGAGCACGGCGAGGAAGACGTTCAGCGCCGCGGCCTCCTTGACGCCGACGATGTTGATCCCGACGAGCAGGATCACGACGACGACCCCGCCGATCACGTCCCACGGGTTCGTCCGCAGCGGAGCCCAGAAGATCGAGAGGTAGTGCGGCACGATGAACGCCGAGATGGCGACCGTGATGATGTAGTTCAGCATCTGCGCCCAGGCCGCGCCGAACGAGACGAGCTCGTTGAAGGCGTGCCGGGCAAAGCTCGACGAGCCCCCGGCTTCGGGGAAGAGCACGGTGCCCTCGGTGTAGGTCGCCGCGGTGCAGGCGAAGATCAGCCCGGAGATGATGAAGACGAGCGGCGTCAGCCCCAGCGAGATCGCAGCCGTGACGCCGAGCGCGTAGTAGATCGACGAGCCCACGTTCCCGTACGCCGTCGCGAAGAGCGCGGGCGTCCCAAGCACACGCTCGAGACCGTGCGATTGGCGCCTCCGTGACACGAGTGGGAATGTAGGCGCTCTGGGGGTCGGAGCGACGCTCCAACCCCCAGACGATGCCCGTTCCTAGTGAACCGAGACGATCAGCGGGATGATCAGGATCGCCACGATGTTCGTGATCTTGATCATCGGGTTGATGGCCGGGCCGGCGGTGTCCTTGTAGGGGTCTCCGACCGTGTCACCGGTGATCGAGGCGGCATGGGCCTCGGAGCCCTTGCCGCCGAACGCGCCGTCCTCGATCATCTTCTTCGCGTTGTCCCAGGCGCCGCCGCCTGCGGTCATCGCGATCGCGAGGAAGAGGCCCGTGACGATCGTCCCGACGAGCAGGCCGCCGAGCATCTGGATCGAGATCAGCCCGACGACGATCGGGAACACGACAGGGATCAGCGCCGGCGAGATCATCGACTTGATCGCCGAGTTCGTGACGATGTCGATCGTGCGACCGTACTCAGGGCGCTGCGTGCCCTCCATGATCCCGGGGTTCTCGCGGAACTGGCGGCGCACTTCCTGCACGACCTGCCCGCCGACACGGCCCACTGCCTGCATCGCGAGCGACGCGAACAGGAACGGCATCAGTCCGCCGATGAAGAGACCGGCGATTACCCACGGGTTGTCGAGCTGGAACGTCGTGTGGAAGCCACGATCGGAGAGACCCGACGTGTACGAGTTGAAGAGCACGAGCGCCGCGAGAGCAGCGGAGCCGATTGCGTAGCCCTTCGTGACGGCCTTCGTCGTGTTGCCGACTGCATCGAGCGGGTCGGTGATCGAGCGAACGCTCTCCGGCAGATCCGCCATCTCGGCGATGCCGCCTGCGTTGTCCGTCACCGGGCCGAACGCGTCGAGGGCGACGATCAGGCCGCACATCGAGAGCTGAGCCATCACGGCCACACCGATGCCGTAGAGACCGGCGAAGTGGTCTGCGACGAGGATTCCGGCCGCGAGGACGATCACCGGCGCAGCAGTAGCCTGCATGCCAACTGCGAGCCCTTCGATGATGTTCGTCGCGTGCCCGGTCTCAGACGCGGCAGCGATCTTCTTGACGGGATTCCAGCGAGTGCCGGTGTAGAACTCGGTGATCGCCACGAGCAGGAAGGTCACCACCAAGCCGGTGAGCGCCGAGAGGTAGAGATCCTTGAAGCTGTACGAGCCCGTGTCGAACGCCTTCGTGATCGGGTAGAAGCCGATCGCGGACAGGACGGTTGCGACGACCACCGACTTGTAGAGCGCGTTGATGATCGCGTTCTCACCGTTGCCGAGCCGGGCGAAGAACGTCCCGATCACCGAAGCGATGATCGCGACCGCCCCGAGCGCCAGCGGATACAGCGCGAGGTTCCCGCCGAAGCTCTTGCCGAGCAGCATCACGGCAACCGTGGTGACCGCGTAGGTCTCGAACAGGTCGGCCGCCATGCCGGCGCAGTCGCCGACGTTGTCACCGACGTTGTCGGCGATCACGGCGGGATTGCGCGGATCGTCCTCGGGGATGCCAGCTTCGATCTTGCCGACGAGGTCGGCGCCGACGTCCGCGGCCTTCGTGAAGATCCCGCCGCCGAGACGGGCGAAGACCGAGATCAGCGAGCCGCCGAAGGCGAGCCCGACGAGATCGGTGATCGCCTTGTTCTGCGAGTCGCCGATGCCGGCCGTCAGCAGCCAGTAGTAGCCCGCGACACCGAAGAGACCAAGCCCGACGACGAGCAGCCCCGTCACGGAACCGGCCCGGAACGCCACATTCAGCGCCGGCTTGATTCCGCCGCGCGCGGCCTCGGCCGTGCGCAGGTTGGAGCGAACCGAGACGTTCATGCCGATGAACCCGGCCGCCGCCGAAAGCACGGCGCCGATCAGGAAGCCGAACGCGGTTCCCCAGCCGAGCTTGTCGTACAGCCCGAGGAAGAGGAATGGGACGATCGCGACCACGGCGACCGTCTTGTACTGCCGGCTCAGATATGCCGTGGCGCCTTCTTGCACTGCGCCCGCGATCTCTCGCATGCGCTCGTTACCCGCCGGCTGCCTCAGCAACCAAGCCGTGAGCCAGAGCCCATACGCAACCGCCACGCCGGCAGCCACAAGCGCAATGAGCACAGGGTGATGCATGAACCAATTCATCGATTCGCTCCCCTTTTTTTAACTCGAGCGCCGAGGGCCTCGGCGCAGGGCGATTCTAAATCACCTCGGCCGGACAGCATCCGCGTAGGCGAGTTGGAGATTCGCCACGGCCTGCTCCAGATCCTTCTTGATCTCCTCCTCCATCTGGCCTTCCAGAACCGGCATCAACGCTCGAAGCGCGTCGATTCCGAGCCGTGCTTCGTCGAGCTCGCCGGCTGCGATCTTGCCGAAGGAGAGCGTGACGACCATCGAGACCGTCGAGAGCAGGACCTGGGTGACGCCCATCGCGCGGATCTGCTCGATCAGCTGCTCTGGATCTTCACCCACGAGGAACCCCTGCCTGCACCTGTTCGGCGTAGATCTCCTGCAGCGTGGCGCCTTCGGCGAAGCGGGAGATCTGGCGCTCCGCCGCGTTCGCGGTCGGGATCCCGAGGAATGCCTCCGCGCCCGTCTCTTCGGCAACGGGCCTCACCCATTCGATCAGCTGCCAGAGCCGTTCGCGGGCGGGCACGGCCTCACCACGGCCGAAGTCGATCAACTCGCCCGAGAGGCCATAGCGGATCGCACGCCACATGTTCTCCTCGAGCAGGCGGTTCGGCAGGTCCGGCAGCGGCTCGCCGTCGTCGATCGCCCGCAGGCAACGGCCGGCGAGCGCGTAGGAAAGAGCCGCAACAGCCTGCGACTCGGCGAGATCGGGCTGCGCATCGCAGATTCGGATCTCCACGGTCGGATACGCGAGGTGGGGGCGCACGCTCCACCAGAGCTGCGTGTGCTCGGTGATCGAGCGCGTCCGGTAGAGGAACGAGACGTACTCCTCGAAGCCGCGCCAGCCGTCGTAGGAGTCCGGGATCCCGCAGCGCGGGAACATGCGGGTGAAGATCTCGGTGCGCGCGGAGTGGAGGCCGGTGTCGACCTCCTCGACGATCGGCGAGCTGGCCGAGAGCGCGAGCAGCTCCGGCAGGAAGTTCCGCATCGCGTTGCAGACCTTGACCGCTCGGTCGGCGCCCCGAATGCCGACATGGACGTGCAGCCCGAAGGTGTTGTTGCGCCAGACGACGTAGCGGAGCAGCTCGTCATTCGCGCGGTAGTGAGGCGTGTCGATGATCCGCTGGTCCTGCCAGCGGCTCCACGGGTGCGTGCCGGTCGAGCCGAGCTTCAAGTCGAGCCCGCGGGTGAGGTCGTGGAGCTGGGAGCGGCGCTCCGCCATCGTGGCGGCGGCCTCGGTGAAGTTCTCGCAGCGGCCCGTGCGAACCTCGGCCTCCGACGCGATCAGCTCCCCGACGAGGTGCGGCTCGACCTCCGTGCCGCGCGCGGCCGCCTGGACATCCTCGAACCGGTTCGTGAGCGTGAGCGTCTCGGGATCGAGCAGCGCGAACTCCTCCTCGACCGCGAGTGTCAGGTCCGTGCCGTTCTCGAACGCCTCGCGAGCGGTCGCGAGCTGCTCGTCCGGAGGCAGCCGTTGTTCCTCGCCCATCGCGCGGGAGGTTACCCAGGAATCGTGTTAGATCCCCACCATGTCGTCAAGCAGCCCGAATTTGGCGACTGTGATCCGTGAGTGGGGGCGGATCGGCTGCACGGGCTTCGGCGGGCCGCCCACCCACATCGCGCTGCTCCGGGACCTTTGCGTCGACCGCCGGAGCTACCTCTCGGCAGAGGAGTTCGAGGATGCGATCGCGGCGTGCAATCTCCTGCCGGGGCCGGCCTCGACGCAGCTCGCGATCTACTGCGCGTGGCGTGTTCGCGGGCCGCTCGGCGCGCTCGCCGGCGGGCTCGCGTTCATCTGCCCCGGTCTCGTCGTGATCCTTGCGCTGGCTGCCGTCTTTCTCGAGCAATCGCCGCCGCTCTGGATCTCGGGAGCGGCTGCTGGTGCGGGGGCCGGGGTCGCGGCGGTCGCGGTGCAGGCCGGCCTTTCGCTCGTCCCGGCAAGCAGGCGGCGGGCGGCGTCGCAGCTGCGCTGGCTCGCCTACGCGATCCTCGGCGGGATCGCCGCCGCCACGATCGGCCCCTGGCTCGTGCTCATCCTGCTCGCGTGCGGGGTGTTCGAGATCGCGCTTCGCGCTCGGGGGTCAGCGCTCGGCGTGTTCCTCCTCCCTGCCGTCGCGGCGCCGGCGGGCGGCATCGGAGCGCTTGCCTGGCTGGCGATCAAGGTCGGCCTGCTCTCGTACGGCGGCGGCTTCGTGATCGTCCCGTTGATGCAGTCCGACGCCGTTCACGACCACCACTGGGTGACGAGCGGCCAGTTCCTGAACGCCGTCGCGCTCGGGCAGATCACGCCGGGGCCCGTCGTGTTGACGGTCGCCGTGATCGGCTACGCGGCCAAGGGAGTCGCCGGTGGGCTACTGGCGACGGGGATCGCCTTCGCCCCATCCTTCGCGTTCGTCCTGATCGGCGGCCGGCATTTCGATGCGCTCCGGACGAACGACCGGGCGCGGACGTTTCTCGACGGCGCCGGGCCCGCGGCGATCGGGGCCATTCTCGGCGCCTCGATTCCGCTTGCGCTGGCACTGGGCGCCTGGTGGCAGGACGTGCTGCTTGGCGTTGCGGGCTGCTTGCTGTTTCTTCTGCGGCGCGGCGTCGTCTTCACGCTGCTCGCGCTCGGCGTCGCCGGGTCAGTGCTCGTGGGGCTCCACGCCGTCTAGCAAGCGCTCGGCCACGGACGCCCACGACCAGCGCTCGACGACCGCCTGCCGCGCGGCAGCTGCAAGCTCCGACCGGTCGGCCGGCGAGAGCGAGAGGAGCACGCGCAGCTTCGCCCTGAGATCTCCCACATCGCCGGTGTCGAAGGACGCGTAGTGGCGAAAGCGCGCCGGATAGGCCTCCTCGAGGCCTGCCGCAACCTCGGCCAGGCCGGAGTGGCGCGCCACGAGGGGAGGGCACCCGGCCGCGGCCGCTTCCGCGGCGACCATGCCGAATGCCTCCGGGAAGATCGACGGCACGACGGCCACGTCGGCGAGCGGCAGCAGATGAACGAGGTGCCGGTGCTCGAGCGGGCCGGTGAAGAGCACGCGCCCGGGCTCTCGAGCCGACGCGATTCGCTCCAGCTCCTCGCGATAGTCGCCGAAGCCGACGATCACCGCCCGCGCGTCGACCTCCTCCATGGCTTCCAGCAGCAGGTGGACACCCTTGTTCAGGATCAGCTTTCCGAAGTAGACAACCGTGGGCTCGTCGCCGGAGAGGAACTCCGCGAACCTGGCCGCGTTGCCCTCGTCCGGCAGCCGCTCGTTGGCGTTGCCCGGATTCGGAGCGTCGCGGCCTGCCTCCTCGAGCAGCTCCGCGAGCGCCTCGGCGCGCGGCTGCGGCACGAACTCGTCCACGTCCACACCCGGCGGCACCTCGACCACGCGGTCGACGTGGCCGACCACGTCCTCGAGCACATCGCGGATGTGCTGAGAGCCGACGAAGGTCACGTCGGCCTGCGCCAGGGTCTCTCTCCCCCATGCCTCGAGCCGCGGACGGCCGCGCATCGAGTACTCGAGCTCGGAGCCATGCGCCTTGACCCGGAACGGCCGGCCGGTCGCCGCCCCGACCGCCGCTCCCAGCAGGACATGGTTCGTGAAGATCAGGTCGGCCGGCAGAAGCTCGCGCAGCGCCGCCGCGTTCGCCTCGACATATCGCGCGCGCTCTTCCTCCGAAAAGTCCTGAAGCAGCCGGGCCTCGAGGCCGGGATAGTCATCGAGCACGAACACCGGCAGCAGTCCATCCGGAAGCTCGGGACGCACGATCCGCGCCGAGCCGATGTCGTAATGCTCGGCGTGACGCTCCTGGCAGATGACGGTGACGTCGTGCCCGGCGTTGCTCCATTCCCGTGCCAGGGCCCGTGTGTAGACGTTCGACCCCGTGCCGCCGAGCAGGTACCCGTGCCAGAGGAGGATCTTCACGGGCGGAAGGCCCGTCTAGGTGAGATGGAAATAGAGCGCGTGGAGAAGCTCGACCGCAGGGTTCAGCGTGTGCACACTCACGTCACCCGGCACGTCGAGGAGCGCTTCCGAGTAGTTGAAGATGATCCGCACGCCGGCCTCGACGAGATCGTCCGCGACCTGCTGCGCAGAGGCGGCGGGAACCGCGAGCACGCCGACGACGATGTTGTTGTCGCGGATCACGTCCTTCAGCTGCCGGTAGTCGGTCACCTGCACGTTCGAGATCGGAGTCCCGAGCGTTCGCACATCGGTGTCGAAGACGGCCGCGATGTTGATCCCGTGCTCGGCGAAGATCGAGGAGCTCGCGATCGCCTGGCCGAGACGGCCGGCGCCGACGAGCGCGATGTTGTGCTGACCCTGCGTGCGAAGGATCTTTCGGATCTCGACGAGCAGCCCGTCGATCGAGTAGCCGACGCCTCGTTTGCCGAACTTGCCGAAGTTTGAGAGGTCGCGGCGAATCTGGGTGGCGTTGATGTTCGTGTAGTCGGCGATCTCCTGCGAGGAGATGCGCTCCTTCCCCATTTTCTGGGCCTGCGAGAGCACCTGGAGATAGCGCGAGAGCCGAGCCGCGACGCCCACGCCCAGGCGGTTCTCCGCCAGGCGAGCTCCATCAAGAGGGCTTTGCAACATACGTCGAGCCATTCTGCCCGAGAAGCACCTCTATCCCGGCGACAACCCTTTACCCGGCAAGCCGCTGGAGCAGCTCTGCCTCGTCGATCCGGTAGACGAAGGCCCGCTCGCCGTCGACCTCGACCACAGGAAGCCACTCCCGATACCTCGCCTCGAGCTCGGGCACGCCGGTGATGTCGATCTCCTCGAGCTCGAACGAAACCTCCGTTTGCAAGCGTTCGAGCTGCACGCGCGCGTCCTCGCAGAGCGAGCAATCCTGGGCGTAATAGAGCGTGACGGCCTTCACGGGTAGAGGCCGCGCGTGACGTGCGCCTCGGCGACGCGCTGGACACCCACGCCGTACGCCGCCATTCGCACCGTCACACCGGCCGACTCGTGCAGCGCCCAGGTCTCCTCGAAGGCGCGCGCGATGATCCCGTGCAGGCGCTCGTTGATCTCGTCCTCCTTCCAGAAGTACTCCTGAAGCCCCTGGACCCACTCGAAGTAGTCGACGACCGAGGCGCCAGCGTTGGCGAGCACATCGGGCAGGATCTGCACGCCGTTGCCCTCGAGGATCTCGTCCGCGGCCGGCGTCGTCGGGCCGTTCGCGCCTTCGACGATGATCCTCGCCTGAACCCCTTCGGCATTCGCCGCGGTGATCGCCTGCTCGAGCGCACACGGGGCGAGCACGTCGCACTCGAGCGCCAGCAGCTCCTCGTTCGTGATCGCCTCGCCGCCGGGAAGCTCGTGGAGCGCGCCGCCGGCCTGTTTGTGCGCGAGCACGGCGGCGATGTCGAGGCCGCCTGCGTTGTAAGCACCGCCCGATGAGTCGGAGATCGCGACCACGGTCGCGCCAAGCTCGGCGATGTGGCGAACGAAGGAGGAGCCGACGCTGCCGAACCCCTGGACAGCGATCGACAAACTGTCGATCGGCAGGTTTCGGCGCTTCAGCGCCTCCTGGAGGCAGAAGACGGCGCCGCGGCCGGTCGCGTCCTCACGGCCGAGCGACCCGCCGATTGCGAGCGGCTTCCCGGTGACGACGCCGAGCACGGAATGGCCCTTGTTCATCGAGTAGGTGTCGAAGATCCACGCCATCACAGACGCGTTCGTGCCGACGTCCGGGGCTGGAATGTCCTTTTCGGGGCCGATCTCGTTCACGATCTCCGAGGTGAACCGGCGCGTCATCCGCTCGATCTCGCCGATCGACATCAGCCGTGGATCGCAGGGAATGCCGCCTTTCGCGCCACCGAACGGGAGGCCCATCAGGGCGCATTTCCAGGTCATCCACATCGCGAGCGCCTTGATCTCGTCGAGGGTGACGTCGGGGTGGTAGCGGAGTCCGCCCTTCGAGGGGCCGCGCGCGACGCTGTGGGTGACGCGGTAGCCCGTGAATGCCTGCACCGAGCCGTCGTCCATCGTGACCGGGATCGAGACCTCGACCGACTTCTCGCACTCCTGCAGGATCGCGACCAGGTTGTCGTCGATCCCGAAGGCGTCGGCGACCTTCCGCAGCTGCGCACGGGCGAGCCCGAACGGGTTCTCCTTCAGATGGCTCTCACGCTGCTCCGAGGCGGCCACGATCGCGACCCACGCTACTCGATTTGGAAGCGCACGAGGGCCCGGCTCGGCCGCCCGGGAAGCGTCGACCACGCTGCCAGCCGAAGCTCGTAGGCGCCCGGATGCAGCACACCGCCCCCAGGCCCTCGTCCGGTGATGCCGAAGCTGTACGAGCCCGGCAGCAGATCCTGCTCACGGGCGAGGAGGCCGATGAAATTGCCGCGGGCGTCGTAGAGCAGGATGTCGAGCCGCGCAACCGGCTCGATCTGGACACCGCTGGCCTGGGCGACCGATCCTGCCTGGACGTCGAGCACGGCAGGGTTTGTGTCCGACGGCTTGAAGGCGGTCTGGCGGAGCTTCACCTTCGGCAGCAACGTTGCGGGCGCGTGGCTGAAGTCGATCGCCCACGGGACGCGAAGCACCTCGCTGCCATCCGGCTCGACCTCGACCACACCCGTCGCCAACTCAGCCTTCGGAGGCGGCGACGTGGCGCGAGCAGTCACCGTGACCCTCAACTCGGCGCCCGCTGCCAGCAGGGCATGAGTCGGCGTGACCTTGAACTGCAGCGACTCGGATTCGCTGCCGGCTGCTACTTCGACGCTCACGCGCAGACGACGCGTCGAGACGTTGTGGACGACCAGCGTCTGCGTCGAGCGCCAGCGCGGCCCCGACCAGCGACCGAAGCCAAGAGACGTCGGAGCCGCTGCGAGCTCACCAGCCAAGCTCGCTCCGAGATCGAGCTCGCCCGCTCCCTGCGCCGTCAGCGATGTCGCACCGAACGGATGGGCGTAACCGGCGAGCAGGCTCCCGAGCGCTTCGGCATCGAGCGCAGGCCGCGCCTGCGCCAGGAGCGCCGCGGCTCCGCCAACCGCCGCCGCAGCGGCGCTCGTGCCGTTCACGACGGCGAACTGAGGCGCGCCGCCTTCGGCCTGGCCTGGCTCGGAGGTCGCGAGCCCGACGCCCGGCGCGGTCAGATCCGGCTTCAGCCTGCCATCGAAGGCCAAGCCCCGCGACGAGAACGACGCGAGGCCCGAGCCGGAGCTCTTCGCCGCCCGCGCCGGGCCGAGCGAGACGCCGACGCTGGAACCGCGTTTCTGCGCCGCGAGCAGCTCCTGCGCCGCGCCCGCCGGAACGCCGACGACCGGCACGTCGAGCGCAGTCGACACCGTGAGCGGCCCTGCGGGCAACCGCCTGCCGTAGAGCAGCACAGCGGCCGCGCCTGCGTGGACGGCGGCAAGGGCAGCGGCATCCGGGTCGTCTCCAGCGGGAACGAGCGCCGCGCGCCCTGCGACGAGGCTCAAGCCCTGGCCGTCGAAGAGCTTCGCCTTCGCACCGGCGGCACCGACCGCCAGCTCCGCGTGCCGGTGCGGCGTCGCGGTCCCGAGCAGCGGCAACTCCCCGTCGAACTCGACCTGCAACCCACGCCGCATGACGACGCGAACACTTGCCGCCGGAGCATGCGAGTTGCCGGCGGCGACCGTGAGCGCGGCAGGCGCACCGGCCGGGCCGGCGAGCGATCCGAAGGAAGGCCCGGCGACGCCATCGTTCCCGGCCGGGACGACGACCAGCGTGTCGAGGGCCCGCGCACCGGCGACCGCCAGGGCCTCGGGCCCATCCGCGAACCCTGCATACGGGTCGGTGACGCCGCTCACCGCGACCCGCGCCGCGTCGTGCGTGTCGCCGTCGCCGTTCGGGTCGCCCGCCCGGTCGAGCCCGGCGATCAGCTGGTCGCTCCGCGCGTAGACCACATCCCGTCCGGCAGCATCGGGCTGCCAGCCGGCGACGCGAATCGGCAGCACGCTTGCTGCGGGAGCGACACCGTGGAGCCCGTCCGGTCCGCCCGCGCCGACGAGCAGGCCTGCGAGCTCGGTCCCGTGCTGCTCGCGAGCCGCCGGATCCTGCGGGCTCGGCTCGGCATCCGCGTGCCCGGCCGGGTCGACGATGTCGATCCCCGGCGCAACTCGTCCGCGCAGGTACGGCTGCGACGCATCGACGCCGGTGTCGAGCAGCGCGATCGTGACGCCGCGCCCGTCGAAGCCGGGCAGCGAGATTCCCGCGTTGGCGACCTCTCCTGTGACCGCCGTCGTCGACAGGGTGGTCGGGAATGCTGCCCGCACCGGGTAGATCCCCTGGATCTCGGGATCGCGCTGCAAGAGCGCGACGGCGCGCGGGTCAAGGGAAGCCGAGAAGCCGTCGAGCACGCGTGCGTAGTTGAAGTCAGGCCGAACGCCGAGCCCGTGCGCCGCAAGCAGCGCGAGCACTTCCTGCTGAGCCGCGAGCGCCTGCGTCGTCCAGGTCCGTTCGGCGCTCTCCGTGGCGAAGCCGACCTTTTCCAGATGCTGAGCGACCGATGGCGCCTTCAGCACGACGATCACGCGCTGTCCGGTGGAGACCTCTGGATGCACGTCGCCAACAAGCCCTTCCCAGGTCGTGGCCGGCGCCTTGGACTGAACGTGCTCACCACCTCCCTGCACGGCGATGAGCACGGCGACGACGGCGATCGCCGCAAGGTAGAGCTCAGAACGACGATGCATACGCATCGAGTGCAAGGTAATCGCGAGCCGGGAGCGCCGTTGCAAAGCGTCCTGCGGAGGCGATCATGGCGGCGTTGTCGGTACAGAGGGCAAGCGGCGCCGCAACCGCATCCGGAAGCGATGCGCGCAGCTCCGAATTCGCCGCCACTCCCCCGACCACCGCAACGCGATCCGCTCCCGTGGCGGCGACTCGCTCGACGAGCGCACGGACGATCGCCCGCTGGTAGCTCGCCGCGAGGTCGGCGCGCCGCCGCTCGAGCTCTTCGGGAGCAAGATCGCGAACCGCATAGAGCAGCGCCGTCTTCAGGCCGGAGAACGAGAAGTCGAGCCCGGGCACGCGGGCGACCGGGAACGAATAGGCCTCGGGGTCGCCCTCCCGCGCCAGCCGGTCGATCTCGGCACCGCCCGGATACGGAAGCCCGAGCAGCCGCGCCCCCTTGTCGAAGGCCTCTCCAGCGGCATCGTCGAGTGTGCGCCCGAGGACGCGCGACTCCCCCGGCCCCCGGCCCTGTACGTCGAGCAGCATCGTGTGGCCGCCACTCGCAAGCAGGCACAGGAACGGCGGCTCGAGATCGGTCGGCTGGAGGTACAGCGAGGCGACGTGCCCGTTCAGGTGGTCGACCGGAACGAGCGGCAAACCGCGTGCCCAGGCGATCGCCTTGGCTGCCGAGACGCCGACAAGCAGCGCACCGATCAAGCCTGGGCCGACCGTGACAGCGACCGCCTCGACATCGTCGAGCGACACCTCGGCAACCGCGAGCGCTTCCTCGATCACCGGCGAGACGAGCTCCAGATGCCGCCGCGATGCGACCTCCGGCACGACGCCGCCGTAGCGGGCGTGCAGCTCGGTCTGGGACGCGACCACGCTCGCGCGGATCTCGCCGTCGCGCGTGATCAACGCAGCCGCGGTCTCGTCGCACGACGTTTCGAGCCCAAGGACTAAACGCTCGATGCGTCCCGCCACATGATCAGCGCGTCCTCGCGATTGTCGGTGTAGTAGCCGCGCCGGAGCCCGCGCGCCTCGAAACCGAGCTTCTCGTACAGCTGGATCGCGACGGCGTTCGAGACGCGAACCTCGAGCGTGTAGCCATCGCGGCCGTCGTCTGCGGTCAGCTCGAACAGGCGCTCCAGGAGCCGCGTCGCGATCCCTCGGCCCTGGTAATCGGGATCGACCGCCACGTTCATCACGTGCCACGCGTCGACGTACCGCGAATTAACCACGTAGCCGACGAGCTGATCCCCCTCGAATGCGCCCAGGCACACAGATGTCGGCTTCCCGAGCTCGGAGGCGAACATCGAGCGCGACCACGGCGTCGGGTAGGCACGCCGCTCGATCCCCTCGACCTCCGTGAGATCGGAGAGGCGAAGCGCCCGGATCTCGATCGCCACAGCGGTCACCGCGCCGCCGCCGGCTTCGCGTCGGGCTCGCGGAGATAGAGCGGTTCGACCGCCTCGGCCGCGCCGAAGCTCGTCGCATGGGCGATCAGCAGCTCGGCGGCGGGGACGTGCGCAGGATCATCATCGGCCGGGATCTCGGCGCCGGCGGCCTCGAAGAGCTCGCGATAACGAATCGCACCGTCCCCGATCAGGCGCGTCCCGGCGACCTCGAGCGCCTCCGGCCGCGAGACCGACGGGCCCACGGTGAACACCTCGCCGCGGCGTGCGTCGATCACAGGCTGCCCACCCGTAAACGCGTGCAGCGTCGAGACCCCCGCCACGGGAATCTCGAGCGCCAGGGCAAGGCCGCGAGCGGTCGCAAGCCCCATCCGAATCGATGTGAAGCTTCCAGGCCCGGTACCGACCACGATCCCGTCGAGCTCGCGGGGCTCGATGCCGGCGGCGCGCATCAGCTCGTCGGCGGCCGCGAGCACGGAGCGAGCCTGTGCGGCTCGCACGCCAAGCAGCTCGCCGTCCCGGACGACGGCGCACGTCGAGACGGTGGTGGCGGTGTCAAAGGCGAAGATCGTCCTCACTGTGAATGGTGATCCGTCGGTGCGATTCATCGACGTGCTCCAAGCTCACCGCCGCTCTGACTCCCTGGAACCAGGCGCCGCCGTGCTCGGGCCACTCGACAAAGGCAATCGTGCCATTGAAGTACGGCTCCAGGTCGCCCCACTCCTCCGGGCTGATGCCCTGGAGACGATAGAGGTCGAGATGCGCCACGGGGACCGGCGCGTCGTAGCGGTGCCCGATCGTGTACGTCGGGCTTGAAATGGGGCCGGTGACACCGAGCGCCCGGCAGGCGCCCCGCACGAAAGTGGTCTTCCCGGCGCCGAGCTCACCCGAGACTGTGACGACGTCGCCGACGCGCAAGACAGCGGCCAGCGAAACGGCGACTGCTTCGGTCTCGTCCGCAGAGGCCGTGTCGACGACCACAGCCACGCGGCCGTTCTAGAAGAGCCCGAGCTGGGCCGGCTCGGCCGGCTCGGGCGGCGCAGCCATGACCGGTGCAGCAGACACGGGCGCGGGCGCGCGGACCTGGCCCATCAGCTCGGGCAGACGCGCGAAGTCGGTCGCGAGGACATCGAGCATCCGCGGGGTGTAGAGCGCCGCAGCGGGATGGAAGAGCGGATAGAGCAGCACCGTCGAGCCGCCAAGCGTCACCTTCTGCTCCCGTCCGTGAACGCTCGTGATCCCGTCGGGCTTCCCGGAGAGGAGCTTCGTCGCGAAGTTCCCGAGCGTGGCGACCACCTTCGGCTGGATCAGCTCGATCTGCTTGAAGAGGTGGCTCTCGCAGGCCTCGATCTCCTCCGGGTGCGGATCGCGGTTCCCAGGTGGGCGGCACTTGATCACATTGGCGATGTAGACGTCGTCGCGCTGCAGGCCGATCTCCGCGAGCAGCTTCACGAGCAGCTTCCCGGCCGCTCCGATGAACGGGATGCCTTCCTTGTCCTCGTGGAATCCCGGCGCTTCGCCGACGAACATCAAGTCGGCGGTCGGCGAGCCTGACCCGAACACGACCTGCGTTCTCGTCTGAGCCAGCACACAACGGGTACAGGCGGCGACGAGCTCACCGTATTCGCTGAGCGCCCGTGCTTCGGTTACTCGTTCTTCAACCGCAGCCACAGCCCCCGCCACAACAGCCGCCGCCACCACCGGACACGCCGCGGAAGCCGGGCTGCGGGACAGTGCTGGAGCCAGAGCTATGAGCCGCGAACGCGGAGAACTGCTTGGTCACCTTCGTCGTCCCGCAGTCGGGACAGGACGGAGACTCGTCGTCCATGCGAACGAGCTCCTCGAAGTGGCTCTCACAGCTCATGCAGACGTATTCGTAGATCGGCATCTCGCTCCAAACGCTAACACAGGTCTCGACACTCCCAACCACGCGATCCCGGCATCTTGCGCTGCGAGCCGGACGGCGTTCGCTAGGCTGCCGTTGCCCGGTATCCACTTCGGAACTGGAGCCCGACATGAAGACGTTCCACACGATCGCCGAGTTGCGCGACGCCCTTCAGCCCCGCCGCGGCCAGGGCAGGATCGGCCTTGCGCCGACGATGGGCGCGCTCCACGAGGGCCATATCGCGCTCTTCGAGGCTGCGCGCCAGGAATGCGACACGGTCGTCGCGACCGTCTTCGTGAATCCGACCCAGTTCGCCGACCCCGCCGATCTCGAGCGGTATCCGCGTGCCGAGGCGCGCGACACCGAGCTCGCAGCAGCTGCAGGAGTCGACTTCCTCTTCGCGCCTTCCGCCGCAGAGCTCTATCCCGCTGCGTTCGCGACCTGGGTCGATCCAGACGGAGCTGCGAGCGGCCTCGAGGGCGAGCACCGGCCAGGCCACTTCCGCGGCGTCGCCACTATCTGCGTGAAGCTCTTCAACATCGTCGGCCCCGACATTGCGTACTTCGGCAGAAAAGATGCGCAGCAGGTCGCGGTCGTGAAGCAGATCGTGCGCGATCTCGACCTGCCGGTCGAGATCCGCGTCGTGCCCACCGTGCGCGATCCGGACGGGCTCGCGCTCTCCTCCCGTAACACCCTCCTCTCCCCCGAAGAGCGGGAGAGCGCCCTGGCAATTCCTCGCGCCCTCGCCACCGGCGACCCTGCCCGTGCCCGCGCAGTGCTCGTCGCGGCCGGCCTCGAGCCCGATTACGTCGAGGTCGCCGACCTCGACGGCCCCACTCTCGCGATCGCGGCGCAGGTCGGCTCGACCCGCCTGATCGACAACGTCCTCCTGGAAGGAGCCGCACGATGAGCACCCGCCCACGAACGGGGAAGCTGCCGCTGCCCGAGCTCGTCGACATGAAGCAGCGCCAGGACAAGATCGTGATGGTCACCGCCTACGACGCGCCGGCAGCCCGGATCGCGGACGAAGCCGGCGTCGAGCTGATCCTCGTCGGCGACACCGCGGCGATGGTGATGCTCGGTCACGAGTCGACGATCCCCGTCACGCTCGACGAGATGATCTTCCTGACCCGGGCGGTGACGAGCTCGGCACGCCAGCCGCTCGTTGTCGGCGATCTGCCGTTCGGCACGTACGAGGTCTCCGACGAGCAGGCCGTCGCAAGCGCGATCCGCCTCGTGAAGGAGGGCGGCGCAGACGTCGTGAAGCTCGAAGGCGCAGGCCGGATGGTCTCGCGCGTGCGCGCGATCGCCGAGTCGAACATCGGGATCATGGGCCATATCGGGCTCACGCCACAGTCCGCGACGAAGCTCGGTGGCTTCCGTGCGCAGGGCCGTAGCGCCGAGGCCGCTCTGAAGCTCTACGACGACGCTCTGGCACTCCAGGAAGCCGGCTGCTTCGCCCTCGTGCTCGAGGCGGTGCCGGCGCCCGTCGCCGCACGGATCACCGAGGCGCTCTCGATTCCCACGATCGGCATCGGTGCGGGTGGCGAATGCGACGGACAGGTGCTGGTCTGGCATGACCTGCTCGGGCTGTACGACGGCCCGACCCCGCGGTTTGTGAAGCGCTATGCCGAGCTCGCAGGCGAGATCGGAGATGCGCTCGACCGCTACGCCACCGACGTCCGCAGCGGCGCCTTCCCGGAAGAGCAGCACACCTACTCGATTCCCGAGCTCGAGCTCGCGAGCTTCGAGGCTGAGCTCCTAGACAGACGTCAGCGCGACGCCTAGGACCACCGGCACGACAACGGCGATCGCAAGCGCGCCGATTGCGCGCTCCCACGTCCAGCCGTGGACGACTCGAATACCGATTACGAGCAGCCCGGCCGCCCACGCGAGGAACGCAAGCTGCAGCAGCGCAAAGACCTCGCCACCGGTCCCTGAATCGGCGCCGCCGCGGTGGAAGAGCGCCGCCCCGTAGAGCGAGAGCTTGACCGGCCAGAGCACGAGTGAGAGCACGATCGGCACGGAGGCGAACGCGAGCAGGTGACGCGTTCGGCGATACGTCCCGAGCGACCCGAGCCTCGTCAGCACGACCTGGAGGATCCCGCCGAAGACCCAGTATGTCGCCGCGCCGTACATCCCGCCGGCGATGAACGTCCAGACCGCGATCAGCAACCCGTCGTAGTCGTTGTCGTCGAGCAGGTGCCCGGCGGTCGACGTCGCGAGCACTCCGGCGATCCCGGCGAGCCAGATGATCAGGAGCACCGGCTCGGACCGGTCGCTTACCGCTTCAGGCGAGTCGTCGCGGAGAGCCGCGAAGACGGCGCGAGGCGCTTGCAGAACGAGGACGGTCCGAATCCACCAGTCGCGCACCCGGCGAGCCTAGCCGCCGGGTGTTCAGGCGGGGGCGTAGACGAACGGGTGGTAGAACGCATCGAGCGCGTTCTCGCCTGGGATCGGAATCTCGAACGCTTCACCGGTTCGATCGTCGACAACTGCGACGGTCAACTCGTCGGCGTTCGGGTTCCAGAGCAGACGAACTTCGACTCCAGCGTTCTGGCGGGTGGCCAGTTCGATCAGGTCGGTCTCGGTCATGGATGAACTATCGACCGGTTCGTGCTGAATCGTGTACGTGGACGGTAAGGATCACGTATGGCCGTCACGGGACGAGACCTTGCGTGACGGTGACTCCTCCCGGGCAGAGATACGTGACCTGGCCGAGCTCGTCGGTGCTCTGCGCGAGCGGGTTCTTGCCCCCGACGCACACCTTCTGGTGCCGGAAGTCGAGCACGTAGCCGGTCACCCCGCCCGCAAAGAGCAGCGCCATCAGGATCGCGAAGAGGAGGAAGAAGCGGCGGCGATCGCGCGAGCTCATCTGAGTCCGGCGAACTGCTGGCGTTACGTCGGTCACGCTTAGAGGCTACGCGGCGACGACCGCACGCCGTTCGAGAAGCGGTCGCAGGAACTGGCCCGTGTAGGAACCGGTCACCGCCGCGATCGCTTCGGGTGTCCCGGTTGCAATCACCTCGCCGCCCGCCTCGCCGCCCTCGGGCCCGAGGTCGACCACCCAGTCGGACTGTTTGATCACATCGAGGTTGTGCTCGATCACGAGCACTGTGTTGCCGGTGTCGACGAGCCGCTGGAGCACCTCGAGCAGCTTCTCGATGTCGGCGAAATGGAGGCCGGTGGTCGGCTCGTCGAGGATGTAGAGCGTGCGGCCGGTGGCGACCTTGCAGAGCTCGGCGGCGAGCTTCACGCGCTGGGCTTCACCGCCGGAGAGCGTCGTGGCGGGCTGGCCGAGCGTCATGTAGTCGAGGCCGACGTCGTGGAGCGTCTGCAGCCGGCGGCGAATCTTCGGGATCTTGGCGAAGAACTTCAGCGCCTCTTCCACTGACATCTCGAGGATGTCGGCAATCGTCTTGCCCTTGAAGCGGACGTCAAGCGTCTCGCGGTTGTAGCGCTTGCCCTTGCAGGTCTCGCAAGGGACGTAGACATCGGGCAGGAAGTGCATCTCGATCTTGATCTGGCCGTCGCCCTTGCAGGTCTCGCAGCGGCCGCCCTTGACGTTGAAGGAGAATCGTCCGGGCTTGTAGCCGCGCACCTTCGCGTCGGGCGTGAGCGAGTAGAGCTCGCGGATGTGGGTGAAGAGGTCGGTGTAGGTGGCCGGGTTGGAACGCGGCGTGCGGCCGATCGGGCGCTGGTCGATCTCGATCACCTTGTCGAACGCCTCGATCCCTTCGACCGTCTCGTGCTCGCCGGGTTTCACGCGCATCTTCTGGAGCCGGTTCGCGAGCGACTTGTAGACGATGTCGTTCACGAGCGTCGACTTGCCCGACCCCGAGACGCCGGTGACCGCGATGAAGCGGCCGATCGGGAACTCGACGTCGATTCCCTTCAAGTTGTGCTGCGCCGCGCCGCGAACGGTGAAGACACCGCGATCGTCGTCGCGCCGCTCGGGCACCGCGATCTCGCGCTTGCCGCTCAGGAACTGGCCTGTGACGGACTTCGCGTTGCGCTGGACCTTCGCCGCCGTGCCCTCGGCGACGACGTGCCCGCCGTGCTCGCCGGCGCCAGGCCCCATGTCGACGAGCCAGTCAGAGCTGCGCATCATCTGCTCGTCGTGCTCGACGACAATCACGGTGTTGCCGAGATCGCGGAGCCGCTCGAGCGTCCCGATCAGGCGATCGTTGTCGCGCTGATGGAGCCCGATCGAAGGCTCATCGAGGATGTAGAGCACGCCGACGAGCTGGCTTCCGATCTGAGTTGCAAGGCGGAGCCTTTGCGCCTCACCGCCCGAGAGCGTCGCGGATGCGCGGTCGAGCTGCAGGTACCCAACGCCGACGTTCTCGAGGAATGTCAGCCGCTCGCGGATCTCCTTCACGATCCTCGCGCCGATCAGCTCTTCCGTCTCGGTCAGGCCGAGGTGGTCGAGGAAGGCGAGCGCTGCAAGCACGGACATGCGCGTGAACTCGTGGATGTTCTTCTCGCCGACCGTGACGGCGAGCACCTCCGGCTTCAACCGGGCTCCCTTGCAGACGGGGCACGGCCGGAACGACATGTACTCCTCGATCCGCTCGCGCTGGGATGAGCTGTCCGTGTCGCGGTAGCGGCGCTCGAGCGAGGCGATGATCCCCTCGAAGGCGAGCGTGTAGGCGCGCCGCCGGTTCATCCGGTTCCGATAGCTGACGTAGAGCTTTTCGCCGTCGGTGCCGTAGAGGAAATAGCCCTGCTGCTTCTCGGTCAGCTCTTCCCACGGCTTGTCCATGTCGATTTCGTAGCGCTCTGCGATCGCCTGGATCACCGACTCGTAGAAGTTCGAGTTGCCGACCGCCCAGGGCACAAGGGCACCGTCGTTCAGCGAAAGGGTCGGCTCCGGCACAAGCAGATCGGGATCGATCTCCTGCTGGCTCCCGAGGCCCGTGCAGCGCGGGCACGCGCCGTGCGGCGAGTTGAAGGAGAAGATCCGCGGCTGGAGCTCGGGCAGCGAGACGCCGTGCTCGGGACAGGCGAACTTCTCGGAGTAGGTGCGGCTCTCGCCGGTCTCGAGCAGATCGATCGTGACGAGCCCGTCGGCGAGCTGGGCAGCGGTCTCCACGGACTGGCTCAGGCGTGTTCGCAGGTCCTCTTTCATAATGAGCCGGTCGACCACGACCTCGATCGTGTGCTTGAACTTCTTGTCGAGCTCGGGCGGAGCCTCTTCGAGCAGCACGATCTCTCCGTCGACCTTCGCGCGGGTGAAGCCCTCGTTACGGAACTCCTCGAACAGGTCGCGGAACTCGCCTTTCCTGTCGCGGACGACCGGGGCGTTGACCGTGAACCGTGTGCCTTCAGGGAGCGCGAGAATCTGCTCGACAATCGACTCGATCGACTGGCCGGCGATCAACCGTCCACAAACGGGACAGTGCGGCCGCCCGACGCGCGCGAACAGCAGGCGCAGGTAGTCGTAGATCTCGGTGACGGTGCCGACGGTCGAGCGCGGGTTGCGCGAGGTCGTCTTCTGGTCGATCGAGATCGCAGGGCTGAGCCCGTCGATCGAGTCGACATCGGGCTTCTCCATCATCTGGAGGAACTGCCGCGCGTAGGCCGACAGCGACTCGACGTAACGGCGCTGCCCCTCGGCGTAGATCGTGTCGAAGGCAAGGCTCGACTTCCCGGAACCTGACAGACCGGTGATGCAGATCAGCGCGTTCCGAGGGAGCCGGACCGTCACGTCCTTCAGGTTGTGCTCCCTGGCGCCGTGGACTACAAGCTCGTCGGCAGCCATGAATCGCTCATTCTACCGAGCGAACGGACGTTCGCGTTACGGATGGGAACGTGGGCTGTGGAGAGAATGTTGCGAAGTTGGCGCAACTGTGTGACAGACACGTCACCGGCCCATGTGTACACATGGGCCATACCCATCATGAGCCAGCGGTTTCACATCACATTGAGCGACCGGCAATTCGTCTATCTCAGCCGAGCGTCCGAACGAACGAGCCTGTCGATCGCCGAGTTGATCCGGCGCGCGGTCGAGGACAAATACCACCCGTCAGGTGATGGGCGGAGAAGCTATTCCGAGTTCACGCTTGCCGTGTGGCGGAGACCGCTCGACGAGGGCCCTGGTCGTCGCGGCGGAGTGCGCCTCGAGCTCTAGGCCTTGCGACGGCGGCCAAACACGAAGCCGCCCAGCGTGAATCCGATTCCGAACGTCCCGACGCCAAATCCGCCGATTGCGACCCCTTTTCGCCAGGGGGAAAGACGCTGCCAGCGGCCGAGCGCTTCTTCTTCCTCAGGCGTGAGCGGCTGGCCCCGACGCTGTTTTCGAAGCGCGCCACCGGCCCGGATGCCCAGGTAGAGATCGTCGAAGATCTCGCCCGACTGCTCGTTTGCCATCTCGCTCACTGTAGCCTGCTTCGACGGTGCCATCCCGCATCCTCCACGTGTCTGACATCCATATCGGCGCGCGGAACGCACAGCACGACCCTGAGGTCGAACGGACGATCGCGAAGCTCGTGGAGCGGCTCGAGCCGGAGCTTGTCGTCGCGAGTGGGGATCTCACGCACCGAGGTCGCCGCGCGCAGCATGAGCGCGCTGCCCAACTGCTACGAGAACTGGGCAAGCCGCTTCTCGTCGTGCCTGGCAATCACGACATCCCGTATTCCTTCCCCGGACGATTCACTCATCCGTGGCGCGAGTTCGAGCGTCAGTGGGAAACGACTGAGCCCCTCTACTCCTCGGCTCGTATCCAGGCCGTCGGTATCAACTCGGTGCGTCCATCGCGGCAACAATCGGGGGCCGTTCGCGATCAGCAACTGGAGCGTGTCTCCCAACAACTGCTCGCGGCGGCGCCTGGGGCCCTGCGGGTCGTCGCCTTTCACCACCAGATCGTGGCGGCGCCCTGGCGGTCACGCAAACGGCCAGTTCCGCGCCGGGCACACGTGTTCGCCAGGCTTGTCGAGGCTGGCGCGGATCTGATCCTCGGCGGGCACATTCACCAGGCGGCCGTGAGCGAGCGGCACGAGTTCGAAGCACTGGCAGGACCGAGCCGGCCCGTGGTGATCTCGGTCGCACCTGGCTTCGGGCAACCACGGCCCCACCGTCGCGGGGAAGCACGTGGAGTGACGTTCTACACCGCGGACGACGAACGGCTAGAGGTCGAAACGTACCTCTGGAGTGAAGGCGACTGGAACCTGGCCGCGCGGCGCGCCTTCCCGCGCACCGCTGCGACTCTCTGAGCTAGGTCGGGCCGATCTCGCGCGTTGAATGAGCTACGCGCCCGTAAATCGCGACGAGCACGACCGCAACAATGATCCCGATCACGAACTGCAGCACGTCGCTGCTGAAGAGCGCGCCCGCAATCACGAGCGATGCGATTCCAAGCCCGAACATCGTCAACCATCCCATCGGGTCGGGGCCGGGATGGAACACCCTGCCGAGAGCTCCGATGGCGAATCCCACGATGATCAGCGCAATCCAGTGCATCGACGAAACCTACTTCGGTAGTTGGTGGGCTCCCGGGCCCCAGAGCGGTCGCTTCTGTACCTGCGAGCGGTACCCGGCGAGCAGGAGCATCGAGAAGATCACGGAGCCGGCCAGTCCCGCGCCGAGCCCAAACAGCACATGAGCGGCGAGGCCGCCGACCACCGAGCCGCCGAGGCCCAGGGCGATCGTTGCCCAGACCGGCATCGGATCCGGCCCTGGGATCGCGAGCCGTGCCAGTCCGCCGACCACGAATCCCCAGATCAGCGTGAAGATGATGAACCAGAGCATGGTCCCAGCGTACTCCGTGCGTCGGAGATCAGGCCGCGCTCGCCTCGAGCGCGAGGAGCTCGCGACGCAGATCCTTCAGCTCGTCACGGAGCTTCGCTGCGTACTCGAACCGCAGCTCCTCGGCGGCGATGTACATCTCCTGCTCGAGCGTGATCACGAGCTTCTCGAGCTCGGTGCGATCCATCCCCTCGACCTTCTTGCCCCGGCCCGTGCTCCTCGGGACGTGTGGAGCGTCCATCGTCAGGAACTCGGCGATGTCCGACACGCTCTTGACGATCGTCAGGGGCGTCGTCCCATGCTCCTCGTTGTATGCAAGCTGCGTCGCACGACGGCGGCTCGTCTCGTCGAGGGCGTACTTGATCGCCTCCGTGTGCTTGTCGGCGTACATCAGCACCTTGCCGTTGACGTTCCGCGCAGCTCGGCCAATCGTCTGAACGAGCGCGGTCTGGCCGCGCAGGAAACCCTCCTTGTCGGCGTCGAGAATCGCAACGAGCGAGACCTCAGGAAGGTCGAGCCCTTCTCGCAGCAGGTTGACCCCGACGAGCACGTCGTATTCGCCGAGCCGGAGGTCGCGGAGGATCTCAATCCGCTCGAGCGTGTCGATCTCGGAATGGAGGTAGCGGGCCTTCACCCCCGACTCGAGGAGATAGTCGGTGAGGTCTTCAGACATCTTCTTGGTCAGGGTCGTGACGAGCGTCCGCTCCCCCACCTCCTCGCGCCGGCGGATCTCGTTCAGAAGATCGTCGATCTGGTTTCGGGTCGGGCGTAGCTCGATCTCAGGGTCGACGATGAACGTCGGCCTGATCAACTGCTCGGCGACGTTCGTCGAGTGGCGCAGCTCCCACGGCCCCGGTGTCGCCGAGACGAAGACGGCCTGCGGCACCTTCGCGAGGAACTCGTCGAAGCGGAGCGGACGGTTATCGAGCGCCGACGGAAGCCGGAAGCCGAAATCGACGAGCGTTTGCTTGCGCGAGCGGTCGCCTTCGTACATCCCGCCGATCTGCGGCACCGTCTGGTGCGACTCGTCGATGAACGTGATGAAGTCGGACGGGAAATAGTCGAGCAGCGTGTGCGGCGCGGATCCAGGCGGCCGGCCGTCGAGGATCCGCGAGTAGTTCTCGATCCCGTTGCAGAACCCGAGCTCCTGCATCATCTCGAGGTCGTACTCCGTGCGCTGCCGGATCCGGTGCGACTCGAGCATCTTGCCCGCCTCGTCGAACTGCTTCACCTGCGCTTGCAACTCGGCCTTGATCTCCACGGCGGCGCGCTCGATCGTCGGCTTCGAGGTGACGTACTGGGTTGCCGGAAAGACGGTGATCGTGTCGAGGCGTGAAAGCACCTCGCCGGTGAGCGGATCGAAATGCGTGATCTGCTCGACCTCGTCGCCGAAGAACGAGACGCGATACGCCGTCTCGCTGTGCGCCGGCTGGATCTCGAGCACGTCCCCCTTGACCCGAAACCGGCCGCGACCGAGCACCGCGTCGTTGCGCGCGTACTGGATGTCGACCAGCTTGCGCAGCACCAGGTCGCGGTCCTGCTGCTCGCCGACGGTGAGAAAGACGACCCGGTCCTTGTACTCCTCGGGCGAGCCGAGGCCGTAGATGCACGAGACCGACGCGACGATGATCACGTCACGGCGCGAGAGCAGGTTCGACGTCGCGGCGTGACGCAACCTGTCGATGTCGTCGTTCCTCGAGCTGTCCTTCTCGATGTAGAGGTCGGCCTGCGGGACGTACGCCTCGGGCTGGTAGTAGTCGTAGTAGGAGACGAAGTACTCGACCGCGTTGTTCGGGAAGAACTCGCGGAACTCGTTGCAGAGCTGGGCGGCGAGCGTCTTGTTGTGCGCAATCACGAGCGCCGGCTTCTGGACCTGCTCGATGATCCACGCCATCGTCGCGGTCTTGCCGGTGCCGGTCGCCCCGAGCAGGGTCTGGTATTGCTCGCCCGCGGCGATACCCGCGGCGAGAGACGCAATCGCGCGCGGCTGGTCACCGGTTGGCGCGTAGCCGCTCGATGTCTTCAGCTCAGCCACCGAGACAGGGTAGCTCTCAGTGGTGCGCCAACCAGGCCTTGCTTTGCGACCGCACGAGCGAGAGCAAATTGCCCAGCTCGACGTTCATGTCGGCGGCGTGAAGCCCCCAGGCCGGGTTCAAGATCTCCTTGATCGTCGGCCGCGGATCCCCGGGTCCAGTCACCCGATCGACCATCAACCACGCCCTGTTTCCCTGTCGGACGCAGTGCGCGGTGTACAGGTCTGGGAACGAAATGAACACGGTCTGCACCGGCGGGGACTGCCAGGGCGGCCCGAGCCCGTTGTTGTCGAACCAGGGAAAGATGGGCGTGATCGCGGCGGTTCCACCGCCCGGCGCCGCAGGGTTCACGCAAAGGACATGGTGGCCCGGCGCCGCATCCTCGAAGGCAGCATCTTTCGGCGGGGTTCGATCCCAGGTCGAGTACGCGACGACGCAGCCTGTCTCGGTCTCCGACCGGCAGGCAGAAACGCGGGTGAAATCGCCGCCCGTATTCGAGCCATCCGCCACCGTGACGTCACCCCCGACCAGGATCGCTGAGATGACAAGCCGTCGCTCCGATGCCGATTTCTCGATCTGCTTGCGGATCAGCTCCTGGAGGATGAACGAGCCTTCCGAGTGCCCGATCAGGACAACGCCGCGACCATCGTTGTCGTGTGCCAGATAGTCGCGCCACGCAGCCAGCACATCGTCGTACTCGAGCCCGTAGTTTGGGTGAAATGCCGCGGCATAGGCGGTGACCTGGTGGTACATCGGCGCATACATCCGGCAGACCTGCTCGAACTGCGCAGCTTCGGCCACGGCATCGGCCTTCTCTTCAACATGGATCACAAGGTCGGAGTTACCGCGCTTCTCCATGCTCACGGTCGGATAGACGTAGAAGCAATCAACGGGCTGATGTGTGGGAACGGGCACGAGATCGAGCGTCTCAGCCCCGGTCGGGGAGACAACGGTGCTCGTCATATTCGTGTGGCAGAAGTCCGCCGCGCTCCCCGGCTTACAGAGCCAGACCTTCCAGTACGGGACCCCGGCTTCGGTTGCCGTCGCAAACCCGGACCAGGAAACTGCGAACGAGCTCGGCGCGCCAGAACACGCGAGCAAAGCACTACCAGCGAGCACGCAGAGCAAACCCCGCGAACGCATCGCCCGAATCTAAAGGACGCACCACCATGAAGCAACGAGTCGGCTCTTTGCGCGGGCGGCTAATGCACGGCGAGCTGCCGTGAGTGCGGGCTCTGCGCGTGCTCACCCACAACGAGTCGGGGTCAGTGGGGGAACCGGAGGTTCCCCGTGTGTTCTAGTCGCCCCAGTCGAAGTCGCGCGAGCGCGACCAGAGGTTTTCGTCGGACTGCTCTTCCTCGCCGTCCGCGCTTGGCTCTTTCGGCCCGGGCAGCTCGACGGCAGGATCGGGGAAGCTGTTCTCCGAGGTCGGCCAGTCGAGCGAGGTCGGCTCGTCGACAATCGAGAGTGCACCGTCCATGGTGTCCTCGACGCGGGCCTGTTCTTCCGTTTTGAAGAGTGGGTGATTCTCGAACGGGTCATCGCTCATGTATTTCTCGAGCGGCATCTCGTGCTCCAGCGCGGCGTTGCGCCGCTTTAGCTCAAGATGCTCCTGGATGACCTCTGCGAAGAGCGACGGAGCCTCGACTGACATGCCTTCCTCGTGATTGAACGCCATTCGTGCAGTCGCGAGTTTACCGACTGACCACGTCGGCGCGAATCATCTTGTCGAGGTCGCACTCGACAAGCTAGCCACCCGAGGCGAGAGTTACCGGGCGACGACGTCAGCGGAACTGACAACGCGGTTCTTGCCTGACCGCTTGGCGCGGTAGAGCGCCTCGTCCGCAGCGGCAACGAGCGCATCGAGGTCAGAGACCTCGGGGAGCGCGGCGACGCCGAAACTCGCAGTGACCGGGACAAACGTGCCGTCTGGCGCGTGGATTCCTCGCAGCTCGAATGTTCGGCGAGCCCGTTCGGCAACCGCGGCACCGTCAGCCGCAGCCGTCCCCGGAAGCACCAGCGCGAACTCCTCACCGCCCCACCGGCCGGCCACGTCGATCTCGCGAACGGTTTCCTTGAGCGTGCTCGCAAACTCCCGCAAGACGTGATCGCCCATCGGATGCCCGTGGCGGTCGTTCACGGCCTTGAACGAGTCGAGGTCGGCGAAGACAAGGCAGAGCTCGCCTTCGAACCGTTCCACACGCGCGAGCTCAGCCCGAAGCGTCTCCTCAACCGCGCGGCGGTTCGCAAGGCCGGTCAGGCCGTCGACCAGTGCCTGACGCTCGACGATCCGATGCAGACGCGCGTTCTCGAGCGCGATCACAGCGTGAGAGACAAGCGATGCCACCGCTTCACGTCGTCCGTCGTCGAAGCTCTCTCCCGAGAGCACGACCCAGCCGAAGTTCTGCCTGCCGACTCGGAGCGGAAGCTCGAGCAGCCGGGAGCCGGCCTCCGGGTCGCCCGTCCGCGCCAGCTCGCCTTCGGGGCCCACGACGACACCACCGTCGGCGCCCGTCGCTTCGACGGCAGTCTCGACGACCACGCGGAGAAGCTGATTGACATCGTGAGTGGCCGCGAGCACCTCCGCAAAACGGGCTGTTGCGTCTCGAGCGCGGCCACGCTCGCTCTTCAGCTCGGCGAGCCGCTGCTCGAGCTCGGCGGCCATGCGGTTGAATGCTTCCGCAACTTCCGCAAACTCGTCGGCACCGTGAATCTCGAGTCGCTCCTGCAGCCGCCCTTGCGCGATCGCATTCGCAGCATCGGCAAGCCGACGGAGCGTGAGCACGATCGACCGTCCCGCAAGCAGCGAGGTGATTCCGAGGATCACCAGGGCCGCCGACAACGCCGGAACTTCGAGTCCGAAGATCACCCCGAGAAGGGGGAGAAGAGCCGCACTTGCGAACGCTGCGATGAGCTTGAACTTGAAACTTCCGATCAACCTGAGCCTCGAATTCCGCGAAAGTCGGTGATCTTCAGTCACCGTCGTACTCATTGTCGGCGTCTTCCGGCCAAACCATGAGGGTCCATGAGTGTTCATACGGAAGCATTAGGATTACCGAATGTCCCGGTTTCGTCGAGCGAGCAACCGCCGAGTCGGCGTTTGGACTGTCGCCATGGCCCTGTTGGACATCTGGAGGCGAATACCGAAGCGACAGCGCAAGCGGATTCTCAACCAGCTCCAGAAGCACGGCCTCCGGCTTGTACGCGCCGCCTTTCACGCACGACGGCGAGTCTAACTAGAGCGTCAGCACAGCCCGGGCGATCCGGTCCTGCTCGAGATGGTGCGCCGTGGGGTACCCCTCAGCCGCGCTCGCTCGCCACGGACGCCCGACGAAGCGCACCGGGATACCGCCTGCAGCTTCCTCGAGGCGATGGCGAATCGTCCGCCACGCACCCATGTTCTGCGGCTCCTCCTGCGCCCAAACGATCTCGTCGAGCGAAGGGTAGGACGAGATCAGGTCACGAGCGGCCTGCACCGGGAACGGGTAGAGCTGCTCGATCCGGGCGACAGCGACTCCTTCGGGGTTCGCTCCGTCCCCTGTCGCACCGGCTTCGTGGCCGACGATGTCGTAGTAGACCTTGCCCGAGCAGAACGCGAGGCGTCGTATCGCCGACTTGTCGCGAACAGCCGCGTCGAGCACCGGCTGAAACGCGCCATCCGTCAATTCGGCGAGGCTGGATGACGCTTCCTTCAGGCGCAGGAGCCCCTTTGGGGTCATCACGACCAAAGGCTGCGCCACCGGATCGTGCGCCTGCCGGCGCAGCAGATGGAAGTACTGCGCGGCTGTCGTGCAGCTGGCGATCCGCAGATTCTCCTGCGCTGCGAGCTGGAGAAAGCGCTCGAGCCTGGCGCTGGAATGCTCGGGCCCGTTTCCCTCGTACCCGTGAGGCAGCAGGAGCGTGAGCCGCGACGACTGCTTCCACTTCGCGAACCCGCTCGAGATGAACTGGTCGATGATCGTCTGCGCGCCGTTCGCAAAGTCGCCGAACTGCGCCTCCCAGAGGACGAGCGCATCCGGCGCGGCCGTCGAATAGCCGTACTCGAAGCCGAGACAGGCGTATTCCGAGAGCGGCGAGTTGTAGACCTCGAAGGACGCCGTGGCAGCGCTGAGATGCTGAATCGGGACGTAGTCGGTGCCCGAGTGCACGTCGTGGAGCACGAGATGACGGTGCGAGAACGTCCCACGCTCGGTGTCCTGCCCCGTCAGGCGGACAGCGATCCCTTCACCGAGCAGCGATGCAAACGCGAGCCCCTCAGCCTGTCCCCAGTCGATGCCGCCCTGTTCGAGCGCCGTGCGGCGCCGCTCGAGCTGACCCGCGAGCTTCGGATGGACAGCGAAGCCGTCCGGCACGCGAAGCAGCTCCTCGTTCAGCCGCCGCAGGTCAGGCTCGGAAACCGCAGTCTCGACGGTGGAGCCGGCAACGCGCGGGACACCCTCGCTGCGGGTCTTGACCGGGATCCCGTCGGCGAACGACGCTTTCAGCCGTTCGTGCGCCTCGCGGATCTGCGCTTCGACCTCCCCGAAATGCGCCTCGGCCTCCGCAGCGCTCAGGATGCCGTCGGCGACGAGTTTCGCTCCATAGAGCTCGCGCACGGTCGGGTGAGCATTGATCCGCTCGACCATCAGCGGCTGGGTGTAGGCCGGCTCGTCCTGCTCGTTGTGGCCGAAGCGGCGGTAGCCGACGAGATCGATCACGACGTCGTGCCGGAACCGCTCCCGATAGCCGAGGGCAAGCCTGATCGCTGAGATCGCCGCCTCCGGATCGTCGGCGTTCAGATGCACGATCGGGACGTCGAAGCCCTTCGCCAGATCGGATGAATAGCGCGTCGAGCGGCCCTCGGCTGGGTCGGTCGTGAACCCGATTTGATTGTTCGTGATCAGGTGAAGCGTGCCGCCGGTCGCGTAGCCGGTGAGGGCTTCGAGGTTCAGCGTCTCCGCGACGACACCCTGGCCGGCAAAGGCCGCGTCGCCGTGAAGCAAGATCGGAAGCGCGACGGTCGGGTCGTGCGCGCCGGCCGGCGTGGCGCGGTCGGTCTGCTCGGCGCGCGTCCGTCCTTCGACAACCGGGTCGACTGCCTCGAGATGGCTCGGGTTTGCGGCGAGCGTGACTCCGACTTTTCCCGATGCGGTGTGGCGGGTGCCCTGCGCACCGAGGTGGTACTTGACGTCGCCGGTGCCGCCCTCGGAATCGGCAATCACTGCGTCGATTGTCCGCTCACCCTCGAACTCGCGCAGGATCTTCTCGTACGGAAGCCCGATCGTGTGGGCGAGGACGTTCAGGCGTCCGCGATGCGCCATCCCGAGCACGACCTCACGCGCACCTTCCTCCGCACCCAGCTCGATCGCCTCGTCGATCATCGGGATCATCACGTCGAGCCCTTCGAGCGAAAACTGCTTTTGTCCGAGGAACGCGCGCCGCAGATAACGCTCCATTCCCTCGACCTCACAGAGACGGATATAGAGAGCGCGCTGCTCGTCTGGAGTCAGCGGTTTTCGGTACCGCCACGATTCGATTGCCTGCCGCAGCCAGACCCGCTGCTCGTGATCGGAGATGTGCTCGATCTCGTACGCCATCGTTCCGCAATACGTTTCTTTGAGCCGCGGCAGCACATCCGCGACGGTCTCGCCCCCGACGTGCACGTTCAGCAGATACGCGGGAATCCGTGCTTGCAGCTCGACTGTCAGCGGCGGATCGTGGCGAAGCGGGTCAAGCGCCGGATCGCCGACGGGCTCGGTGCCGAGCGGATCGAGGCGGGCGGCGAGGTGCCCGTGCATGCGATGAGCCTTCACGAGCGCCATCGAGGCGGCGACCCCGCCAAGCAGCTCCAGATCGGGGCTGTCCGTCGCGGGAGACGCCGCAACAGCGTGGCCATTGGCCGTTCCGTTGCGGTTCTGCGCCGTCTCGAGCAGGCGCGCGAGGCCGGGGAGTGACGTGACGAGGTTGCTTTCGCCGCTCTCGAAAAGAGCACGCCATTCGGCAGAGACCGCGTCTGGGTTCTCGAGATATTCATCGAGGAGCAGACGCGCGTAGCCTGAATTCAGCCCGTCAACGTCATGCATGGCCATCGCGTTGTTTTGTAGCACTGGCCAGGTTCCTGCGGTGCGGTCAGAACCTGGGGTGCAAGCTGGTCAGACGTCGGCGCGCTCGCGCGTGCGTTCCGTGCGCCTTGCTCTGCGCGATCCGCGGCCGTGCGGGCCTCCACGCGGGGGTCGCGAGCCGGGCGCGCGCCGCCACGGCCGCCAGTTCATGTCTTGATTGTCCCCCTCGGAACCGACCTCCGGCTCGGCCTTGATCGACCACCAGACAACCCAGCACACCCACACGAGCGGGATCTTCAAGATAATCAGCAGGAAGACGATCTCCCAGATCAAGGGACGCATTGTACGGGACGCGGGCGGTCCTGTGTGACGGTCGATACAAACTGTGTCTTCGGAGCCGGCTTTGTCAGCGGAAGTGCCTTCCCTCGTCCCGCCGGTAGCCGGAAACCGCAATCGCTGCGAAGATCGCGGCAAATATCGACAGGACGGCCCACGAATGCGGCAGCCATGGGTCGCCCGTGACCGTTGCCGAGAGAACGTCTGCAAGTGCGCGCGTTGGCAGATAGGGAGAGACCGCGGCAACGCCGGTGGGTAAGTCCTCCGGGCGGATCCAGAGACCGCCGGCATACGAGAGACCGAGATACAGGAGATTTGCGATCGGCAATGCCCCGCGCTCCGGCGCCCAGTACCCGAGCGCGATCCCGAGCAAGGCGAAGGGAGCCGTCGCGATGACGAGCACGCAGGCCAGCTCGAGCCAACGCCCCAATGGCAGCGAGGCGTTCGTGGTCGCGATCGCCGTCACGATCAGAACGGCGGCGGCCGCGGTCGCGAAGATCGCCGCCGAGAAGACGCGCGCGGTAAGCCGGGCGCCGACTCCCACCGGCAGCGTGCGCAGGTATCGCTCCCAGGGCGACGCCCGTTCGATCGCAATCCCGACGCCGAACTGGAAGAACGCCACACCGATCGCCGCGAAGCCGGCGAATGTCGCCATCTTCACCGTCGATGCCCCGCCGGCACCGGGTGTGACGAAGAAGAGAAAGAACACAGCCGGGAACACCAGCGTGGGCACAACGTAGGCCGGATGGCGCGCGAGCTCGAGGGTCGCGGCGCGTGCGTGCAAGAGGATGAGCCTCAAAGCGTTGCCTTCCGCACCGCGAGGGCTTCCTCCAGCGTGAGTGGTCGCACTTCGAGATCGACGAGCGGCACACCTGTCCGAGCAAGGCGCTCGACGATCGCCCCCGCGTCGCTCGTCAGGATGCAGAGAAGCTCCCCCTCACGCTTGGCGTCGTCGATCGAAAGGCCTTCGGGGGCCCGGAATGACACGCGGGTGAGCCCGGCAGCGGCTTTGATCTCCTCGATCGTCCCGTCCGCGACGATCGAACCGCGCTCGATCAGCACGGCGCGTTCGGCCAGGGTGTCAGCTTCGTCGAGCTGGTGGGTCGTGAACAGGATCGTGCCGCCGTCGTCTGCATGAGCTCGAATTGCCTCCCAAACCGCATGCCGAGCGGTCACGTCGAGACCTGCGGTCGGCTCGTCGAGCACGACAAGCCGGGGAGCACCCGCAAACGCGAGTGCGACACCGACGCGCCGCCGCTCGCCCCCGGAGAGCCCGCCAAGCTGGCGTCCCGCAAGTTCGGTGAGGCCGAAGCGCGAGAGGACCGTGGCGGCGGGAAGCGGCCGCGCGTAGTGCGCACGCACGAGGTCGACGAGCTCGCGGACGCGGAGCGTCGTCGGGAAGGCTGTTTCCTGGGGCGTGACGCCGATCTCACGCCTTGGCTCGATTCGCCGCGGATCCTGCCCGAACAAGCGTGCGGTTCCACTGTCCGGGAAGCGAAGGCCGAGCAGCACTCCGAGCGCTGTCGATTTCCCGGCACCGTTTGGCCCAAGAAGCGCGACCACGTCGCCGGCCCGGACGCCGAAGCTGACGTCGTCAAGCGCAACGAGCTCTCCAAACCGCTTGGTCACGCCGGCGAGCTCGGCGATGCTCACGGCGCCGCATCCCGGAAGGCACGGCGACGGTCGACGAGGCTTCCGACGAGAGCGTTGTAGGCCCAATGCGCGGCCACGCTCGCTGCGAGCGATCCCGTCGAGAGGTAAAGGCCACCGAAAACTGCTCCGGTAACCAGTTGAAGTCGTCGCCGTGACCGGTGCATCAGGGCGAACCCGACCGTGCTGCCGAGCATGGCGGCGACCGCCCCAGCAGCAAGCAACTCGCCCAGCACAACTCGACGCCAGACGATCTCCTCGTTCGTCGCCACAAGCACGAAGAACAGCTGCGTTGCAAGCACGAGAGCGGCGGGCCGGCGACGCACGGACAGGCACGGCCGGCATCGGGTGACGGCGGAATAGAGCAGCGCTCCGCAGCTGAAGCCGCCGAGAACCGCGATCAGCCACGGCATGTGCGCGGCTGGACGTGGCGGAGCGAATAGCAGCAGCAGAGCCGCCGAAACTGACGTTGCGACGCAGATTCGCACCCACAGCCGGAAGGCACTGCTCACCCCCGACCGCCAAGCAGAAGGGCGTAGACAGACGCCTCGTCGAGACCGTCCGCACCAATGAGGCTGTCCAGCCGGCGATCGTAGAAGCCCCCGAGCGGGAGCGCGTCGATCTCGAGCGACGTGGCGGCGAGCACGGCGTTCTGCATCAGATGGCCTGCCTCGAGGAGCGCAAACCGATATCCACGAGGGCCGTATTTGAATCGCGAGCGCCAGAACATCGCAGTTACGACGATCAGCGCAGCCGCGCGGTCGGCAAGGGCCGGGTCAACCAGCGATCGTCCGACGTCTGCGCGTTCGACTGAAGCGAGCACTTCGAGGCTGTGTCGGAACGGGTTGTAGTGGGAGACGCACCGCTCGAGGCCCTCGACTTCAAGGGCCAGCACGTAAAGCTCGAGCGGATAGAGCGCGCCACCCGACGGAACGGGGCGCCGGGTGCCTTCGGGCTCCCGAGGGCTCGCCGCGTAGCTCGCATGAAGAAGGGCAGAAAGTGCGCCGAGCCCCAGCGAGCGGCCGGGCGATTCGAGCTTCGACCGGCGCGTACGGAGAAGGTCCCACAACGAGCTGCGAGGCAACTCGCGCTCCGGAAGGTCGATCTGCGGCCTCTGGGTATGCGTTCGACCGGAGCGGAGGACGGTTTGCTGAAGCTCTGGGCTCGTGGCGAGCGCCCGGAGCGCGGCGAGCCGCCTCGGCGCGATGTTCGGATAGAGGCGCGAGGCCTCGTGAAATGCCTCGGCGGAATCGTCGAGCGGAACGCCTGCTCGTCCATAGACAAGCGAGGCAAACTCGGCGGTGGGGACCTGACGCGTCACGGGAACGGGTGCGGCTCCGCGTTCGGTTCCGACAGGCGCCCGGTGCGTAGGCCGAGCTCCGCGGCGACGTCGTAGAGCCTGTGGCCACCGAGGAATCGAGCTTCATGTGGCACGTCGAGCGAGCACAGCTCGGGGGCGACGACCTTCATGACGGTGAGCCCGAGCTCGCGAACGTCAGGCGCCGTCACGTCGACGGCATACGCGCCCGAGCCGGCCGCGTCGATGCGCTCGCAGAGCGCGACCACATGCTCCGCAGGCGTTTCCCCGGGCAGAGACGGAACCTCGATTGCCAACGTGCGCTCTCGACTCGCGTCGAGGAACGCGGCGGCTGTCGCACGAGTGGCATCGGAGTAATACGCGATGTGATCCTCGAACGAAACGACGCCGCTTCCGGCGGAGCCGTAGCCTCCAGCGGACTCGAGCAGCGCCAATTTTGCACCTGCCGACCGCGACGCGAATGCCTCCGAAAGCGCTTTCCACACTGCGCGGGCAACGGTAGGAGCAGTGCCCGCACCGACTCCCAGCGCTCCCGGATACCCGTCCGGTGCACGAACGACGCCGAGCACCGACGGCAGCCGGTGAAACGCTGAGAGATCGACCGCCGCATACGCCAAGCCGGACGGCGCGAAGAATCGACGCTCCAAGTCGAGGAGCTCGGGATGGTCGCGCCAGTCGAGCAGCGGCAGGGAAAGGCTGTTTGCCCACGTGATCATGAACGCATCGCGCTCGAGCAGCTCGCAGAGCCCTCCCAAGAGCGCGCGCTCGGTGGTCTCGCCGCAGGCCATTCCGCTGCTTGTCGCATAGCCGATTCGAGCCGCTCCTTCCGAGACCGGATCGCCGAGAAAAACGAGTTCGGCAGGGAGCCAGGCCGGCCGGCCGCTGGCGACGGCGACCGCTCGGATCCACGGCACGCGCGTCTCAGCTGTAAACCGCGCGAACGGGAAGCCCGGGGTCGCGTATTGGTCGTCGGCGAAAAGCGCAAACCGTGCGGGATCGACGGCCTCGTCACCGAGCTCGCGCGCGGATGCGACAACGAGCTGCCCGCGGGGGACGAACGTTCCCGAATAGCGCTCGAGCGCCTCTCCGATCGCGGCGGACGCCGCATCGGTGCGCGTGAGGCCTGCGCCGCCGATGCCGGAGAGATGATCGAGTTGCCCACCGAGAACCGAATCGCCCCGGCCTACCTCACATGCGAACCGGAAGAGAGGTGGCTCGCAGGGAAAATGGAGGCACTCTTCGAGCGATCGGACGATTCCCGTGTAGGGGGAGACCGCACGACGAAGGGGACGCGGCAACGACTCGATCATGCGGCCTCAGCCGCGTGCCACGGCAGGGGCGCAGCCCTGCGTTCTGCAGGCGAGCAGACCGAGCAGCGGGGAACTCGCAGGACGGCATGCTCCGCAATCGTGGGCGCGGGTTGCTGCTCGACTGCATAGAGCGTTCCCGGCAACGTGGTGTCGCGAGCTGCGACGAAACGAAGCACCAGATGGGCGGTCAAGGCCACGACGAGCGACTCGAAGGCTGGATCCGCGGTCGCGACGATCGGTGCCGTCTCGATCAGCGGCAGATCAGGGCCGTATTCGAGGTTGGCGGCGCGGCGAAGACCAAGACACTCGTAGCAGCATGACTCACCGGGGACGATCAGCGGGCCCACCGCTGCCAGCCGTCCGTCGTACGGTCGCACTGGAAACCAGGCGCACCCTTCCGCCAGCGCAGTGCGATTCCAGGGATCGAGCCTTCGAATCTCGCCGGCTGCCGGCGCAACCACGGTGAGATCGCCGATCGCCGGCTCCTCCCAGGAGACCCTGCGTGTCTCACCCACGCCCGCGGCCCGCAAGAGCCGGGCAACCTCGACGCCGGTGGATGAGCCGCCGACGACGCCGATCACGGCAGCGTCGAGCCGGGCGGCCACGACGGCCGGAGCGAGGCTGTAGGCCGCTGCAAGCGCGTCCGCCGTGTCACGATTCCGCGACGGCGCCTCGGGCCCGTCGACCAGCAAGCCGTGCCGCTGAAGCGTCGCGAGCGCGGCTTCGATTGCCGGGCCAACCGCCGTGCCGAGCCTGGCAACCAGGTCGTCGAGCGTCCGCGTTCCGTCCAGGAGCGGCAGGAGCGCTGGGAGCAGTGTCCGGACGGCAGCACCTTCGAGCACGACGACCGCCTGGCCATATTCGAGCAAGAGCCGCTCGCCGTCTTCGATCAGGCGATACCAGGGCGCAAGCAGCGGCCGGCCTGGAACGGCGCCTTCCACAACCGACCGCTGCAATGGACTCGACACGTTCTGGGGCCTTCCGATCGTCACTTGCAGAAGAGAAGGCAGCCGCAGCTGGAGCAGGAGCAACAGTCGATCACCATCGCGAAATGCGACGCAGCTTCGCCCTTGACCGTCGCGGTGAGGTCGAGCAGTTCGTTCGTGAGCTCTTGAAACATGTGGAACCTCCTCGTTGTCATTCCAGCCAACGTAGCTGGCTACCTGTGACGCGCGGGTGCCAACTTCGTGCCAAAAATGCAACAACCCGATCTTGCACCCGCAGGGGCGGCTCTACTAGTCGCTCTTGAGGACGGGGCCTGCTTGGACAGGCGATCCGGGTTAGGAGAGCTCGGCGGACTTGCGGCGCTCGCGGAACACACGAGCCTTCTCGCGGTTCCCGCACGAACGCATCGAGCACCAGGCTCGTGACTGGTTCTTTGCGTTGTCGACAAAGGCCCACTTGCAGTCATGCGCGCGGCACACCTTCAAGCGACTCCAGCTGCCGTCGAGCGTCATCGCCTGAACCGCCGCCAGGATCTGACCCAGGGCGCCGAGCACGCCGGCCTCTGCCGGAGCAAGCACCGGCGCTCCGTCCACAAACCTCAGCTCGACCCGCGCCCGCTGGGCAATCCCGTCGAGCACGAGTGTCGGCGTGGTGAGATCGACGTCGACCTCATTGTTCGCAAGCAAGAACGCACGAAGTGCTTCTCGCGCCGCGTGCGCATCGTCGAGCTCTCCGGCAGTCGCACGCAACGGCGCTTCGGCGAGACCATGGCCGGTAACCCACGCAACGAGATCGGCTTCCGTCGCAAGCGCTTCCTCGTCCTCGTGGAGCGTGTTGATGAAATCAGCAATCAGTTCTTGAGTAACCATTGTCCTTGCTTTGTCGGTTAGTAACCGGTATCATGCTAACACAGGTTATCGGACGATCCAAGGAGGCAGAGATGAACCACGGGGATTACCGCGATGCATTTCTCCAGCAGCAGCAAAACAGGCTGTCGCTCGTAAGCCGGCGCGCATATGCCGACAACGCGCGCGGCGAGAGCTTCGTCCCAGACGAGCCGGTGTTCCTGCGCTTGTGCCGGGTTCACGACGATCCTGCACTGGAGAGGCTCGCACAGCTCGAAGGAACTCGCATCCGGTCGGGGCGTTACGTGATCGCCGAGGTCAACGGGACGATCGTTGCCGCGCAGCCCCTTGACGGCGGAGCCCCGATCGCGGATCCGTTCCAGAAGACCGCGCAGGTGCTGCCGCTTCTTCGCCTTCGGGTCGAGCAGCTGGCGGAGCCGACCGGAAGGCGCGGTCGCTGGCACGTGCTCGCACTCCACCGCCTCGTCATTTGAGCGCCGAGCGCGCACGCGCCCGAACTAATAACAGCCATCCTTGTCGCTCGGGCCGTTGACGGTGTTGTCGTCGTCGTCATCGTCAACGGCCCCTTGCGGAATGGTCTGGCCGGGCGCGCATTCCCCCACGCGCGCCGTGTCCCCCTTGGTGATCATGCCGGCAGAGGTGACGGCGTACCAGAAGCCGTTCAAGCCCTGGCTGGTCGTGTCGCCGGGCTTCACGTCATGTGAGTAGCGGTAGAGCGGCAAGCCGTTATAGGTGACCTGGACCTTGCCGTCGGGACGCTTCAGCGTTCCCAGCTTCGAAGCGCTGACGCCGGGCCCGGCAAGCAGCTTGGCACCACCCCCGAGCGTGAGCGGCGGCCAGAGCTTGGCACAGGTTCCGGTGCAGTTGATCCGACCGTTCGTCTCGCTCTTCATGTGGTAGAGCGTCATCCCCTGCTTCGTGACGAGGATCGTTCCGAGCGCCTTCACGTGCTCCGTCTTCACGAGCACCGGCGACGGCGCGCCGCAGGCGACCGCGATCAAGCCTGCCGGCAGGACGAGCGAGAGCAAGAGAACCCGGCGCGCTGACCTCATCCAGATCCCCGATCCCGCCCGCTAGAGGTGGCCTTGACGCTCTTGTTCGAGCGTCGCGGGAACGAGATAGTGGATCGGTGTCATCGCGACGATCTGGAGACGCGCGCCAAGAACGCCCGGATTGACGGCATGGCCCTGGATATGAAGCACCACCGCCGGTGGCGTCGTGAAGTCGATCGTCACGGACCCGCCGCTCGGGCGGCAGAGGCACTTTGGCGGCGGAAGCGACAATGCACACGAAATCTCACCGGCCGGGTCGACGCCACATTTCCCGCGGCTGCTGCTCGTGACCGCGAGGATCTTCAGCTTTCGCGGCGGCGTCCAGTGGAAGGACTTGATGTAACCGATCCGGCTCGTGTTCTGGACCTCGAGCTCGTACCTCCCGGGCCCGAGCAGGCGCAGAACGACGGTTGCGTCGCCGTTGCTCGTGATGTCGTTGTCGCCCTCGAGGTCGGTCGACTGGAAGAGAACATTCAGGTTCCACCCAAACTCGGTCGCGCCCTTCCGGCAGGAGCCGCCGTAGGCGTGGCCGTTCTTGTCGGGATAGGCGGTGCAAAGGAACCCGGGGATCCCTGGCAGCGGCTGCTCCTCGTATGCGGCGTTCGCGGGAAGCGTCCGCCCGACGATCTGCTTGATGTACGACGCGGCTGTCGCGCAGCTGAAGCCGACCGTGAATGCCTCGTAGGTGTCGCTGCTCATCTTCACGTTCGCCGGATAGACCCAGGTCGCGCCCTTCACCGGCGGGCACTGCGTCGAGCCGACGTTCGTCGGCTTCGGGTTCGCGGGGACGGCCGGAGGCAGCACGGTCTTCTTCCCGCCGCAGCCGGCGAGGGTGCCCGCCACCGCGATGAGGCCTGCGATCGCAAGGATGCCGGAGCCCGGCCTGCGGATCACTGGAGAGATCTCGAGATCAGGGAGTCCTCGGCCATTTCCTCAGCTCGTCGAATAGTCAAACGCAAGACTATTACCTCTGCTACGAGGTTGACCGGACACCGGTTCGCGCGAGGCGCGCTTCGCTCAGCTGACGACGGCGGTCGCCGTGCTGAATGCGGCCTGGATCGTCGTGCCGAACACGGCCTGAACGACGGCGATGATTCGGTGGCCTACGTCGGCCGAGCCGAGCGTGTAGGTGGTCGCGGTCGCGCCTGCGATCGGCGCGCAAATGCGCCCGTTCGCGTTACAGCGCTGCCACGAGTAGGTGTAGGACGTCGGCGCGGACGTCCAGACGCCGTTCGAGACGAGCAGGATCTGTCCCGTCTTGGCAGTGCCCGTGATCGTCGGCTGCGTCGTCGAGGTGAGCGGTGACGCAGCCGGCGCGACCGGGCCGATCAAATTGGCGTAGCCACTCGCCTTTCCAGACGAGTCGGTCGCCGTGACGGTGAGGCCGATCGTCTGCCCGATATCCGCGGTGACGAGCTTGTAGCCTGCTCCGGTCGCTCCGTGGACCGAGATGCACTTGGCCCCGGTCGTGTCGCAGCGGTACCACTGATAGTGGTAGCTGAGCGTTCCCGAGCCCGACCACGTGCCGAATCCCGCTGCGAGGTGACTTCCGGCCGCGACGGAGCCCGTGATCGTCGGGAGCGCCGTCTCGGTTGGCCCCGCGCCCGTCGCAGTGCTCGTCGTCGTCGCGGTCGTCGTCGTTGACGTGGTCGTCTTGTTCGTCACGGTCGTCGTCGCACCGACGACCGCTGCCGTTGTGCTGAACGCGGTCACCGTCGTCTCACCCCAGGTTGCGCTGACGAGCGCGACGATGGCGTGACCGACGTCGTCGGCCCCCGCCGTGTAGGCGTTGGTCGTCGCGTTCGGAATCGGGACGCAGGAGCGCCCGTACTGGGTGCAGCGCTGCCACGCGTACGCGACCGAGTCAGGCTTCGGGCTCCAAAGCCCGTCGCTCACCTGGAGCGCCTGACCCTGGTTGGTCGTGCCGGTGACCGCCGGCTGGATCGTGGAGACGAGCAGCGAATTCGCCGGCGAGATCGGGCCGATCAGATTCGCGTAGCCGCTCGTCGATCCGCCGGAGTCGGTCACCGTGACGGTGAGCCCGAGCGTCTGGCCGACGTCCTTGGGCACGAGCTTGTAGCTGAGCGACGTGGCGCCGGTGATCGACGTGCATTTCGCCCCCGCGGCGTTGCAGCGGTGCCATTGATATCCGTAGGTGAGCGTTCCCGTCCCGGACCAGGAGCCCGGCGTGCCGGTGAGGCGCTGGCCCACGACCGCAGCTCCCACGGCAGTCGGGTCGCTCGTGATCGCCGGCAGAGCCGTCGACGCTCCGAAGGAGAGAGACGCGCCGAGCCCGAGCGCGACGAGGGCGATTCCGGCCAGAGTCGAGAACCATCTCACGGCTCACAAGCTAACCGGCAGACGTTAAGAGGGTTCTAAGAAGCTTCGAGGCGCTTCTCAAACCAGTGGTGCGCCCACGGCAAGTCGTTGAACGGATCGACCTCCTCGTAGCCGGCCGAGCGATAGAGCGTGATCGCTTCGGTGAGGTTCTTGTTCGTCTCGAGCCGGATCGACCAGGCCCCCGCGGCGGCAGCGCGACCTTCGAGCTCAGAGAGCAGGCGGCGCCCGAGGCCCAGACCGCGCACGGTCGGCGAGACCCACATGCGCTTCAGATCGGCCGGCTCGTCGCCGGCGAATTTCAGGCCGCCGCACCCGACAGGCTCGCCCCGCAGGGTCGCAACGACGAAGACACCTGCCGGAGGCCTCAGCGTGTCGAGCTCCGCCGACGTGTCAACCGCGGGATCGAACCCCAAGTCAAATCTCCGGTCGAGCTCGGCGAAGTACTCGCGCAGGCAAAACTGGGCCTCGGGCCCTGCGGGGTCGGCGATGGCGATCTCGATCAGGCCGACGGTCAGCAGCAGCTCGATCTCCGCCATCGCAGCGACGAGGCGCTTGCGGCGAGACGGGCTCAACGGCTCGAGAAACGAGCGGGCGAGCTCGTTGCTGCCCTCGTCGAGCAGATCCCATTCGTCCTGCCCGGCCGCGGTCAGATGCGCGGTGCGGACCCGCTTGTCCGCCACGTTCTGCTCCAGCTCGACCAGGCCAGCGGCCTCGAGCGAGCGAAGAAGGCGACTGAGGTAGCCGGAGTCGAGGCCAAGGCGCGCGCGTAGCTCTCGCACATCCGAGCCGTGGCGGCCGATCTCCCAGAGCAGGCGGGCTTCCCCGAGCGGCCGGTCGCGGGCGAGGTACTGATCGTTGAGCGCCCCGACCCGTTCGGTGACAAGCCGGTTGAAGCTGCGCACCTGTTCGATCGCACTCGTGGGCATTCTCTGATTTTAGTCAGATAAGCGAGAAGTTAGCGAGGCTGGCTCAGCAGATGAAGTGCCTTGTAGACCACCTTCGGCATCGGAAAGAAATGCGCTCGCTTTGTGAGCAGGTGGCCGAGAGGCACGACCACGACGACGACATTTCTGACTTGCACCGACTGGATGCCGCTCGCGCTCCACTCGCCGGCATCCTCGGAGAACGAGGCCGTCGCCTGCTCCGAGGTGGGATAGATGTAGGTAGCCACATTCCAGCCCTGATGAGGCCGAACGGTCGTGAGCATCGTGACCGTTGCGTAGAGATGCGGGCTCGATCCGCTCGGCGACGGGTCGTGAAGCTTCAGCCCGACGCCTGCGAAGACTCGGGCCACGCGCCGCGCTGTGAGGAGGGCCGGGCGCTTGCTGGCAGTCGTCGTGGTTGTTGTCGTCGCCGCGTGATGACCACCGCAGCCGGCGACGCCCGCTGCCACGGCGAAAGCGAGAACTGCCGCCACAAGCCGCAACGGAGCCGCTCTTTCCACGGCACCGAGCCGAACTACGAGCCGACGCGAGCGCGGGCTCAGCCCGTGCTCGCCCACCACGAGCGTTCAGAAGGCGAGCGCGGAAATTCTAGGATTTCCATAGCGCGGGCAACCAGTGGACCCAGCCGGGCTCGAACCGGCGACCTCTTGCATGCCATGCAAGCGCTCTCCCAGCTGAGCTATGGGCCCTGGGAACGGGGCCAGTCTAGCCGGTCGCCGCCTCGGGAGTCTCCTGGGGGACATCGCCCCACAGCTCCTCGAGCCGGTAGAACGCCCGCGCTTCGGGCGTGAAGACGTGCAGCACGACGTCGAAGTAGTCGGCGATGATCCAGGTGGCCTCGGCCTCCCCTTCGACCGAGCGCGGCAGCAGACCGCCGTCTTTCTTCAAGCGGAAATGCACCTCGTCCGAGATGCTCTTCGTCTGTCGCACGTTCGCGCCCGTGCAGACGACGAAGAAGTCCGTGTAGCTGCAGACGCCGTGCATGTCGAGGATCACGACATCCCTCGCAAGCTTTTCCTGAGCGAGCGCCGCAATGCGGCGGGCCTGTTCGGTCGACGTCAAGCTGTTCCAGTCTAGCCGCGACCCCGGCCGTAGAGGCCGTCGCGCTCGATGAGCTCCGCCACTGCCGGCGGAATGGCTGACGGATCGAGCCGGCCGCGCAACTCGCTGGAGGCGAACGGAAGCGGCTCGAGCTCGAAGAACAGGACGCGGTCGGGAGCTTCGAGCTGCCCGAGCACGGCGTGGAGCTGTTCCGGCGGGTAGCCGGGCCTCGTGGCCACGCCGAGCCGGGCGCGGCGCAGCACCTCGCCGGGCTCCTTCCAGGCCAGGAAGTCGCGGAACTGGTCGGCGCCGATCAAGAAGACGGCGTCGTCCCATTCTGGATGGGCCCGCAACAGATCGACGGTTCGCGCGTGCTCGTCGAGGGACACCTGACGTCCCGGGAATGCCGCCTTTGCCAGCTCGAGCCGGATCGCTGCCGGCGTTTCCACTCGCTTGTGACCCGGGTCTGCGGAGACCAGCACGAGCACCTCATCGAGCCCAAGCTCGGCCGCCGCGGTTCGCGCAAGCGCCACATGGCCGTTGTGCGGTGGATCGAAGGAACCGCCGAAGAGGCCGATCACGGCGCCAGCTCGAACGTCTCTTCGCCGATCTCGACGTCGGCGCCGTCTCGTGCTCCGGCGGCCCGCAGCGCTCTTTCTAGCTCCTCCGGGCTCGGCGGAGTCCCGACGACGCGGAAGCCGCGGTCTGTCCTGAAGAGACGCCACGCGCGAGTCTTCGCCTGGGGCCGGTAGACGAGAAAGTCCGCGACCTCGGCCTCGACATGCTCGTGCGTCTCGGGCTCGGGAACACGCGCGAAGAGCTGGCGCAGGAAGCCGTCGATCCCCTCCCCGGTTGCACATGAGAGCCGGCAGACGGCCACGATTCGCTCGTCCTCGGGCAATGCGTCGTCTTCGGGCGCAGGAAGGTCGATCTTGTTCAGCACGAGGATCTGCGGCAACTCGTCGAGCCCTGCGCCGTACGCCGCGAGCTCGGCGTCGATCGTCTGCCACTGCGGCAGCACCGGCAACGAGCTGTCGATCACGTGGATCAGCGTGCGGGCGCGCTCGAGATGCGCCAGGAACTCATGCCCGAGCCCGATTCCCTGGCTCGCTCCCTCGATCAGCCCGGGCACATCGGCGACCACGAGCTGACGGCCATCCGGCCCGTCGACCGTTCCGAGCATCGGCTGGAGCGTTGTGAACGGGTAGTCGGCGACCTTCGGGCGTGCGTTCGAGATCCGCGTCAGAAGCGACGACTTGCCGGCGTTCGGCAGGCCGAGCAGCGCAGCATCTGCAAGCAGCTTCAGATGGAGCTCCACCTCCCGCTCCTCGCCGGGAAGTCCGACCTCGGCAAAGCGCGGCACCTGTCGAACCGAGCTCGCGAAGCGGGCGTTGCCACGACCTCCAGGCCCGCCGCGCGCGATCACGACGCGCGCCCGCGGATGCGCGAGGTCTGCGACGAGCTCGTCGCCGTCTCGAATCTGAGTCCCGACCGGCACCGAGAGAACGACGTCCTCACCGTCGGCGCCGTGCTTACGGGCGCCTCGGCCGTTCCCACCCTTCGTCGCGGCGATCAGACGGCGCCGCTGATAGCGAGACAGATCGCGCAGCATCGGGTCGGCGACCACGATCACATCGCCGCCGTCTCCCCCGTCTCCACCGTCGGGCCCGCCCTTGGGCACGTGCTTCTCGCGGCGGAAGGAGAGCCCTCCGTCCCCACCTCTCCCGGCCTTGACGGTGAACGTTGCGCGGTCGCTAAACATCGGTTTGCACCACAGTGTTACTTGCGAACGCTCGCCGGCAGCTCGGAGCCAAGTAACAAGTTGTTACTTGCGCGGGGCTCGCGGAGACGGGAGAGCCTGGCTTAGGAAGGATCGACGACTGCGACGAACCGGCGCTCGCCGGTTGTGCGGAACTCGGCCTTGCCGTCGCGGACGGCGAAGATCGTGTCGTCCTTGCCGATCTTCGTCCCGGGGCCGGGGCGAAAGCGCGTTCCGCGCTGGCGGACGATGATCTGCCCGGACTTCACGTCCTGGCCGGCGAAGATCTTCACGCCGAGGAACTGGGGCTTGGAGTCTCGTCCGTTCCTGGACGAGCCCTGACCGGTCTTATGCGCCACCGAGTGCTCCTTCCAGTGCGGCGAGGGCGCCCTTGCGATTCGCATTCGCCTGCTCGTAGGCAAGCGCTGCTTCGAGCTCGGGCTTCGACCACGTCTTTGCGCCGGCGGTGATCGCGGCGACGGTCAATTTCTCGTAGCCCTCGGGCAGACCCGACGGAGCGGCGGCTTCGGCCGGCTTGGGCGCTGCAGCCTCCGCAGCCTTCGACGCCGGCTTCTCAGCGGCGGCCTTCGGCTTGGCAACGGCTTCGGCCTTCGGCGCGGCTTCGGCCTTCGGCGCCGCGGTCTTCGCCGCTGCTGCCTTGCCGCCGCCGAGCGAAACCTCGATGCGCGTCGTCGCAGCGCGGAAGCCCGTGTGGCGCTTGTAGCCCGTGCGCTTGCGGTACTTGCCGATCCGGATCTTCGGGCCGCGCTCGTGGGCGAGCACCGTCACCGTGACCTTCGCATCGCCGAGCAGAACGTCGGGCGTAAAGGTCTTTCCTTCGTCGGTATGCACGCGATCGACGACGAGCGTCTCGCCGTCGCGAACGCGATGCTGCTTGTTACCGACTCTGATGATGGCGTAGTCCATAAGCGCGGAAAACGCGGGCGAGGGCCCGCGAGAAAGCGAAGTGTACCGGCTAGGACGCCTTCTCGTCTACGTCGTCCCATTGACTCATCGGCGTGTACTCCCAGGCCTCCGCATCGTCCGGCTTCTCGGGCTTGGCTGCGGGAACCTCGACAACTGGGGTCGTGGCCTCGGTTGCCTGCTCCGAAACGACGGTCTCGGGTGTTTCCGGGGCGTCCCCGTTCGCAGCGGCAGCGGAGCCGGCAGTCGCGCCGGCCGGCCTCTTGCGGCGGTTGCGGCCGCCGCGCGAGCCACGGCGCGTCGGCTTCTTGACCGCGGCCGGCTGATCCCCGGTCTCCGGCGAATCGACGTCGCGTCCCAGGTCGGCGTCTGGAAGGTGAACCACCGGGCCACGAGTCATTGCCGGACGGGCCTGCGTTTCGGCGGCGTCCGGCTCGGCCACGGCCTCCTCCGGCGAGTCATCAGCAGCGTCGGCCTCGGGCTCTTCGCCCGCGACGGCGCCTTCGCCGGCAACGGCGGCAGCCGCACCCGCAGGCCGCTTGCGGCGGTTCTTGCCGCCGCGGGAGCCGCGACGCGTGCGCTTCTTCGGCGTTGTCGCGACGGCATCGCCGGCGACAGCTTCCCCGTCGTCGTCCAGGCTGACCGGCTCTGCGTCCTCGGAATCGAGCGTCAACTCCATCGCAGGCTCGGACGGCGGGTCGTCCTCGAGCTCGTCGGCCGCGTCCTCGGCGTCCTCCAGCTCGATCTCGACGGCGTCGTCCTCGGTCGGCGTGTCGGCCTTCTTTGCCGGGCGCCTGGCGCGGGTCGGCTTCTCAGCCTCTGCCTCCGCGGTGATCGGCGGCTCTCCGACGACGAGGTCGTCGAGCAGCTCGGCATACGCGACGCCTTCCATCACAGCGGTCACGCGCAGGCTGACCTTCTTGCCCACGAGCTTTGCCGCGTTGGCGACGTAGACGTCGGTTCCCTTCACCTTCGCGACGCCGGCGTGCGGGTCGTAGAGGCCGACCTCGCCGAGCTTCAGCTCGAGCTCCTGTCCGACCGTGACTCCCGCGTCGGCGGGCGCGACTTTCTCCGTCGCACCCTGGTCGAGCACGCGGAAGTGGTCGAGATGGACGTCCGGAAGGCCGACGAGGAAGAACTGGCGCTTCGTCGTCTCTTCGAGCTCCTTCAGCAGCTCGGCCCCCGGCCCGACGACCATGGCGGCGATCTTGGCGTTCACCTCGACCTTGAAGGCCTTGGCGCGCGAGCCGGGCGTGACGAGGGCACGCAGCTGGCGCTCGATCTCGAGCGCCGTGGTCGACTCGGAGACGATGATCCCGTCACCGGCGCAGGTCGGGCACTTGCGGGTCATCACTTCGCGCGGGCCATCGGTGACGTTCTGACGCGTCATCTCGACGAGGCCGAGCGGTGAGATCTCGACGACGTAGGTCTTCGTCCGGTCGCGCTCGAGCTCGGTGCGGAGCGCGTCCTCGACCGCGGCGCGGTTCTTCGGGTTCGCCATGTCGATGAAGTCGATGACGATGATCCCGCCGACGTCGCGGAGACGGAGCTGGCGGACGACTTCCTTCACGGCCTCGAGGTTGTTCTTCGTGATCGTGTCCTCGAGCCGTGCGCCTGAGGTCTTCGAGCGCGAGCCGACGAAGCGGCCGGTGTTCACGTCGATCACCGTGAACGCCTCGGCGTAGTCGAAGATCAGATAGCCGCCCGACGGCAGGTCGACGCGGCGGTTCAGGGTCGAGCGGATCTCGTGCTCGACGCCGAACGCCTCCATCAGCGGTGGGCGATCCTTGTAGCGGACGACCTTCTCGACCATGTGCGGCGAGGTCTTCTTCAGGTAGCCGACGATCCGCTTGTGGGCGCGGTCGTTGTCGACGAGCAGCCGCTCGAAGTCGCCGGTGAAGAGGTCGCGCGTCACGCGCAGCGGCAGCTCGGCCTCCTGGTAGATCAAGGCCGGCGCGTTCGTTCCCTTGGCGCGATCCTCAATCGTCTTCCAGAGTCGCTGCAGGAAGTCGAGGTCGAGGGCGATGTCGTCGGCCGAGGCGCCCTCGGCCGCGGTGCGGACGATCACGCCGCCCTGCTTCGGAGCGATCTCTTTGACGATCGCCTTCAGCCGGTTGCGCTCTTCGTCCTCGATCCGGCGCGAGACGCCGAGGCCGTCACCATGCGGGACGAAGACGACGAAGCGGCCCGGGAGCGAGATCTCGGTGGTGAGCCGCGCGCCCTTCGTCTTCATCGGATCCTTGACCGCCTGGACGAGGATCGTCTGGCCGCGCTGGATCAGATCCTGGATCTTGCGGGCGCCCTTGCGGCCTTCGAGCTCCGGGCCGACGATCTCGTCGACGTAGAGGAAGCCGTTCTTCTCGAGCCCGATCTCGACGAACGCCGCTTCCATTCCGGGCAGGACGTTGTCGACGGTGCCGAGGTAGACGTTGCCGGCGATCGAGCGATGCTCGGGCCGCTCGAGGTAGACCTCGGCGACGCGATCGTCTTCGAGCACGGCGACACGTTTCTCGCCCGCATCGACCGAGATCAGCAGCTCGCGCTTGGCCTTCGGCAGCGGAGCGCGTTTCGGCGCCGTGCGGCGAGGGGCACGGGCGCTGCGCTGCGAGCCCGAGCCTCCACGGCGCTCAGCGGGCTTCTTCGTGGCTGCAGCCGTCGACGACTTGGCCGCAGCAGGCGCGTCGGCAGTCGCTACGGCAGCAGTCGAACCGGCCGGCTTCTTCCGGCCACGACCACCACGGGTGCCGCGGCGGCGTTTCTTTGGGGCAGTGGCCTGCCCTTCGGCAGGTGAACCATCTGCAGCCGGCGCATTTGCCGGAGCTGCGATGGGGAGTTCAGGGGCGGATGTTGGAGCGGCGGCCGCTTGTGGCGCCTGCTCCACCTCCTGCTTCTTGCGTCGGAACAGGGACAGAGGCAAACGATGACTCCTTAGGAGTGCGCGCGCGCAGCAGCACAGTGGCCGTTACAGCCTGAGGTGGGCGCGCGTCGCAGATGGATGTGGAAAGCCTTGGCATGGCCTTCCCGAACAGTAGCAGGGAGCTAAAGGCCTGCTCTCGGCGGGTTTGAGAAATACCGCTACGCCGCTTCGATCAGCGGTTCGAGTCTCGTCCGCCGGGCCCGGATCGCCCGGAGCCGTTGCTGGAGACGTGCCCAGGCCCACGGCTCGACCTCGCGATAGCGAGTTGCAGTGTGGCCTCGCGTCGCCTCCAGATACTCGAACCAGGAGTCGGCTTCTTCGATTTGCAGGAGCTCATGCGCTTCGCGGTTCCCAGTCAGTGGCATTCCGGACTCACCTCCGATCGTGTTCGGGTGAGCTTAGGACCTGGACCGGACGGCCTACTCCTCGGTTCGTGCGGCGTAGTAGGCGCGGGCCGCTTCGCCAACGGCCCGGGTGCCGCCCATCGCGATCGCGCCCTTGACCGCCCAGCCCACGCCGGGAATCAGATCGAGCGCTTCGCGGGCGACCATCCGAAAGCCGAAGCCGGCGCCGACGACGCCGAGCAGCTCGAGCGCATCCGAACGTCCGAGCTCGTGCCCGTAGGCCGTCGCGATCCGGGCGACCAGGCGCATCTGATTCAACGTCAGGATCGGCATGTCCACACCGGGCACGAAGACCGCCGCGCCGATCAGGCCGTTCTGGTGCGCCGTGTGACGGATCAGGTGCTCGACGACGGCGTGGCGCAAGACCGGCAGGCGTCCCGCGAGCGGGGCGGCAGCGTCTCCGAGCCGCCGCGCAAGCACCCGCGCGAGCTCCTCGACAGGGAAGCCCTCACCTGGTGTGGTGCGGACGAGATCGGTGTCGAGCACGTACGGAAGCTCGTCGGCGTCCGTCACGGCGACGATCGGGATGCCGGCCCGCGATGCCGCGTGCAAGGCGTCTTCGTCGGCCGCGCCGATCCAGACGAGCGCCTCCGCTCCGTCGAGCCTCCCATCCTCATGGACGGCCGACGCATCGCCACCGGCGCGTAGCTCCCGCGCGAGCAACGGCACGAGCTCGCGCGCGCCCGCGACGGCGATCGGGCCGCTTGTTGCCCCTCCCCGTAGCTCACGGAATGCGGACAGGGCCCAGCGCGGCCCGATCCCACTCACGAGAAGCGCCGCCGTCCGCCGCGGACGCTGATCGCCTGGAGGATCCCGACCGCAGCCAGGTTCGTGATCATCGACGACCCGCCGACCGAGACGAACGGAAGCGGGATGCCGGTGATCGGCGCGATCCCGATCGCCATCCCGACGTTCACGAACACCTGGAAGAGGAACGCGAACACCAGCCCGCCGGCCACTGCCGCGCTGAAGAGGTCACGAGCGCCGGTGACGATCTTCAGGCCGCGCCAGACGACGAACAGGTAGAGCAGCAGGAGGAACGACGCGCCCAGGAAGCCGCGCTGCTCCGCAAGCGAGGCAAAGGCAAAGTCGGTGTCGTTCGCCGGCAGGTAGTCGAGGCGCGTCTGTGTCGCGCCAACGACGCCACGGCCGCGCAGCCCGCCCGCGCCAACGGCGATCACCGACTGCTCCGTGTTGTAGTTGATCCCGCTCGGGTCGACACCCGGATGCGTGAATCCGGTGAGCCGTTTGGTCTGGTACGGCTTCAGCACGTTCACACCGGCCGCCGGCAGCCACCAGAGCGCCGAGAGCAGGACCACGAGGGAGAGCAGGCCGATCGTGATCAGATGGGCCCAGCGGATCCCGACGATGAAGAGCACGGCGGCCAGGGCGGCGATGTAGACCATCGCCGATCCGAAGTCGGGCTGGGCGAAGACGAGCAGCGTCGGCAGCGCCGCCAGGCCGATTGCCGACAGCGGCACTCTCAATTCGTTGATCCGCCTGGCTCGGTCGGCCAGGAAGGCCGCCAGGAACAGCGTGAACGTGACCTTCCCGAACTCCGAGGGCTGGAAGCGGAAAAAGCCCACGTCGATCCAGCGCCTCGAACCGCGAGTCGCAGCGCCCGCGACCAGGACGAACCCCATCACGGTGAGCGATGCGATGTAGATCACACGGCTGAATCGCCGGTAGACCTGTGGGTCGATCAGCATGCCGACCAGGAGCAGGACACAACCGGCGAGCGCGTAGATCGCCTGGCGACCCGCGAGGCTTCCGCCGGGATCGTTCTTCGTGATCCCGCCGATCGCCCACAGCCCGTAGCCGACGATCGTGCCGACCGCGGCCAGCAGGAGCCAGTCGATGCGGCGCAGGAACCCCGCAATGCCGATTGCCTCGGCGCCCCGGCGTGAATGGAGCCCGCGGGCGCGACGGTCGACTGCCTCGATGCTCACGCAGCCACCATCAGTCGCTCGCCTGCGCAGTCGTGGAGATCGGCTTCGTCTTGAAGTACTTCTCGAAGACCTTCAGGGCTGCCGGCGCTGCTGCCGTGCCGCCGTGGCCGCCGTTCTCGATCACGGCGCAGACGACGATCTGCGCCTTCTCCGGAGCCGTCGGGCCGTAGCCGCACCACCACGACTGGTTGAGGATGACAGCGTTCGGATACCCGGGCAGCGTCGCCGCCTTCTGCGCGGTTCCGGTCTTGCCCGCAATCGAGATCGGGAACTTGCCGAAGACGCCGTAGGAGGTGCCGAGCGGCGAATGGGTCGCCTCCGTCAGGCCGTCCTGAACGTACTGCAGGGCCGTCGGATTGACGTCGGTCGGGGTCGGGGCCGGCGGCGTGAGCGGCACGAGCACCTTCGGCTTGCCGCTCGTCGGCTGCTCGATGTCCATCCCGACATGCGGCGTCACGAGATTGCCGCCATTCGCGATCATCGCGTAGAAGCGCGCCATCTGCAGCGGCGTCACGGTCAAGTCGCCCTGGCCGATCGCGAGCTCGACCGAGTCGCCCGGATGCCAGACCGAGTCGACCTGCCACTCCTTCGGGTCCGTCGCCTTGGTGTAGGTCTCCTTGCGCCACTCGGGAGTCGGCACGAGGCCCTTGGCCTCCGGGCTGAGGTCGACCCCGGTCAGGAAGCCGAAGCCGAACCGCGATGCCCAGGCCTGGAGCGGGTGGCCGTCGCCGGGCGGAAGCAGGTAGAACGAGTAGCCGACCCGGTAGAAGTAGGTGTCGCACGACTCGGTCAGCGCGGTCGTGAGGTTCATCTCCTGGTCGGTGTAGGGGTCCCAGTTCGTGTACGTGTGCCCTTTGCCCGTCACGCCTTTGATGTGGTAGCTGGGTGAGCAGAGCAGCGACGAGAGCGGCTGGAGGATGCCCGCCTGCATCCCTGCGAGGGCCGTGACCGGCTTCCACGTCGAGCCTGGCGGATAGAGGCCGTCGATCGCCCGGTCAAGGGCCGGATAGTTCTTCTTCGCGGCCACGGCCGGGTCGGTGAGCGGCGCCAGCTTCTTCGCGTCGCGGCTGACATAGACCGACGGCTCGTAGGTCGGATAGGACGCGAGCGCGAGAATCGCTCCGTTCTGCGGGTCGAGCGCGACGATCGCTCCGCCGTCAGCGCGTGTGCCGTCGGGCGTCGCGTGAGCGTCGTTGATCCCGGTGACGAGCGCGCGCTCCGCGGCCTGCTGGAGGCCGATGTTGATCGTGAGGCGAAGCTGGCTTCCGGGACGCGGGAGGACCTTCGGAACGACGGCACTCGTCGGCTGCCCGCGCGAGTCGACGGTCAGCTGCGCGGAGCCGTCGTGACCGCGCAGGTAGGTGTCGTAGGTCGCCTCGACACCGGACTGGCCGATGATGTCGCCGAGCTGGTAGCCGAGCTTCTTGTCCGACTTCAGCTCGGTTTCGTTGATCTCGCCGGTGTAGCCGAGCACGTGCGCCGCCAGCGACTGGTACGGATAGCTCCGCAGGTAGCTGTTCGCGAGCTGCACGCCCGGGAACTCGACCCGGTGCTCGGAGAGGTACGAGATCTGATCCGCGTGGAGCCCGTACTGGACGACGACGGGCGTGAGCGGGTCTCCGGCCTCGGCCTTGATCCCCTTCAGGATCTCCTTCAGCGGCGTGTGGGTGATCGTGGCGAGCTGCTGCAGCTCTCTCGCCTGCGCAGGCGCGGATTTGGGCAGGTCGGCCGGCCAGAGCTCGACGCGGTAGCCCGCGACGTTCGAGACGAGCACGTGGCCGTGAACGTCGACGATCTGGCCACGCGGAGCGTCGATGCGGATCGTCCGCACGCGGTTGTCGTTGGCCTCGGCCCGGTATTTGTCGCCCGAGAGCACCTGAAGCGCCCAGAGGCGCAGGAAGAGCACAGCGAAGATCGCGAGCGCGATGAAGCCGAGAATGGCCACGCGCAGCGCGAGCTGCGGAGTGAGCCGGTACGGCTCCTCGACTCGAGGATCGGACGGGAGGAAGCGGCGCGATCGCGGATCAGCCAAGGAGACGCACCTCGTGGACGCGGTCGTACATGTCGACCGGCGGGAAGACACGCCGGACGAGCGCGTAGACCGGGACGGTCAGCGCCAGGTTCAGCAGCAGGCTGGCCGGCAGCGACGCCATCACGTCGCCCGCCGGCGACGGATCGCCAAGCACGAAGTGCAACGCGAGCGCCCCGAGCGCGTAGAGGATCGTGACCACCCCGACCGACGTGAACGGCGCGTGGAACCGGTCGCGGGCCGTCGTCTCGCCGTAGCGGCCGATCCAGAATCCAGCGACGGTGAGCAGCAGCGAGGTGAAGCCGAGCGTGCTGAAGTTCGCCAGGTCGAGCAAGATGCCCGCGCCAAACCCGGCCGCCGCGCCGAAGATCGAGCCACGAAAGAGGGCGATCGAGAGCAGGACGACGAGCACGAGGTTGGCTTCGCCGCCGAACGGCGAGTAGGCAGAGAACGTCGAGACCTGCGCGAGCACTGCGACGAACAAGAGCACCGCCGCCTTGACGGAGTCGAGCATCATTGCTTCGCCTTCGCCGTGCCCTTCGACGTTTGTGTCGCCGCGACTGGCTTCGGGATCAGCACGAGCACGGTCTCGAGCGAGGCGAGGTCGACGTACGGCTGCACCTGGATCTCCTTGTAGATGTCGATGTCGTTCTGACCGACGCTCGTGACACGGCCGATCGCGATGTTCCGCGGATAAAGCGAAGGCAGCTCGCCTTTTCCGGTCGGCGAGCCGGCGGTGATGATCAGATCGCCCTCTTCGACCTTCTTGTCCTTCGTGATCCCGTCGAGCACGAGCGAGCCGCTTGCACTGCCATGGTCGAGGATCCCGACGGCTCGATGCTGGCTCGCATCGACGGCCCGGACGGAGCTGTCGGGATCGGTGATCAGCATCACCTGCGAGACGCTGGCCGAGACCCTGACCACCTGGCCGACAAGGCCGTTTGCGGTCACCACGACGTCCTGGTCGACAATTCCCGAGCTCGAGCCGGCCGAGATCGTGATCGTCTGATCGAACGGGCTCAGGGGATTCGAGATCACGCTGGCCGCAACCTCGGTGCAGCACTGAGGGAAGCTCGGCGAGTCGACGTAGCGGAGCTGCGCGCGCAAGAACGTGTTCTGCTGCTGCATCGCGTCGAACTGGCTCACCTCCTGTCGCAACATCGCGTTGTCCCTGGCAAGCCTGCGGTTCTCGGCTTTCGCATGGAAGAGGCCTTGCGTCCAGCTGACCGAGTCGCGGAACGGCCGGGCCACGCGGTTTGCCGCGACCTCGAACGGCCGGAGGACCGAGACGCCGAAGCCCTGGACGGGATCGAGCACGCTCGAGCGGAACGAGAGCGTGATCAGCACCAACGAGAGCAGCACAAGGAAGCCGACGACGATCCTGCGCCGCAGGGCGCTTGAGCGGGTCGAGGCAAAGCCGGAGGCCGCGGCACGCTGGACCGACGAGCCCAGGACCGCGACACGTACGGTCCGGTTGCGAGGCACGAGCCCGCAAGTCTAGCTGGGGCTGCTGAAGGCGCCGGTTGAGAAGTGCTTAACGCCGGCCGTTGCGGCGCGAGCGGCCGCGGGCGCGCGCCTTGGCGCTCGACCGCATCGCGTCGAACTCTTCGAGGCTCCGGCCCGAGCCGACTGCCACGCAGGTCAGAGGCGATTCGGCCAGATGCGTCGGCATGTGGGTCTCCTGGCGGATCCGCTGATCGAGCCCCTGGAGCAGCGCACCGCCGCCGGCGAGGACGATTCCGCGGTCCATGATGTCGGCGGCGAGCTCGGGCGGGGTCTTGTCGAGCGTCGATTTGATCGCGTCGATGATCTGGAGCACCGGCTCGTCGAGCGCGTGGCGGACCTCCTCGCTCGAGAGGATCACCGTCTTCGGCAGGCCGGTGAGCATGTCGCGGCCGCGAACCTCGGCCTGGACCTCGTCCTTCAGCTGGTACGCGGAGCCGACCTCGAGCTTGATCTCCTCGGCCGTCTGCTGGCCGATCAACAGCTTGTACTCGCGCTTGATGTGGTTGATGATCGCCTCGTCCATCTCGTCTCCGCCGACGCGGAGCGACTGCGAGACGACGATCCCGCCGAGCGAGATGACCGCGACCTCGGTTGTGCCGCCGCCGATGTCGACGATCATGTTCCCGGTCGGCTCGGCGACGGGAAGCCCGGCGCCGATCGCGGCCGCCATCGGCTCCTCGATCAGGTACGCCTGGCGCGCACCGGCCGAGAGCGTCGCCTCCTCGACGGCGCGCTTCTCGACTCCGGTCACGCCCGACGGCACGCAGACGACGACGCGCGGATGCGCGAAGCGGTGCTGGTGCACCTTCTGGATGAAGTGGCGGAGCATCTGCTCGGTGACGTCGAAGTCGGCGATCACGCCGTCCTTCAGAGGGCGGATCGCACTGATCGTCCCGGGCGTGCGGCCGAGCATGCGCTTCGCCTCGAGCCCGACGGCGTAGACCTCGCCGGTCGTCTGGTCGATCGCGACCACCGACGGCTCGCTGAGCACGATGCCCCGCCCACGCACGTAGACGAGCGTGTTAGCTGTGCCCAGGTCGACCGCCATGTCGCGACCACCGAAACCTGTGAGGTAATTGAAGATGCCCATGTCCGACCGGCGAGCCACTCTACCCTGCCTGCTTCAGCGCTAGCGCTCGCCCTCGGTTCTGCCGTTCTCCACGCGGTGTGGAACCTCCTGCTCGGAAGGGCCCGCGACGTGCAGGCCGCGGCGGCAGCGACGTTCGTGCTCGCGGTCGTGATTGCGGCGCCATTTGCGGCGTTCTGGTGGCATGCCGACGCGTCGGTTTGGCCGTACGCGCTGGCTTCGGCGGTCTTCGAGGCGATCTATGTGAGCGCGCTCGCCTACGCCTATCGCGTCACGGATGTCTCCTTCGTCTACCCGGTCACGAGAGGGCTCGCGCCGGTGATCGCGCTCGTCGCGGGGGTCGCGCTGCTCGGCCACCATGCGTCGGCCACCGAGGTGGGCGGCGTGATCCTGGTCGGAGTCGGCGTGGTTCTCGTCCGTGGGCTCGCGGGGCGCAGCGACGCGCAGGCGCTCGTCCTCGTCGCGACGATCGCCGTCTCGATCGCGGCCTACACGCTGATCGACCGGGCGGGGATCCAGCGAGCCGGGGCGCTGTCGTACTACGTGCTCGTCACGATCGGCCCGTGTCTCGTCTACGCCCCGCTGATCGGCGCCAGGGCGATGCGCAAGGCGCTGAACCTGGAAGTGGCGATCGCGGCGATCGCGACGTTCGGCTCGTTGATGCTCGGGCTGCTCGCCCTCCGGCACGGGGCCGCCGCGCCGGTGCTGGCTGTCCGCTCGTCGTCGATCGTGCTCGCAACGCTCTTTGCACGACGCTTCGTCTCGGAGCACGTTTCCTGGTCGCGGATCGCAGGCTCGCTGCTCGTCTTCGCCGGGATCGTCCTGCTCGCGACCTAAGTCGGATACCGCTTCTCGAGCAACTCGATCAGCAGCGCGCCAGGAAGCCCGACGACGTTCAGATAGTCGCCCTCGATCCGCTGGACGAGGCGTGCTCCGAGCCCCTGGATCGCATAGGCGCCGGCGCGTCCCTCCCACTCGCCGACAGCGAGGTACTCCTCGACCTCGGCCGGCGTGAGCGCCCGGAACGTGACCTCGGTCGTCTCGCTGTGCAGCTCCTCCCACTCGCCCGTGCGCAGGCAGAGGCCTGAGACGACCTCGTGGGTCGCTCCGGACAGCGCTTCGAGCATTCGGCGGGCGTCGGCCTCGTCGCGCGGCTTTCCGAGCACCTCTCCGCGACACAGGACGATCGTGTCGACCCCGAGCACGGGCCGCTCGCCCCCGTCGATCGAGCGCGCCTTGCCGGCTGCGTGCTCGAGCGGGTCGCCGCCCGGCTCTTCTTCATAGGCTGGCGCGACCACGTCGAACGGGATCGCGAGCTGGGCGAGAATCGCCCGTCGCTGCGGCGAGGTGGACGCGAGGATGAGCGCGATCACGCCTTGCGAACCTTCCAGATCTGCTCCATCGGCCAGCGACGGGCCCACGCGGTTGCCACGTCGTCGCGATAGCTCGACTCGGCGCCTTCCGGCGGTCGCACCTCGACGAGATCCTCGATCGTGAACCCGTTCGCGCGGAAGAGCCGAATCCAGTCGCCGTAGCCGAGGTCGAACTCGACCGGGCCGTCGACGACCTCTGTCCGGTACGACCCGAAATAGTCGCGCCGCAGCTCGGTCGTGATCGTGTCCGCCGCGTCGTCCCAGAAGAGCAGCTCGAGCGGCGAGGAGCCGCTGAAGACGAACAGCCCGCCGGGCCGCAAGAGCCGCGCGACCTCGGGGACGAAGTCGTAGGGGTCGACGAACCGGTTTGCACCGTGATCGGCGACAACCAGGTCGAAGCTCGCATCCGAAAACGGCGCTGCATCC
>DASZPQ010000090.1:0-2560 GCA_035550275.1 Gaiellaceae bacterium | reverse complement strand
GCCGAGCACGAGGCCGAAGACCAGGGCCCAGACCATCGAGCGGATGCGACGCGCGTACCAGATCACGAAGATGAGCACGGCGACGCCGACGATCGAGAAGATCCACGTCGAGCCGGTCCCGATCGAGAAGGCCGCGCCGGGGTTCCTGTCGTACTCGAAGATCAGGAGGTTGCCCACGACGTCGCGTGGCACCCGATAGGGCAGGTTCGCGACGACCCACCATTTGGCCAGCTGGTCGATGACGAGAACGACGACCGCTATGGCGACCAGCAGGATGATCGCGCGAACGCTGACCCTCCCGGTGTTCTCAGCCTCCAAAGCTCTGGAATGTCGGCGGGGTCTGCCGATCGGCTTCGCCCGACGAGGAGACCGCGGCGAACTGACCCGAGGCGGCGGCAGCACCGGCGGGCTTGAACCCGCCCGTGCCGACACCCGTCGTGTCGAGGTCGCGCAACTGGCCTTCGATGTAGCTCTTCAGCTTCGCGCGGTAGTCGCGCTCGAAGTTGCGGAGCTCATCGATCTGGCGCTCGATCGAGGAACGCTCCGACTCGAGCGCGGTGATCTGGGCACGCTGCTTGGCCTCGGCCTCCGCCACGACGCGCGCGGCGGTCGCGTGGCCCTCGGCGATGAGCGCATCGCGCTTCTCGACGCCCTCGCGGACGTGCTCCTCGTGCAGTCGACGAGCGAGCTGCAGCAGATTGTTCGTGCTCTCAGTGTCATCCACGCTCGACGGCGCCGGCTGAGGTGCGACGGGCGCCGCGACGGGGGCCGGTGTCACGATGGCCTGCGTCTGCTCGGACGAGGCGTTCCGCTGCAGTTCGCCGATGCGGGACTCGGATGCCACGAGCCGCTGCTTCAGCTCCTCGTTCTCCTGGTTCAGGCGGCGGAGCTCCACGACGACCTCGTCGAGGAAGTCGTCGACCTCGTCCTGGTCGTAGCCCTCACGGAATTTGGTCGGCTGGAACCGCTTGTTGACGACATCTTCCGGAGTTAGCGCCATGGCCTACCACCCTTAGAGCTTGAGATTCGAACAGTGGATAACGTTCAGCTAACGCTAGCAAAGTCGCCTGTGACCCTGCCATCGCGGAGCGCGTCGCGAGTCATCGGATGAACGACGACGCGATGTACATGCCGATGATGCACGCGAACATCGTCAGCGTCCAGCCGAAGTCGAGTGCGACCGGGCCGAGCGACAGCGGAGGAAGCAGCCGCCGGAAGAACTTGATGGGCGGATCGGTGACCGTGAACGCCGCCTCGGCGAGCAGCAGCCCGAAGCCGCGGGGGCGCCAGCTGCGGGCGAACGTGCGCACGAGATCCAGGACGAAGCGCACCCAGAGCACCACGAAGAACAGCAGGAACACGTAGTACGCGACGGTCGCGATGATCGAGACGGCGAGGGGCACAGATCAAGTATGCGTGAAGGAAGAACGTGCCTCTGTCCCGCAGGTCAGGCGCCGGCGAAGAACGACGCCTCGACGTCGCTGCCTGCCGTCGTCGACGAGCCGGACACCATGACGTGCTCGGGCGAGAGCAGGAAGACCTTGCTGGTCACCTTCTCGATCTTGCCGCGCAGACCCTGCGTGAGACCGCTCGAGAAGTCGATCATGCGCTGCGCTTCGGATTCGCTCATCTGCGACAGGTTCAGGATGACGGGGATGCCTTCGCGGAAGGACTCCGCGATCATCTTCGCGTCGCTGTACTGCCGGGGATGAACCGTCAGGATCTCATTCACTTCTTGCACCGTCACATTCCTGGCCGGGGTCGGCTTGCGCAGCGGCGTGACAGGCGCCTTGGCCGGAGCAGGGTGCTGGACCGGCGCGACAGGTGCCGGATGCGCAGTGGCGACCGGTTCTTCGTCGTACTCGAGCTCGTCTTCGACAAGGCCCAGGTAGGCCATCGTCTTCTTGAGCGGGTTAGCCATGGGATCCTCCGTGTGCTGCTTGAGGTCGTGCGGAGCGGCCGGTCGCCGGCGCATTCCACAGTCAGGCTAAGCACGCTCGGGTCGCTTTCCCGTGATTGCCGTGCCGATGCGAAGGTGTGTCGCCCCTTCGGCGATCGCTTCGGCGTAGTCGCCGGACATTCCCGCGGAGATGGCGGCCGCATCCGGTGTGAGGGAGCGCAGTCGCGCGGATGCCTCGCGCACCTTCTCGAACGCCGCCCTGGCATCCTCTCCCAGCGGCGCCACCGCCATGACGCCGCGCAGCCACAGGCCGGGAGCGGCCAGCACGGCTTCGGCGAGGGAGAGCATCCGCTCGGGCGCCACCCCTCCCCTGCCGGGATCGTCGGACATGGCGAGCTGGATGAAGCAATCGAGATCGTCGTGGTCGGCGGAAGCGCGACTCAGCGCCTCGACCAGCGATTCTCGGTCAACGGAATGCACGGCCGCGGCGAATCGCCGCACAAGCGCCGCCTTGTTCGTCTGCAGCTGCCCGATGAAGTGCCAGCGCAGCGCGGATGACACACCGTCCAGCTCCGACGCCTTCGACGCTGCCTCCTGTGCCCTGTTCTCGCCCACGTCGCGCACACCGAGCTCGACGAGGTCGCGCACCAGGGATGCCGG
>DASZPQ010000089.1:0-4107 GCA_035550275.1 Gaiellaceae bacterium | reverse complement strand
CTTTCCGGGAGCAACAGCTTAGCGCAGGCCCCTTACGTCACTCCTTCTGGTGCCTGACCCATCCCTCGATCGAGGGAGCGCCGGCGACGTTCTTTTTGCGCTCTTTCCGGCCTAAAGGGGCTGTACTCCTCCTAATCCCGGCGGCAGGCCGGTCGATCACATGACCTGCCAAGGCCAAGGACGGCCACCAAATCCGAAGGAACGGAGCTTTAGACGTGCGCACGATCACGGGCAATGCCGCGGGGGCTTTTTCGCCTCTTCCTACCGCCGTGGTCTCGGAGCGCCTCGGCAACAAGGAACCGGTCACCATCTCCCGCTGGTTCGCGGGCCGCACGCTGCTCGCCGCGTCCTTCACGGTCTTTTGCCTCGCAGCGGCGCTCTCGCCAACTGCTCATGGCGCGGCTCGTCACGCGCGCTTGCTCTCGAGCACTCCGGCGGCAAAGAAGAAGGTCACGCACAAGACGGCGGCCGTGACCTCGGCGCTCCGCTCACGCTCGACCGCGGCGACTCCCACCGGAACGACCGGGGCGGCTCCCAAGATCAGCGGCCTCACCGGCGTGCCGATCGCCATCGTCGACACCGGGGTGACCGCGACACCGGATCTCGGCGGCCGCGTCGTCGGGGGAACCGATCTGACGGGTGCCGGAGGGACGGCAGACGGCAACGGCCACGGGACGGCGATGGCAAGCATCGCGAGCGGGGGCACGAACGGCGTTTGCCCTGTGTGCACGATCATGCCCGTGCGCGCCGTCGGGAATGCCGGGCTCGGAACGACGCAGCTCGCGACCCAGGGCGTCGCGTGGGCGGCAGCTCACGGCGCGCGGGTGATCAATCTCTCGCTGACGACGACCGCGGACGATCCAGGCCTGACCGCGGCGATCAATAACGCCGTCAACGCCGGTATCGTCGTCGTCGTCGCGGCGGGGAACGCCGGCTCGGCGGATCCGAGCGCGGAGGGATTCCCGGGTGCGAGCGCGACCGGCGCGATCTCGGTCGCCTCGGCGAATGGAACCTTGGGCCTCTATCCATGGTCGAACTACGGGCCCTGGGTCCAGCTCGCGGCGCCAGGCTCGCTGACAGCCGAAACCACGACCGGGAAGACGTTCACCGCGGTCGGGACCTCTGCGTCAGCCGCCTACATCAGCGGGGTGGTCGGGCTGATGTTGAGCTGCAACCCGCAGTTGAACCCGGCCCAGGTGCGGTCGATCCTGCTCGGCACGGGCACGCCCCTGGCGACGCTCGGAACGAGTGGCCACATCGTCAATGTGACTGCGGCCGTCGCGGCGTCTTCCTCGACCCAGGCCTGCCAGATCGCAGCTCAGACCGCAGCGAGCGCGGGCTAAGCCGAAGCTCAGCCGCGACCGGCGACTGCGAGCTGGTTCTCGGCGTGACGGATCCGCTGCTCGACCGCCCATTTGTCGGCAGTCGAGTCACCGCGCTCGAGTGCCTCCAACTCTCCCTGAGCAGCCGTGAGCTGCGCCTGCGCCTTGCCGGTATCGACCGACATCGCGTCAACCGCGTCGTCGACCAGGGCGATCGCCCGGTCCTGGAGCACCTGGAAGAACCCGGCCCCGGTTGCGAACTCGATCACGTCTGCACCGTCGCCCGGGTGGATCCGCGTCGAGCCGGCTTTCAGCGTCGCAACGAGCGGCGCATGCCGCGCGAGCACGCCGATCTCGCCGATCGCGCCCGGGACGATGATCATCTCGGCCTCTCCCTCGTACGCCGCACCATCCGGCGTCACGAGGGAGACACTGAACTTCTTGTGGCCGTCGGCCATCGCTAGGCGGCGGCCGTGGCCATTTGACGGCCACGCTCGACAGCTGCCTCGATCGGGCCCACCATGTAGAAGGCCTGCTCGGGGAGGTCGTCGTGGAGGCCGTCGAGGATTTCGCGGAAGCCGCGGATCGTGTCCTCGAGCTTCACGTACTCACCCGGAGTGCCGGTGAACACCTCGGCCACGTGGAATGGCTGCGAGAGGAAGCGCTGCACCTTGCGCGCCCGGGAGACCGTGAGGCGGTCTTCGTCGGAGAGCTCTTCGATGCCGAGGATCGCGATGATGTCCTGGAGGTCCTTGTAGCGCTGGAGCGTCTCCTGCACCTCCGTGGCGACGTCGTAGTGCTCGTCCGAGACGACGCCGCGGCCGAGGGCGCGTGAGGTCGAGTCGAGCGGATCGACGGCGGGATAGATCCCCTGCTCCACCAATCCGCGAGACAACACGGTGGTGGAGTCGAGGTGGGCGAACGTGTTCGCCGGGGCCGGGTCGGTGAGGTCGTCGGCAGGGACGTAGATCGCCTGCACCGAGGTGACCGAGCCCTTGTTCGTGGAGGTGATGCGCTCCTGGAGCTGCCCCATCTCGGTAGCCAACGTGGGCTGATATCCGACAGCGCTCGGCATCCGGCCCAGGAGAGCCGAGACCTCGGAGCCTGCCTGGACGAAGCGGAAGATATTGTCGATGAAGAGCAGCACGTCCTGCCCTTCGTCGCGGAAGTACTCGGCCATCGTCAGGCCCGAGAGACCGACGCGCAGACGCGCTCCGGGCGGCTCGTTCATCTGGCCGTAGCAGAGCGCCACCTTGTCGAGCACGCCCGACTCCTCCATCTCGAGGAGCAGGTCGTTGCCCTCGCGCGTGCGCTCGCCGACGCCCGAGAACACCGAGACGCCGCCGTGCTGCTGGGCGATGTTGTGGATCAGCTCCTGGATCAGCACCGTCTTGCCGACGCCGGCGCCGCCGAAGAGGCCGATCTTGCCGCCGCGGACGTAGGGAGCGACGAGGTCGATGACCTTGATGCCCGTTTCGAAGATCTCGACCTTGGCCGAGAGCTCGGCGAAGTCAGGCGGGTCACGATGGATCGACCAGCGAACTGCATCCGCAGCGGCGCCGGGCTTCTCGTCGACCGGCTCACCGAGCACGTTCCAGACGCGGCCGAGTGTGACGTCGCCGACCGGGACGGAGATCGGGGCGCCCGTATCGACGACTTCGGTGCCGCGGGCAATGCCGTCCGTGGCATCCATCGCGACGGCGCGGACGCGGTCGTCACCCAGGTGCTGCTGCACCTCGGCGATGAGCGACGTGCCGTCGGCACGCGAAATGCGCAGCGCCGAGTAGATCGCCGGCAGCTGCTCTGGGAAGACGGCGTCGATGACGACACCCTTGATTTCGATCAGCTTGCCGACGTTCGCGTTATCCGACATGTGTCTCCTGAGGAATTGGCGTCTGGTGGCGGCAAACGGCGCGCCAAAGGCAGCCGCCTGCAAACGAGAGCTGAGTCTACCGAAGCGCTCGCTGCGAGAAGAGAGGTACCTCCGCAGAGAGCGCACGTTGACCGGCAGCGCCAAGGAACGGCTCGAGCGTCAGATTCTTGCTTTGAGCGAATTCGAGCTCTTCGTGCGTGTTCGCGAACCGAAGCGCGCTCGACGGCACGAGCAAGTTTGACGGACTCGGAACGGAGAGCACAGCGACCGCTGACCCGATCGTGACGGCGCAGGCAGCAGCGAGCGCAAGCCGGCGAGGGCCCGGCCGGGCGCCGCGGCGTCGCGCGAATGGAGCTCGCGGCGGGGCGACAGGCTCATCGAGCGGCGCCTTTCGAAGCAGCTCTGTGAATCCCTCAACCTCCGCCGCGAGACCTGCACATGCGGTGCAGCGCTCGAGATGCCGGCGCAGCGCAGCGTCCTCCAGATCTGAGGTCTCGCCGTCCAGGCCGAGCGAGATCCAGCGCCTCGAGCGCTCGCACGCGGTGGTTCGTCTCCATCCCCCCATAGACACTCCGACGCACGCCGAAAGAACTTGTTAGACGGCAACCTCGTTCGGATATGTCCGTCGCAACTCTTCCTCGCCGATCGGCCAATGCTCGACCGGAATGTGACAGGAAGCCACGTGGTCGCCCTCGAACCGGGTCGGCCTCTCGCCCGAGCACTACAACCGCTATCCGCACGAGTTCTCGGGAGGCCAGCGTCAGCGCATCGGCGTGGCCCGGGCGCTTGCCCTTCAACCGAAGCTGATCGTCTGCGACGAGCCGGTGTCGGCGCTCGACGTGTCGGTGCAGGCGCAGGTCATCAACCTGATGCAGGATCTCCAGCGCGATCGCGGGTTGGCGTATCTGTTCA
>DASZPQ010000088.1:0-38059 GCA_035550275.1 Gaiellaceae bacterium | reverse complement strand
GCGCGCTGTAGTCCGAGTGCCCGCTGAACAGATAGGTGAAGCCGACGATCAGATACCGAAAGGCGACGGCCCCGGTCCCTGCGCCTGCGCCGACGAGGAGCGCAAGAACGACCAGCCCGCTCGGATTGGCGCGTAGCCAGTCGTGCGCTTGACGAAAGAGCCACGCCGGCGAGACGACGCGGAACGGGTGCGCAGTCAGGATTCGATCGGCGGCCGCGCGTTCAGCCGGGCTGCGCCGAGCTTCTGCGGAGAACAGTTACATCGCACCTGGACAATATACCATGTCATGGTCTATCATCTCGTGCGAGGAGGGCGGGCAGGTGTACGAGCGTCCGTGCACCTGCTCGACCCTCATCGCTCGGCGGCTGCGGTTCGTTCAGCCTCGAGCCGGATCGAACGCGAGGAGCTCGAGCAGGGTCGCGCGCGCCGCTTCCGCGCAGCACGTCCGGACAACGATCGTCGCACCCTCGTCCGTCCACACGAACGACGTGTCGTCATTCGAAATCGACGCCCCATCCTTCGGGCACACATATGGCGATGCAAGGTTGCCTCGTGCGTAGCGCTCGAACAGCTCGCGATGCTCTGCCTGTGTGATGTCGAGCTCGCCTTCCGAGGTGCTGTAGACCCGGAAGAAGCGACGGCCGAAGGTCATCTCTGCAGCCCGCCGCGACAGAATCTCGCCGCGGCCGGGAGCTGCCAACCGCCCCCGCTGGGGATCGAGCCATGCCGCTGCCTCCATCAGGCGGAGCACAAAGCCCCGGTTCTGCAGCGAGCCGGCCCGGCGTATGAACACCATATCGTGGTTTATCATACCGCGGCTCAGCGCGCCGAGTGAGACGCGTGCCCGCGCGCGCGAGCTCTAGCTCGAGGCGCCGGAATCCGAGAACGCCACTCGCACATGCTCCAGAGCACGCGCGAACTCGGCACGGTCTTCCGCCAGAGACTGGAAGGCGCGGCGGAGACGCCGGTCTCCGTCCCTCGTCAGCTCGATCAGGGAGACGCGGCCGTCCGCGGCCGACTTCTCTCGCCGGACGAGCCCGGCTTCGACCGCACGCTTGACCAGCTCGGTGACGCCCTGCTGGCTCAGGTCGAGCGACTCCGAGAGCTGGCTCACGGTCGTCTTCCCCCCTTCGGCGGTCTTGACCATCAGCAGCAGGTCATAGCGCTGAGCCGTCAGCCCGGCCTCTGCCGTCACCGCCTCGGTGCGGTGCAGGAAACGCCGCAACTGGGTCCGAAACGCAGCCGTGGAGACGAGATCGGCCAGTTCCGGCGCACCATTCTCGAGCAGCGATCTCCGTGGCATCGCTCCCGCTTATACCAGCTCATGGTCGAGCAGGGATCCGGAAAAATCTCCGCTCAACGAAGCACCGGACGGCCGCTCGAGCCCCATGATCGGCAAGCGCGCACCGGTCGGAGGAAGCATGCAACCGATCGTGCCGGAGCTCGGGAACGAGCCGCTGCATCGCCTGAGCAGCAGAGCCCGAAGACCGCATAAGACCATGGCGTGGTCTATCATTCGGCCGTGGTCTCCTGGAAGCATGGCGACGCACCACGTATCGGACCGATGAGCCAACAGGCTCGCGCCTGGCTCCTTGCTGTTCCCCTGATGCTCGCCGGGGTCGAAAGCGGCCACTGGCTCGCATACCGGATCGCCTACCCGGACGCGTATCTTCGCGCGCAAGCACTTGCCGGCTCGGGCCATGGCTACCTCGATCGCGCGCCGTTGCTCGTCGCAATCGCGCTGACGATCGGCCTCTGCGCGGTCGGAGCGCGCGTGGTGAGGCGCGCCGACGGCGCACCGGGCTCGGCCCAGGTCTCGCTGCTCCCGTTCGTCCTGCTCTCGCCCGTCGCCTTCGCGCTTCAGGAGCTCACCGAGCGCCTCCTTGCCGGCATGTGGCCCTTCACGGCTGTCCTGGCGCCGACGTTCATGCCGGGCCTGTTATTCCAGCTTCCGTTCGCGTGTGCAGCATTTGTGATCGCCCGCTGGCTGCTGCGAACGGCAGATCGCCTGCACGTGCTCCTCTTCGGCGCTGGCACGCGCCGTCTCCCTCCCGCCGCCCGCGCCCTCACCCGGCCCAGCGTCCGCGATCTCCCTCGAACCGTGTCGCTCGTCGCCGCGCGGCGTGAGCGCGGGCCGCCCCACCCGGCCGCTTGACCGCGTTCGCCAGCCGTTCGTAGCGGCCCGGCCGTGTCCGGACGGCTGTCTCGACGACGTTGCCGGCTCTCGCCCGAGCAGCCGGCGCTCACCCACTTGACGAGGAGGGACAATCATGGAGAGACAACGACGACAGAAGCGACCCTCGCTGCGGGCCTTGGCACCGATCGGCGCCGGGGTCGCCGCGATCACCTGCGGTCTCATCGCGCTCGCGCTCCAGCAGAGCCCGCATGCGACAGCCGCGACACTGACCACGACGACCTCAAGCTCGACGATGGCCGGCATGTCCTCGGGGTCGAGCATGACCGGGAGCGCGGGGATGGCGACCGTCAAAGGAGCATCGCTCCCCTCGATGCCGACATCAGGCGCGATGCCGACGGCGATGCCGATGGTGCCGCTTGGACAGGCGACGTGGAAGGGGATGAAGATCGAGGCTCGCACGTCCGCTCCTGCGACGTTCGAGCTCTTCGATGGCACGAGCCAGCAGCTCGTCCGCCCGACGGCGAAGACGAGCTTCCACCTGATGGTGCTCCTCTCGGATGCGTCGACGGGGGTGGCGATCCCCTATTCGTCGGTGTGGGCGACCGTGAGGAAGGGGGGCAAGATCGTGTTCGACGAGCGCCTGTGGCCCATGATCTCGCGTTACATGGGACCGCATTACGGCAACAACGTGAGCCTTCCGAGTGCAGGCGTCTACCAGGTCTCGCTGTTGATCAGCCCACCCCAGGCTGCGCGCCACCTCGAGTACAAGAACCTCTGGTTGAAGCCTCACAAGGTGAATCTCGCGTTCCGCTGGGTCCCGAAGACGTGACGGGCTCGAAGCTCACCCGACGCAGTTTCCTCGCAACCGCCGCCGGCTTCATTGCCGGCGGCGGGGCGGCGGGCCCCGGCCTGGCCGCTCTCGCCGCACCGACTCGATCCGTCCCGCTCGGCCCTCAGCGGGCGGGATTGCCCGCACGACAGTTCGCCTGGGCCGACACGCTTGCGAAGGATGCGCACGGCAACCCGATCGCTCCACGATTCGACCGCCTACTCCTCTTCGACCTCACGGGCCCGCCGTCGCGAAACGGGGTCCGAGCCCTCGAAGCATCGTTGCGATCGCTCGAGCGCCTCTACCCGTGGGGGCCGGATGGGCTGCTCTTCACAGTCGGATGGGGACCGCACTATTTCGAGCATTCCCTCGGCGTCCCGACTCCGATCGAGCATGCCAAGGGCCTCTCCGATTTCGAGCTCCCCACGTTCGACCAGTACGACCTCTGCCTCCATCTTGCGTCCAACGACGCAGAGCGTCTTGCCGCGATCGAGCTTGCGCTCGTTCACGGCCGCCCGCTCCCGGGTGCCACCTCGCTCGACCTCAACAGCGTCCTCCGCTGGCGCGAGACCCGGACGGGCTTCGTCGGCTCCGGCCTACCCGCCGCACACCAGGCTGCGAATGGGATCCCGGCCGGCCACCCCGTGCCGAGCACCGCCCCGCTCTTCATGGGCTTCAAGTCGGGATTCACCAAGAACCAGGCACTCGAGGACGACGTCGCGATCACCAGCGGGCCCTTCGCCGGCGGCACGACGATGCAGGTCAGCTACATGCGCCTGCGGCTCGACAGCTGGTACGAGCTCCTCGACGAGAAAGAGCGCGTAGCGCGCATGTACGCGCCACAGGTCAGCCCTGCGCAGGTGGCGCAGTTCACCGACGACGCTCCGAGCAACCCCGGCAAATACACAGAGGCGGCCAGCCGCTACGGAGTCGTCGGCCACTCCCAGACCTCCGCGCGAGCGCGACGCAAGGGAAAGCCGCTGATCATCCGGCGCGACTTCAACACGGTCGACGGGGGACTCGCCGGGCTGCACTTCGTCTCGATCCAGCGATCGATCGCCGACTTTGTCGCGACGCGAAAGGCGATGAACGCGGCGAATGCCTCCTACCTCAATCCCGCGATCACGGACACCGTCAACAACGGCATCAACGAGTTCATCTTCGTCCTCAAACGCGCCAACTACATCATCCCGGCACGGGCATCCCGCTCGTTCCCGCTCTACCCCGGACAGGCCGAAGCGCTCGCCTGAGCTCCGGCCTAGGGGCCCGAGTTGATCGCGATCACGACCGTGCTCTCGTAGGTTCCCGCGAAGCTGTTCCCGGGAACGGTGACCGCGATCTGCGGCGCGACGACAACGGTTCCCGTGCCGCTCTTCGCACGTGCGTTGAAGAACTTGACGGCCGCCGGCGGAGTCGTCCCGGCCGGAACGCCGAGCGGATAGGAGACCGTGTTTCGAGGCAGGCGGCACTTGGCATGCCCGGGGCAGGAGGCTGTGCTGGAGGTGATGCGCGACGCGCCGGTGGCAAGAGCAGCTCCGTCGGCGTCGACGAACGTCGTCGATGTGATGGTCAGATTCCAGCCTGCTCCCTGGCCGGGCCGGTTGTCGGTGACGGTCAGCGGGATCGTGTAGCTGACGGTTCGATCCGTGCCGTCGAGTGTCGTCTCGAACGCTGCCGCGGACTCGTGGGCAAGCGAGAGCGCCCCGCCACCCGTCAGCGTGAGAGCGATGTTGACGTCGCCGGCGCTCGCACCTGCAGCAAGAACGGCGGCGACGATGAGAGCGCCGAGAATGCCGGAGAGGCGTCGCATATGAGCCTCACTACACCATGCCATGGTGATGTTGTGGCGGTAGACGCGGTGTGAACGACGTGTGAGCGGATCGCGTTTTCGCTGTCCTTCAACAGCTCCCACAGCCACTGGCATCCGCAAGAGCGACCGTCCCGAGGCCCTGAAGCAGGTCCCGGGCGGTGATGTGCGAGTCGAAGAGCAACCTGGGCTTTCCTTGCGGGTCGAGCAGGAGCTCGATCGCCGTGTGACCGACAACGACGCCATGCTCGCCCTTGGTCGACGCGACGTGATACTCCCGCCAGATCGGCTCGAGCTGCTCGAGCGTTCCAGTCAAGTACAGAAACTGCGGCAGGAGGCGGTGGGCCGAGATGAACCGTCGCACGGCCGCCGGGGTATCGCGTTTCGGGTCGACGCTCACTGCCAGCACCCGAACGTTCCGTCTCGCCGAACCGAGCTCGCGCAATGCCTCGTTCAGCGCACTCGCAATGAGCGGGCAGACATCGGGGCAGTGCGTGTAGAGGAAGGTGATCACCACATACCGGCCGCGTTCGCCCGAGAGGCTGACGAGACGCCCGTGCTGATCGTGCAGGACGAAGTTTGGAGCAGCAAGACCGGTTGCCGTCACACCGTCGAAATGAGGCTCCTGCGACCGAGCGCCCGCAGGAGCGAGCGAGCCTGATCCGTCGAAGGGCGCCGCAGGCTGACCGCAGCCTCCGAGAGTCACTGCGATCGAGAGGAGCACGATCGTTACGACTGCGGCATTCAGCAGGCTTCGCAACACCGACCCTCGGTGTTTACACCATGTCATGGTGTACCCACTATAGACGCCCTGGTGGCCCGGGTCTCGGGCCGCGCGCCGGTCAGTGCGTGGCGGCGATCTCCGAGTTGATCACGGCGCCCATCGGCACGGGGTTCGAGCTGAGCTGATTCCCGCGCAGACTCGCCTGGGACTGGAAGCTCGCGAGGACGCCGAAGCCGCGGCGTGTCGGGTTTCCCGAGGCGACGTCTGCCCTCGTGTCGAGGACCGTGTTGTGCTCGATCATGCACATCGAGCGATCGTTGCAGTAGATCCCGATCCCGAGGGCACCGCTCACCTCGTTGTCCATCACGGTGCCCATCGACATCTCCGTGACCGAGATCCCCCGCAGCTCGGTGCCACTGACCTTGTCGTGGACGATGTCGGTCATCGACGAGTGGGTGGTGATCCCTTCCATGCCGCCGATCACGGTGCACCCCTCGACCATGCTCATCCCCAGGTCCATGTTGTAGGCGATATCGATTCCCTGACCGAGCGAGTTGCCGTGCATGTCGACGGTGCAGTTCTTGATCATGATCCCCGCCAGCCGCACGTGGATCCCGTCGAGCTTGGCACCCGATACAGAGACGCCGTCGAGCACGGTGCCGCGGACGCTGTTGACCGTGATCCCGTTCTCGCCACCCACTACGGTGACGTTCTTCACGGTGACGTCGTTCGAGCGAATCACGATTCCACCCCGGACGATCGCTCCCGGCTCGCCGACGAGGATCTCGCGCCTCGTGATCACGAGCGGGCCTTGGTGGACGCCGGCCGCGAGATGCACCACCGGACGAAGCCCCGCGTAGGCAACAGCTCCCGCGCTCGTCAGCGCGACGGCGACGGCGAGCACCGAGACGATGCCGAGACGCCCGAGCTCACCCCCGTCCTCGGCGTAGCCGAGCCTGAGCAGCGGGAAGCCCGCGTGCCCGAGCAGCTGCGCAGACAGCCAGCCGCCGGCGAAGAGCGCGATCGCCTCCCCGAGCGGCGCGGCGATGCCGAGCAACCGCATCACGCCGATCATGATCCCCAGCTCGACCGCGCCGATCGGAAGCGCGGCCCAGGCCGGCTGGTAGCGCAGGCGGTCGTAGACCTGCACGTCGAGCAGCAACCCGACGCCGGCCATCAGCGCAGCCACCTGAACCGGCCACCAACGGTCGAGGACGGCGGTGAGCACGCAGGCGGACGCGACGACCGGCAAGAGCGCGGCGAGTCGCGACTCGATGCGCCCTCTCAGCGTGTAGGACACGCCTTGACCCTCCGGAGGAAGCCGTGGCCGAAGTACCGGGCGCCGGCCAACGTGTCGGCCGCCGGGAACGCCCACTGAGCCGGCACGCCGGCGAGCGCCAGCGTGCGCGTCGCGTCGGTCAGCGCCGGAACCGACCCGTCCGGCGCCAGGACGATCCAGCTCTCGACCGTCTCGAGCCCGTGCTCGCGGACCAGCCGAGCGAGCAACGGGTCGTGCTGGAAGCCGCGCAGGAAGCCGGTCGCCGAGATCACCTGCGCGCTCCCGTTCAGCGCGGGCTCGACGCGGAAGCGTCCTTCCGCTGTGGCTCGCGCCAGCGGCTCGTCCCACTCTGCGCCCGGCGGAAACGAGGGCCCGAGCAGCACGCGCAGGCGCGCGGCGCGCTCCCCGGCGCCGAGGTGGTGGAAGGCGGCCAGTCCGCGGCGGGAGAAGTACTCGCGGGGCACGTTCAGCACGCGCCGGCCCGGTTCACGACGGCGCACCGAGATCACCTCGGCGCCGGCCTCGAGCGCGTTCAGCCACTCCGTTGCGGCGGCAAGGCCGGCGCCGACGACGGTGACGGTCGCCGCGTACTCGTGCGGCTCGTAGGAATGAACCGCCCGAGGATCGTCGCGTAGCTCCTCCGGCATGTTCAAACCGGGCTGCCCCGGCGCGAGGAGCACGTGCCGGTAGCGCCCGTGGCCGTCGAGCTCGAAGCCCCCGTCGACGGCCTGCACCCGCTCGATTCGCGCCGCTCGGAGGCTGCGCTCCCAGCCGCTCCGCTCGCGAAGCCCGTCGACGTGGGCGAGGAACTCAGCGAGGCTCGGGTGGTAGCGATCGAGGACCGAGGAGACGAGCGGGACGGGCGAGCGGCGACGCCAGGCCGACCGCACGGCGAGGCCGGGGAACGTCGCCGGCAGGCAGTGCCCGTCGCTCTCGGAGCGCATCCTGCGCTGGCGGATCGCCGCGGCGCGGCGCCTGAACGCCCCGGCCGGGTCGTCCTGCGTCCCGAAGACGGTGATCTCCTCCGGCGCAAGGCCACCTTTGCGCAACGCCTGGTACGCCGTGAACCCGGCGAGGCCGGATCCGACGACTGCGACGCCCATTACTTCACCGAGCCCGCCAGCAGGCCCTGCACGAAGTAGCGCTGGAAGGCGAAGAAGACGGCCAGAGGGACGACGAGGGAGATGAACGACGCGGGAGCGATCACGTCGATGCTCGTTCCGAACTCCCGCAGCTGCCCGTAGATCCAGACCGTAATCGGCGTCACGCCGAACGTCAGGGAGACGATCAGGTCGTTCCACGTCCAGAGGAACTGGAAGATGGCGAGCGACGCGATCGCCGGCAGCCCGAGCGGCAGGATCAGGCGAACGAAGATCAGCAGCTCGCTGGCACCGTCGATCCGGGCCGACTCCATGATGTCCTTGGGGATCCCGACGAAGAAGTTTCGGAGCAGGAAGATCGCGAAGGGCAGCCCGAACGCGACGTGGAAGAGGATGATGCTCGGCACCGTCCCGGAGATGCCGACAATGTCGTAGAGCCTGAACATCGGGATCAGAGCCATCTGCAGCGGCACCACGAGCAGGCCGATGATGACGATGAACAGCCAGTCGCGGCCCGGGAACTCGAGCCAGGCGAGGGCGTACCCCGCCATCGCGCCGATGATCACCACGAGCAGGGTGTTGCCAACCGCGATGTAGGCGGTGGTCTTCAGCGCGCTGATCAGGCCGCTGTTGTGGAAGAGCGCGTTGTAATTCGACCAGGTCGCGAGGCTCGGCTTCGAGAAGATCTGCCACCAGCCCTGGCTCGCGAGCGTCGACTGGGGAAGGATCGAGGTGATGAAGAGACCGAAGGTCGGCACGAGCCAAAGCAGCCCGAGCGCCGCCAGGAACAGCCGGAGCGGCGCCTTCGCGACGAGGCGCAGGATCCGCGCCGCGGTACGTTCACGCTGCACGGGAAGCTCCAGCCCGGGTGCCGCGACCGCCATCAGGCGTCCCTCTTGAAGCGACGGACGTTCAGTGCGAGAACCGGAACGACGAGCAGGAAGAGGAAGACGGCGATCGCCGAGCCGGTGCCGAAGTCGTTCACGCCGCTGAACGCCGTTCGCCACATCGCGAGCGCGATCACGTTCGCGCTCGACTGCGTCGACTCGGGCGCCAGCGAGAGCACGAGGTCGAACACCTTCAGCACGTTGATGATCATCGTCACGAAGACGACGCTGAGCACCGGCGCAAGCAGAGGGATCGTGACGCGGCGGAAGACCTGGAGCTCGGTCGCGCCGTCGGTGCGCGCGGCCTCGAGCACATCGCGCGGCATCGCCGCGAGCCCCGCCCCGATCACGACCATCGAGAAGCCGGCCCAGATCCAGATGTATGCGATCAGCAGAGACGGGGTGATCAGCTTCGAGCCCAGCCAGGCGAAACCGCCGAAGGGCTTCGCGAAGGTCTGCGAGCCGATCGCCGCCCGGTAACTGCCCGGCGCAACATCGGTGAACGCGAAGGTGCCGTCGGGCCCCGACTTGGCCGAATGCACGGTCTTGCCGGCCGCTGTCTTCAGCTGGACAGTGACGCCCGGCAACCCCAGCTCTCCCTGCTCGACAACGCCCGACTTGCCCCCACCGGGCTTGAAGTCCCGCCAGACGACTCCGACGATCTCACCCGGTTTCGCCGCCGGCTTCACCGCCTGGACGGCGCCGCTCGGCACGGAGGTGGGCGGGATTCCGGTGAGGCCGAGGGTCGCGACGCTTCCAGGCTCGAGCGGCGTCTTCAGCACGAGGCTGCCTGACGAGCTCGTCTGGAGCGTGGGAGTCGACGGGAACGCCTGCGACAGCACACCAGCGGGCGAGAAGACACCGTCGACCGAGCGGGACAGGGCGTTGATCGCGCCGAGCCCCGGATCCTGCTGGTACATGATCCGCCAGGTGACGCCGGTCGCAAAGGCCGAGATCGCCATCGGAAGGAAGACCGCGGTCTTGAACGCGACGGCCCAGCGAATGTGCTCGGTCAGAACTGCGAAGATGAGGCCGATCGCGGTGACGAGCGCTGGCACGACGGCGACCCAGATCGCATTGTTCTTGATCGCCGTCGTCAGGTACGAGGTCGTGAAGAGCGTCTTGTAGTTGTCGATCCCGACCCAGTGCCCGATGAAGCCGGTCGTCCCGAAGAAGCTACGGACGATCGTGTAGACGGTCGGGAAGACCAGCCAGACCCCGAGCAGGAAGAACGCCGGCGCGAGGAAGAGGCCGCCGGTCAGGCTGCGCCGGAGCCGCCCGGGCTCGCCGTTCGGCGGAGCCGCCACGATCGGCGGCTCCGCCGTGATCCCGCCAGCGCTCAACGCGCTAGCCGCTCTTCTTGTAGGCGGCAGCCGCTGCCTTCTCGAGCTGGGCTGCGACCCCGTTGACGTTGCTTGGATTCTTCAGAAACGTCTGGAAGAGCCCCCACTCGCCCTGGCCCGTGGTCGAGCCGAAGGAAGCGGGCTGCTCGTCCGACATGTCGAACACGACCGACTTCGCGGTCTGGACTGCCTGCTGGTCGCTGCGGTCAATCGCATCCGGGTATGCGCTCAGGCTGACGTTGTGGTTCCCGGTCGCGAAGCCACCCTGCTTCGCCCAGGCATTGGCCGCCGCGGGCGTTGCGAGGAACTTCACGAACGCCTCGATCGCCGGCGTGTCGCGGAACGTGACGAAGAGGTCGCCGCTGATCTCAACGGCGGTCGCATTCGGGCCGCTCGTGATCGAGGGGAAGGGCGTCACGTTGAAGCCGGTGCCGGCCTTCGACTTCGTCGAGGAGAGGATCACACCCGAGACGAAGTCGGCCTCGAAGACCATCGCCGCCTTGGAGGGCGTGCCGAACGCGTTCGTGACCGAGTCGTTGAAGCCGTACTGCAGCGCCCCGCTCGTGCCACCGTAGACGTTCGAGGTGTCACCGAGGATCTGCCCCATCGTCGTCAGCGCCTTCTTGACGGTGGGATCGGTCCACTTGATCTGATGCGCCGTCAGCTGGTCGTATTTCGCGGCGCCGAAGGTGCGCAGATAGATGTTCTCGAACAGGTCGCTGAGCGTCCAGCCGTCCGAGCCGCCGATCGAATACGCCGGAACGCCCGACGCCTGGAGCGTCTTCGCATCGGAGAGGAGTTGCGCCCAGGTCTTCGGCGCGGTCACTCCCGCCGCCTTGAAATCGGGCACGTTGTACCAGAGTTGGGACTTGTTCGAAGCCTTGAAGACGAGGGCGTACAGCTTCTTGTTGAACGTTCCGATCGAGAGCCACGAGGGCGCGAAGTTCTTCGCAATTGCCGACTTGGCGTAGGTGATCGGCTTCAGCTTGCCCTGCGAGACGAGCTGCTTGACGTACCCCGGAGCGGCGATGTCGGCCATATCGGGTGGGTTCCCGCCGGTGATCGCCGTTGCGAGCACGGTCGTCTCGTTGTTCCCGAGCGGCTTGTAGTTGACCTTCACCTTCGGGTAGACCTTGTTGAACGCCTTGATCACGTCGCCGAAGTCGGTTGCCTCCGACCCGGTCCAGATCCCGTCGAAGGTGATCGATCCCGAGACGGCCGTGTTCACGGTTGTCGTGGCGGCTGTGCCGGTCTTCGTCGACTTGCCGCAAGCGGCCGCGGCGACCGTGAGCATGAGGCCGACCATGAGGATGCCTGCGCCGAGATAGCGCTTCTTCACGATGTGGCTCCTTTCGTTGGTGGTGCGTCATAGATGCCGAGACCTGTCTCCGGGTCGAAGAAGTGCAGCGAGCGCGTGTCGACCGCTGCTTCGACGTTCTCGCCTTCCTTCGCGATCGCTCGGGCGCCGAAGCGGCCCACGATCAGCGCGCCGGGTGTGACGATGCCACCCTCGACGCTCGACTCGCGAGCGAGCTCCTTCGTCTCTTGCGTCTCTGCGTGCTTTCCCTCGGGGAGCGCGAAATGAACCATCAGCTCCGACCCGAGTGCCTCGCGCAACTCAACGCGCCCTTTCAGCAGCCTGCCCGGCCGTGTCTCCTCGGCAAGGCTTGCCTCTTCGAGCCCCTCGGGCCTGATCCCGACGATCACCGGCCGCCCGTCGTAGGCTGCAAGCGCCGGTGACTGGGCGATGTCGGAGGCTTCGAGCTGGAGCTTCTGATCGCCACCAAGATCGAGGACGACGCCGCCGTTTTGCCGGGCGACCGACGCCTCGAGCATGTTCATCGCCGGCGAGCCGATGAAGCCGCCGACGAACAGGTTCACCGGCCGCTCGTACAGCGTCTGGGGCGCGTCGACCTGCTGAAGCTCTCCCTTGCGCATGACTGCGACGCGGTCGCCCATCGTCATCGCCTCGACCTGGTCGTGCGTGACGTAGATCGTGGTCACGCCGAGGTCGCGCTGAAGCCGTGAGATCTCGGCCCGCATCTGCACGCGCAGCTTCGCGTCGAGGTTCGAGAGCGGCTCGTCCATCAGGAACGCCGACGGCTCGCGCACGATCGCCCGTCCCATCGCGACCCGCTGGCGCTGGCCGCCCGAGAGGTTGCGCGGCTTGCGGCTGAGCTGCTCCTCGAGCCCCAGCGTGCGCGCAGCGTTCTGGACCCGCTTGTCGATCTCCTCCTTGGGAAGCTTCTTCAAGCGCAGGCCGAACGCGATGTTCTCGTAGACCGAGAGATGCGGATAGAGCGCGTAGCTCTGGAAGACCATGGCGATGTCCCGGTCGCGCGAGGGGACGTGATTCACGACCCGCTCGCCGATCCGGATCGCGCCTTCCGAAATGTCCTCGAGGCCGGCAACCATCCGCAGCGCGGTCGTCTTCCCGCAGCCGGACGGGCCAACGAGCACCATGAACTCGCCGTTCTCGATCCCGAGGTCGAGGGCATCCACCGCTCGCGTCCCGTCGGGGTAGACCTTGCTGACCTTCTCGAGCGTGACGGCTGCCATCTGCCACCCTTCGACTCAAAGGCGTTTGCCCCATCCCGGAGGGACGTTCTCCGCCCCGGTTCTGATCTAAACCTATAACGCGATGTCGTCAAATGTCCAATCACGGCGCCCGCGGCAACCGATCAGGGTCTAGTGTTTGGGGAGCTACGAGCGCGACGTCAGGATGAGATCGTGACCACACTCGAGAACCGCCCGAACATGGCACTCCTCGTGATCGACGTGCAGAACGGCGTCGTCGAAGGAGCGCACGAGCGCGACGCCGTCATCGCCAACATCGCCAGCCTCGTCGAGCAGGCGAGACGCGAGGAGGTCCCTGTCGTCTGGGTTCAACACTCCTCCGAGGAGCTCGTGCCTGACAGCGACAGGTGGCGGATCGTCCCCGAGCTCGCTCCCGCCGAGGCGGAGCCGCTCGTCCCGAAGCACTACGGCGACTCGTTCGAGGACACCAGCCTCGAGAACGTCCTGTCAGAGCTCGGCGTCGGCCGGCTCGTCGTCGTCGGCGCGCAGACCGACGCCTGCATCCGCTCGACGCTCCACGGCGCGTTCGCCCGGGGCTACGACGCGCTCCTCGTCAGCGATGCACACACGACCGAGGATCAGACTGAGTGGGGTGCGCCGCCGCCCGACCAGGTGATCGCGCACACGAACCTCTACTGGACATACCAGTCGGCGCCGGGTCGAACAGCCGGAACGGCCGAAACGAAGGACCTCGACTTCAGCGGAACGCGCTGAGGCGGCCCGAGCCTCAATCGCTCAGTCGACGGCGAGCAGATCGACCACGAAGACGAGCGGCTCGTGCGGCTGGATCACGCCGCCCGCACCTCGCGCACCGTAAGCCATGGCCGACGGGATCGTCAGCTTCCGGCGGCCGCCGACCTTCATGCCCTCGACACCCGCGTCCCACCCGGCAATCACCTGCCCTTTGCCGAGCTTGAACTCGAACGGCCGTCCGCGATCCCAGGAGGCGTCGAACTCCTCGCCCGTCGAGTGGGCGACGCCGACGTAGTGCACCGTGACCTTCGAGCCATTCGTCGCTTCGGCTCCGTCACCAACGACGATGTCCTCGATCCCGAGCTCGAAGGGAACGTCACCCTCGGGCCGGTCGATCTGCGGTTTCTCGAGCGCCATCGCCGGCGCAGCTTAACTCAGGCAGCGAGTGACGCCCGCTCGAGCTGTGGCTTCACCTCGGTGATGAAGAGGTCGATCGTGCGCTTCGCCTCGTCGAGCGTCATGTCGCCAGTCGGGATCTGGAGCACGATGTAGTCGGTACGGCCCGGCTCGAGGATGCCGGCGAAGCGCTCGGCGATCTGGTCGACCGTGCCGGCGCCGGCGTCGATCGCGTCCTCGATGTGGGCCATGATCCCGCGCAACGGCCCGAGCGCCGCGTCGCACTCGTCGGCCGGCAGCACTTCGTGGTCGTGCTTGTGGACGTTGTGCGCGCGACGAAGCAGGCCATCCATCCCGCGGCGGGCGATGTCGAGCGCCTCGGCCGTCGTCGGAGCGATCGCAAGCAGCATCGTGCAGCCGACGCGCGGCTCGCTGTCGGGGCCGTCAACGCGCATCGTGTCGCCCTTGTGCTTGTGCCAGGTCTCGACGTAGAGCTCGTACGCCTGCTCGTCGATCGGCCCCGGCCACATCAGGCTCATGCCGTGCCTGCCCGCGGTGACAGGGCTGCCCGGGTACCAGAAGGGGATCGGGCTCTGGTACGGCTTCGTGGCGAGCGGAACGGTCGGAAAGTTGTGGAACTTGCTGTTCGCGCTCGAGATCTCGCCATTCGCGAGCGCGTCGCAGATGATCCCGAGCGTGTCCTCGAAACGCGCCTTGGACTCGGGCCAGTTGCTGCCGAACCAGTAGTGCTCGATCGGCGCGACACCGCGGCCGACGCCGAAGTCGAGGCGCCCCTCGGTGAGGTTGTCGACGACGCACATGTCCTCGATGATCCGGACCGGGTGGTGCAGCGGCAGGAGCTTCACCATCGGGCCGAGCCGGATGTTCTTCGTCACCTGGGAGGCAGCCGCGATGAACACTTCCTGGTTCGGCGCCATGCAGAGGTCGGAGCCGTGATGCTCGGCCAGATGGAAGCCGGTGAACCCGGCCTCGTCGGCCAGCTTGATCAGGTCGAGCCGGTCCTTGAGGAGCTGCGCCGTCGAAGTGCCCGGAATGTCCTCGATGTGGTCGAAGATCCCGAAAGTCGGTGTCGCCACGTGTCGCCTCCCCACTCGTGAACGCTGTTCAGTGGAGTTGTACACCGGTAGGCCCTCGAAGAGGGCGGCCGCCTCGAAAACGACGGCGCCCCTCTTCGACCTCTCTCCGCAGCTCAGGCGGCCTGGCCCTCGCGCAGCTGCGTGAGGCGGAACTGGTTCCCCGACGGATCGCGGAAGCCGGAGTCGATGCCATAGGGGCGCTCTTCGGGCGGCTCGGTGAACTCGACTCCGCGCGCCGAGAGCTCCTCGTATGCAGCCTGGACGTCGTCCGTGGTCAGCAGGACGTTGCCGGCCCAGCCCTTCGCCATCAGGCTCTTGATCTGATCGGAGGTCCCCGTGTCGACGACGGGCGGGCCTGGGATCGCGTTCAGCAGCACCGAGACATCGGGCTGGCCGATCGGGCCGACTGTCAGCCAGCGGTAGTTCCCGAACTCGGGCAGCGTCACATCGGCGCGAAGCTCCCAGCCGAGCTTCTCGGTGTAGAAGGCAAGCGCCTCGTCCTGGTCGTGCACCCACACTCCCGCGAAGGAGATCTTGATCATGGTGTTCCTTTCTCGACGGATCAATGAGGCCGATGCTAGGGACGAGCCGCGCCGGCGTCTTCTCGAAACGTGCGGTGTTCTGAACCCGGCGGAAGACGCCAACCGGGCAGCTGCTCAGCCTCCGAAGAAATCGCCGAGCCGCAGGCCCCGAGCGTTGCCGTAGAGCTGCGGGTGGGAGCTCCAGACGCCGCTCGCAATCCGGCTGTACGCCTGAGCCAGTGTCGGTGAGCCTCCCGCTCGCAGCACGCTCGCGAGTGCGTCCGAGAACTCGTCGCCGAGCCACTCGCCGGTGCGCTGGTCGTATCGGCTTGCAAAGGAGCTTTCGTTTGTTCGCGCCGCCGTCAGAACCACCACACCCCGCGTTGCGGCGCGGCCGAAGACCCCCGACTCGCAGGCCTCGACCGCGACGAGCGCATGCGAAACGTGACTCGCCGCGAGTGCGGCCCGCAGCATCGCCGGCGTCAGCCAGGAACGCGGGCCCGAGCGAACCCCGCGTGTGTCGCCGTGGCCGGCGATGTAGACGTAGAGGCTGGAGCCCGCCGGTTCCGACTCGATCGCCTGCCTGACTCGAGCGTCCAGATCATCCGTCCGGTCGCGGGCGAGCAGCACGATGCGATCGGCGCGAACGCCTCTCAGGCGCAGCAGCCGGTCCTGAGCGGCGGCGTCATGCGCGAAGCGCACGTCCGCGGGGCCCGACGACGCGACGACGAGCAGCGCCGACACCTGGACGTGCGACCGGGCCGCAGGTGCGGGAGCAACGAGAACGAGCGCCGCCGCGCTCCCGATCAGGAGCCGCCGTATACCTCTCCCGACCCGGGAGTCCGCACGAGGAGATAGTCCGCGCTGTCGTACACATGCGACGACTTGAAGATGTCCTGATAGAGGTACCCGGCGCTGTCTGAAGTGCCGGAGACGCGGTCCGCGACATTCATGTCCGCGACGCACTGGCTATCGCCGCTGCCACTCGCAGCGTTCGCGCACAGCAGGAACGCCTTCGGGGTGCCGCCGATGTAGTAGGCGCCGGCGACGCAATCGGGGCCGAGCGACTCGATGCCGTACTCCAGGTATTCGGAGCAAGAGCCGTAGTTCGTCCAGTAGGCAAGGTTGAAGTCACCCGGCTGTGACTTGGTCGAGTCCATGGTGTCGGCGACCAGGTTCTGGAAGAACGGGAGCTGCGCGTAGTTGGCGAGCATGTCGAGCGTGCTCGAGTATTGATCCCGCACGTCCCAACCCCCCTGATCCTCCGAGGCGAGCGTCTCGTAGTCGGACAGGGACGGGAGCGCCCAACCGGGGCTCGGGACGCTCGCCGGATCGGGGAATCCGGTCTGCGACGCATCTGAGACGAAGTTCGTCGAGTCGTAATAGTCGGAATTGCCGCCGCCGCCGTCCTCCCACATCAGCCCCGTCGCCTGGTCGACCAGAGTCATCGGGTAGAGGCCGTTTGCCTGGTAGGCGGGGCCACTACTCGTGTCGTCCGGAAGGGCCGTGAAGCACGAATGGGATGCGTTCAGCTCGTTCAGCACGTCGTTGCTCGTGCCGGTCGCCCCGCCGCTCGCCACACACTGGCTGTCGGCATCCGTCGCCACCTGTCCTGTGAAGGCTTTGCTCGCCTCGCTCCAGTGCATGTTCACCGGGGCCGGCGTGATCGCCTTGCCGGAGCTGTCGGTGTTCATCGCGCTCTCGTAGGCCCCGTCGACGTCGAGCACCTCGCTCTCGATGCCAAGCCAGTAGGCGATCGCATAGGCAGCGCGCACCTGCGTCGCGTGGGTGATGAACCTCGTCGTGTGTGTCCCGGCGAGGGTCGCCCACTCGTCCAGGCCGCCCGTCTGGCCGCCGCTCTTGACGAGGTCGCTGTAGATGCCGAAGACCCCGCCGCCGCCCGCGTTGTCGAAGAGCGACTCGTTGCCCTGCATCGCATTCTCGAAGGCCGTGACTGCGGCTTCGATCTGTGCCGGTGACGCCGGCGTCGCTGGCGGTACCCACGACTGGTCGTAGGGGTTGTACGGGTTGAACACAGCCGTGATCGAGGACGACGTCGCCGTCTGAAGAAGGTTCTGGTAGAGCGGATAGATGATCCCGAGCTGCGTGACCAGATTGTTCGTATTGGTGCTGATCGCGGCGTTGTACCCGTTCTGGCCCGTCTGCTGGACGAGGCTGTTCAGCTGGGTCAGCACCGTGTTCATGTCCGTCTGGATATCTGCGACCTGGCTCTCGATCTGCGAGACCTGACTCTCGATCTGGGAGATCTCGGCGTCTTCTTGCTGACCCCGGATCATCCCGACGATCGAGCCCGTGATCCCGACCACGGCCGACGCGCCTTGGAGGTACTGGAGCGGCGTCAGCGCAGCGCCGAGCCCATCCTGATTCGACGGCGCCCGGGGGAACGGATGCGTCTTGCCCGCCTCGAGATCGCGCTCGAGCTTGTCGATGAAGGGCCCGACGCCGCCTGCCGCGGTCGCCTCCTTCATGAACTCGACGCCGCTGAAGAACCTGTCGCTGACGCGCAGGTCGGACTCGAGGTCGAGCGGATCGGGGACGCGAAGGAACTTCGACACCGCTTCGACAGCCTGGTCTCCGGTGGCGTCCGGATGCACGCCCTCATAGGCGGAGACGAGCGTCGTTGCCGGATTGACGTGAATCGCGCGCGGCGACTTGAAGTCGTAATCGTGGATCACGTTCTTCAGCTCGCCTTTGAACGGCCGCCCGTGATCCGAGCCTCCGGAGACGACGACCGTGAACGTCTTCGGTGGGCCCGCGAGCGGCAGGTACCACGTCCCGGTTCTGAGACTCGTGGCCGGCGAGGTCGCGATCACCTTCCCCTTGTCGTCGACGGCCTTGATGGTCGCGCCGACGAGCGGATGGCCCGCGATGGCCCAGCCGACGAGCGCGCCCTGGCTCTTCTTCGCCCCGCACCCGGCCGCGAACAGTGCGGTGGCGGCCACCGCGACGATTCCAAGGCTGACGACGAAACGACCTTGCGACTTGCGAAGCATGACCTGCCCTCCAAACCGAGAGAGACGGCTGCTTCGCCAGGCTTCTTCACCTCGACGTACAGGCGTCGGAGCCGATCCGGCCCGTGTTGGCAAGCATAAGCTCGCCGCGGCGCGATTTGCAAGGGGCTGCGATCAGCCCGCAAACCATGGGTTTGATCGCTTCTCGACGGCCGACGGGAACCCGACGCTAGGGACGCGCCGATCCGCCGCCTGCCCGGAACGTGCGGTGGTGCGGACGTCCGTGCACGCGCAGCACGCATGCCGGAATCCGCGCGTACTGCGCCGCCGGCGGAAACATCGCGCGGTAGGCGGTCGGCGTCATCCCGTAGGCGCGCGTGAAGCTCGACGTGAACGAGCCGAGGCTCCGCAATCCGACCGCGAAACAGATCTCGGCGACGGAGCGATCGGTCGAGCGGAGCAGCGACGCGGCCCGTTCCAGCCGGCGCGTGAGCAGATACGCGTGCGGCGACTCACCGAACGACCGTTTGAACTCCCGGCTGAAGTGAGCGCGCGACAGACCTGCCGCGCGGGCCAGATCCGCGACACCGAGCGGCTCTGCGTAGCGCGCGTCGACAAGGTCTCTGGCTCGCAAGAGGTGACGCTCCGAGGGCACGAAACGCATCGGGCATCAGTATTGCGTCCTGTCAGGCCTGCGGCGCCATCAACGAGACGTGGGCGGCGACGATCTTCCAGCCGGCCGGGAAGCGGATCCACGTCTGGCTCTGACGGCCGATCATCGAACCGCCGCTGTTGCGGAACTCGGTGCTCACGGTCGCCACATCCGTGCCGAAGGTGGCGATCACCGTCGGGCCCGTCACTCGACCTGGCGGCAGCGGGAATGCCGTCTGCCGCCATTCTGCGATTGCATCAGCGCCGTACTGGAGCTCGTTGACGCCGTACCGCACCGTCAGCTCGGATTCCCAGAAGGACGCCGCGAGCAGCTCGAGATCAGGCGAGAGAAGCGCGGCCTCGTATGCCTCGAAGATGACCCTGATCTCCTCGACGACCTCGGGCAGGTTCACGTCCATGATTCGCTCCTTCTGATCGCCGGGGTGACGGCTCCGATCACGCCCGATGCCTCGAGTGCCGCCGCTGCGCGGAGCAGGGCGCCGTCCCCGAAGGGCCTTCCGACGAGCTGCACGCCGATCGGCAGGCCGCTCGGGCCGGCGACCGGCACGCTCAACGCCGGAAGCCCGATGAACGAGACCGGCTGTGTGAAGCGGCCGAGCACCGCTCCGGTTGGGAGCGTGACGCCGCCGACCTCGATCGTTTCCTGATCGATCAGCGGCGCCGTGCATGCCACCGTCGGCAGCACCAGGACGTCGACGTCATCGAGCAGCGGCAGCACCAGCGCCTGCCACCAGGCGCGGAAGCGCTGCGCTGCAAGGTAATCCGTGGCGGGAACGCCAAGACCGGCGAGGAAGCGGTCTCGGACGCGACGATCCACGAGCTCCGGGCTCTCGCGCAGGAGCACCTGGTGCTGGTCCGCGCCCTCGGCGGCGGTGATCACGATCGCCGCCGCCCGGGCGAGCCCGACCTCGGGCAGGTCGATCGCGTCCGCAGCGCCGAGCGCATCGGCGACCCGTCCGGCGGCATCGAGCACCTCAGGGGACGCGGCGTCCCAGAGCTCGCCACTCGCGCGAGCGACGCGGAGCCCCTCCAGTCCACCTTCGAGAAACGCGGTGAAGGGCTCGGCAGGAGCTGCGATCACGTCGAGAACGGCCGCGAGCTCCGCCACCGTCCCGGCAAACGGGCCGACGACATCGAAGCTCGGCGCAAACAGCGTCGCGCCGGCCGTCGGCACGAGACCCTGAGTCGGGCGGAGGCCGTAGATGCCGCAGAAGGCAGCGGGGATCCTGACCGATCCGTTCGTGTCCGTCCCGAGCGCCGCCGCGACAAGCCCCGCGGCAACGGCGGCCGCCGAGCCGCCGGAAGAGCCGCCTGCGACCCGTTCGAGATCGTGCGGATTCCGCGTCGGGCCGTAATGCGAATTCTCGGTCGTGAAGCCGTAGGCGAACTCGTCCATGTTCGTCGCCCCGACGAGCAGTCCACCGGCGTCCCGCATGCGCCCGACCGCCGTCGCATCGGCGCTCGCCGGAGCGTCGCCCGCCTTGGCGACCGAACCGGCAAGCGTCACGACTCCCTCGATGTCGATGAGATCCTTGACTGCGAACGGCATTCCAGCGAGCGGTCCTCGGCCGGGAATGGCGTCTGCAGCGTCGTGGAAGACAGACGTGAACGCGTTCAACTGCGGTTGAAGCTCCTCGATCGCGGCGAGAACATCGCCGGCCGGCCGGCGCGGGGTGGCAAGTAACAAGTTGTTACTTGCATCCGCGCCGACGCGTGGGATCGGGCGAGGATCCGGGGAGAAGGCCGGGGCCGGGTCGATGCCGGCCCAGCGCGGGTCGTCACGCAGGGCGGCGCCCATCCGCTCGAGCAGGGCCGTGGCGTGATTCGTGCTCACGATTCCCGCCCGAGGTAGTTGCGCCAGCCGCCGTAGTGGCTGATGTCGGCGGCCCCTTCGGTCGCCGACGCCTGGCAGAAGAAGCCGGTCACCTGCGTTCCGTCGTCGAGCGAGACCCGGCCGAGGGTCATCGGCTCGGGCAGGCTGGCGAGGAGCGAACCGAGGCCGGCGGGCGGCATCAGCCAGAGCTCTCCTTCAACGCTGGCTCCTCCGGCCCCAACGTGCTGAAGCCCCGGCTTGGCCGGAGTCGTCGGCAGAGCGAACATCCGGTAGAGCTGCTCCGTCCTCACGGGAGCGATCAGCCGCGCGCCGCGCGAGGTGAGCTCGCGATTCAGCGGCTGCCCCGAGAGATGGGCTCCGATCACCATCAAGGCGTGGCCTGGAGCGCCGATCGCCTGAGTGCTCGCGGCCGGCTCGCCGGCGATTCGCCGGGCGACATCGGCGGCGACCCGCTCACCAAACGCGCGCGCGAAGACCGTCACACCAAACGGGTATCCGTGCTTGTCCCCGGCCGGGACCGAGACGGCGGTCAGATCGAAGAGGTTCGCAAAGCTCGCATAGCGGCCGAGGCGCCTGTTCACGCCGACCGGGTCGGCCGCGACCTCCTCGATAGTCGGGTGCTCTGGCGCGGTCGGCAGGAGCAGGACGTCGGCTTCCGACAGGACGGCCATCGCTCGACCGCGCGCGTCCTCGAGCTGCGCCACGTCCCGCACGAACTCGTGCGCGGCAAAGCCGCGCGCCTCGCCGATGATCGAGGCCACCGTTGGGTCGACGCTGGCGGGATTCGCATCCACGAAGGGGCCGACCGCGGCGTAGCGCTCGGCCACGAGCGCGCTCTCGTAGAGCAGGCGCGCTCCTTCCAGAAACGGCTCGATCTCGATCGGCACGATCTTTGCCCCGCCGGCCTCGAGCCGGCGAATCGCGAGCTCGAAGAGCTCGGCCCAGTCCTCTGAAAGGCCAGGCAGCCGGCCGGCCGGCACTGCGACCGCGACGTCGGCAGGCGCACCGAGCGCGACGCTCGCCGGCCATGCGCGCTCGGGAGCGGCGCCCACCATGACGTCGAGCGCCGTCTCGGCCCCGGCAACGGAGGCGGCGAAAACGCTCACGCAATCGAACGAACGGGACGCGGGCACGACGCCGCCGGTCGGCACCAGCCCGATCGTCGGCTTGATCCCGACCACCCCGTTGAAAGCAGCCGGGATCCGTCCGGAGCCGGCCGTGTCGGTGCCGATCCCGAAATCGACGATCCCGAGCGCGACCGCCACGGCCGAGCCCGAGCTCGAGCCGCCTGCAACCAGGCCCGCCACGGCCGCATTCCGGACGACGCCGTACGGAGACCGAGTCCCGACGAGCCCCGTCGCGAACTGGTCCAGATTCGTCTTGCCGAGCACGACGGCTCCCGCCGCAACGAGACGCTCCACGGCCGGGGCGGTCGTCTCCGGCTCATAGGCATACGCGGGACAGCCCGCCGTCGTCGGGAAGCCAGCGACGTCGATGTTGTCCTTGACAGCGATCACGGTCCCGGCCAGCGGCAGCTCCTCACCGCGAGCCACTGCTGCATCGATCCGCTCGGCGTCCATGAGCGCATCTGCCTGCGAGCGAAGCGAGATCCAGATCTCAGGACGTTCGAGCTCCTCGATCAGGGCATATGCAGCGCGTACGCGGCGAGCTGCCGGACCGCTGGATTCGTTCTCGGCGAGTGGGGCGACCTCCGCCGCCCCACTCGCCGAAAGCTCAGAGTGGCTCACTTGGGAATCGAGCCGACAACGCCCTTGACGAGGTAGCCCATGCCGGCGAGCTGCGCGGCCGTGGCGGCCTTGCCCTTGGCGACCTCGATCTTCCCCGACTGGTCGACGATCGGACCGGTGAACGGCGACCAGCCGGCCAGGATCTTCTTCTTCGCCGTTGCGATCAGCGCCTTCGTGCCGGCCTTGACCGACGGGCCGTACGGAGCGAGATCCATCGGCGAGGGGATCGTCTTGCTCGAGAAGCCGAGCGAGTAGTTCGTGTTGAAGACGCTGCCGGTGAACTTCCCGTTCAGGATCGTGCTGACCATCGACTCGTAAAGCGGGCCCCAGTTCCAGTCGGAGCCGGTGAGCCAGCCCTTCGGTGCGAGCGACTGGGCGTCGTAGTGATAGCCGACCGAGAACGCGCCCTTCGCCTCAGCGGCTTTGATCACCGTGCCAGTGCAGTCCTGGTGCTGAGTGAGGACGTCGGCGCCCTCCGAGAGCAGGCTCGACGCAGCATCGGCCTGCTTGCCCGGGTCGCACCAGCTGCCGGTGAAGACGGTGTAGGTCTTCACCTTCGGGTTCACCGACTGCGCGCCGAGCTCGAACGCGTTGATGTTCAGGAGCGTCTGCGGGATCGGGAACGCGGCGACAAAGCCGAGCTTGCCTGTTTTCGTCGCCTTGCCGGCCGCGATCCCGGCCAGGTAGACCGTCTCGTAGACGTTTCCGAAGTAGGTGTTCGCATTCGGCGGGACCGGCGGCGTGATGAAGTTGCCCTGCTGGAGCACCGCCACATCAGAGTGCTCCTTGGCGAGCGACACGGCGTAATCCTTGTAGCCGTAGCTCGTCGAGAAGATGATCTTGGCGCCCTGGCCGATCATCTGCTCAGCGGCCGTCGTCATGTCCGAGGTCTCGGGGATCGAGTCGGCCTCGAGGATCTTGATGTTGGGGCAAGCCTTTCCGAGCGCCACCGCACCGGCGTGGGCGGCCTCGTTGTAGCCGAAGTCGGTCTTCGAGCCGACGTAGATGAATCCGATCGTCGTGGCTCCGGTACCTGGGCCGCTCGCACCGGACGGGGACGAGCAGGTCACGGCCACCTTGGGCGCCGCGCTCGACGAGGCTCCGCCGAAGGCGGTCGCCGCCAGCACGACGGCCGCAGCGGCCCCGAGCGGAAGGCGGTATCTGCGAAACAACTTCTTTGAGTCAGTCATGCGTCTGGTCTCCTACTCTGGGGGCGGTTGACAACGATGGCCGGCCGCTAGAGCGACTGGCCAAGGGCTTCGGGTGCTTGCTGGCCCTCGCGCCGCATCAGCGCGACGAGCACGACGAGGGTCAGGACGTACGGGAACGCATCGAGGACAAACTGGTTGACCTGGACTCCGTGCACCTGCAAGACGGAGCCGATCGTGATTGCGGCTCCGAAGAGGTAGGCGCCGCCCATGACGCGCAGCGGGCGCCAGCCGCCGAAGATGACGAGCGCAACCGCGACGAAGCCACGGCCCGCGGTCATGCCCTCCGACCACGAGAGCGCGAGCGCCGTCGAGAGCTGGGCACCGCCGATGCCGGCGAGCGCGCCGCCGAGCGTCACGGCGACCAGGCGGACGAGAGAGGGAGAGACGCCGTAGGCGCGTAACGCCTCCGGGCGCTCGCCGGCCGTGCGGATCAAGAGGCCCCAGCGGCTGCGGAAGAGCAGCCACCAGACCGCCGGGACCACGAAGTACGAGATGTAGACGAGCGGGTCGTGCTCGAAGAAGACGCGGCCGAAGAACGGCAGGGCGCCGAGCACGGGGATCTTCCAGGTCGTGAAGCCGTGCACGTCGGCGCTGACGTACGAGGCGCCGTAGAGCGACGTGATTCCGAGGGCGAGGAACATGACGACGAGGCCGGTGGCGAGCTGGCTGGCCTTCCGGTAGATGACGACGAAGGCGAAGACCGCAGCGAGCGCCGCTCCGGCGGCGGCGCCGGCAGGGATTGCGATCCACGGATTGCCGACCTCGACGACGGCTGCGAAGCCCGCCAGGGCGCCCACGAGCATCGTCCCCTCGGTGCCGACGTTGATCACGCCGGCGCGCTCGGAGATCGTCTCGCCCAGTGCGGCATAGAGGATCGATGTCCCGCCCGCGACGGCTCCCGCGACGATCGTGATCAGGACGCTCATGCCGCCGCCTTGGAGCGGGAGCGGGTCGCGAGCATCGCGAGCAGGATCAGCGCCATCAGGATGTTGACGGTGCTCCCCGGCAGATGCGACGTGATCTGGAGCGAATCGCCGGCGACCGCGATCCCGGCCAGCAGCCCGGCTGCGAGCACGACCTTGCCGGGTTGGTGGCGGGCGAGCCAACTCGCGAGGAAGCCCGTGTAGCCGAAGGTCGCCGCGATCCCGGGTCGCAACTGGCCCTCGAGCCCGGTGAACTGGATCATCCCGGCGAGCCCGGCGAGCGCACCGCCGACGAGCATCGCGCTCATCATCAGCCACGCCACCTTGAGCCCGGCTCGCCGCGCAGCCGTTTGATTGCCGCCGACGCAGCGAAGCATGAAGCCCCAACTCGTCCGCTTCAACGCGAAGGCGACAACGACCGCGGCGACGAGCGCGGCGACGATCCCGATGTGCGCATAGCTTCCGAGCTTCGGGAGCGAGTCGCCTTCGGGAAGCGGCTTTGCGGCCGGCTGGCCGTTGCCGGCCGGATCGCGCCAGGGCCCGTAGACGAGATAGTTGAGAACGTCGGCGCCGACGTAGTTCAGGAGCAGGGTCGCGATCGCCTCGTTCACGTTTCCGACCAGCCTGAGCACGGTCGCGATCGCCGCCCAGAGAGCGCCCGCCGCCATCGCGCCGAGCCCCATCAGGATCAGGGCGGGCGTCCCCGTGACATGGGTGCCGAGAGCGAGTGCGACACCCCCGGCGGCCGTGACCCCGATCACGATCTGGCCCTCGCCGCCGATGTTCACGAGGCCGGCCCGGGCCGGAATCGCAACCGCAAGCCCGCAGAGGATGAAGGGCGCCGCCTTGTCGAGCACCTGGCCGCGACCGTAGGCGTTCAGGACGGTCGACTGCCACATCGCGTGGTACATGGCGAACGGATCGGCCCCGCGCAGCGCGGTGAAGGCACCGAAGATCACGAGCGCGGAGAGGTACATTCCGCCCCAGAAGAGGGTGCGCGCAGCCAGATGTCGCGCCGCCGGGACGGTCAGCCGCGAGCGAACCGCCGGCGCCACGCTTGCCGCGAAGCCGGTCATGCCGCAGCTCCGAGCATCAGGCGCCCGATCTCCTGCGCGTCCGTGCCCGCGTCGCAGATCCCGGCGAGATGGCCGTCGTGGAGCACGGCAATCCGGTCGGAGAGCAGCAGCAGCTCGTCCAGATCCTCCGAGACGATCACGACCCCGGCCCCCTTCGCGCGGCAGGCGAGCACGAGCTCGTGCACCCGGCGGCAGGAGGCGACGTCGAGGCCGCGGGTCGGATAGGCGAGGACGTAGAGCGTCGATTCGCCGGCCAGGACGTGTGTCAGGACGACGCGCTGGATGTTCCCGCCCGAGAGTGTCGCCACCTGGCGGTCCATGGCCGCCATCTCGAGGTTCGCAGCGGCATCGAGCTCGCCGGTCTTCGAGCGGTGGTGCTTCCAGTCGATTCCGAGCCTCCGGCGGCCCGCGGTGCCGTTTCCTTCGCGCATCCGCGCGAGCACGATGTGCTCGACGATCGTCAGCCCGGGAATCACCCACTCCGCCACCGGGTCCTCGGGGACGCAGCTGACGCCCGAGCGCAGTGCGATCACCGGATCCGAGCGGCGCAGCTCGGCGCTCCCGACGGCGAACGAATCGGCGGTCCAGGGCCGCGCGCCTGCAAGCGCGTCGACGAGCTCCCGCTGCCCGCTGCCGGCGACGCCGGCGATCCCGACGACCTCGCCCTCGGCCACCGTGAGATCGAGCCCCCGCAGGCCCGCAAGGCCCGCCTGGCCCGGCACCTTCAAGCGCCGCAGCTCGAGCACGTTCCGTTCCTTCGGCATGGTCTCGCGCTCGGCGGGAAGCGGCGCGAGGCTGCGTCCGACCATCGCCTCGATCAGCTCGCTGTCGTTCATCGTCTCCGGCAGGACGCCCTCGACGACGCTCTTGCCACCGCGAAGCACCGTCAGCCGGTCGGCGACCTTGCGCGCCTCGCGCAGCTTGTGCGTGATGATCAGGACCGACATCCCGGCCTTCCGCAGCTGGTCCATCTGCTCGAAGAGACCGTCGGCCTCCTGCGGCGCGAGCACGCTCGTCGGCTCGTCGAGGATCAGGATCCGCGCGCCGGCGACGAGCACCTTCGCGATCTCGACCTGCTGCCGTTGCGCGATCGGCAGCGTGCGAACCGGGGCCTGGGGGTCGACATCGAGGCCGAGCGACTTCGACACCTCGGCCAGGCGCCCAAGAATCTCGCGTCGCCGTAGCAAGGGCCCGGATCCTGGGGCAGCGAGCGCGACATTCTCGTAGACCGTCAGCGCCGGGACGAGCCGGAAGTCCTGGAAGACCATCCCCAGCCCGAGCTTGCGGGCGACGAGCGGCGAGTCGATCACGACGGGCTGGCCGTCGACGCTGATCGAGCCGCTGTCGGGCCGGTAGACGCCGTAGAGGATCTTCATCAACGTGCTCTTGCCTGCGCCGTTCTCGCCCAGCACGCACTGGATCTCGGACGGATAGACCGTGAGGCTCACCTCGTCGTTCGCGACGACCGGCCCGAAGGCGATCGTCAGCTTCGACGCGTCGAGCAGGGGCGTGACCGGCTCCGAGCGCTCGGCGACCGGCGCCGCCATCGAGGCGATGCCGGTCACCACGCGAGGCCTCCTTCACCCGTCGTCAGCATCTTCTCGAGCACACGGCCGACCGCCGACTCGACGAAGCTCTGCGACTCGGAGATGTGGCGCTCGAGCAGCTCCTCGGCGTCGGGGCTGCCGTCGACCGCGGCTGCGACGATCGCCAGGTGCTGCTCGATCGTGGCGTCGATCCGGCCGGTCATCAGGAAGTCGTGCGTGCGGACGGGGCGGATCCGCTCCCCGACCCGGCGGAGCGCCTCGACGAGCTCCTCGTTCCCGGAGGCCTCCGCGAGGCGCCGGTGGAAGTCCTCGTCCAGGAGGACGAAGTCCGGGTCGAGCTCCGGCGCGTCCTCGGCGAGGGCCGCCCAGTCGGAGCGCAGCTCCTCGAGGATCGCGATCGTCTCTGCCTGCGGGCTCTCGATCGTGCGCCGCACGGCATAGAGCTCGAGTGCCTTCCGCAGCTCGTAGAGCTCCTGCATCGAGCGCGCCGTCGGGTGGTTGATCCGGTAGCCGCCTTCCGGATGCCGCTCCAGGAAGCGCTCGGCGTAGAGGCGCAGGAGCGCCTCGCGCACAGGTGTCCGCGAGAGCGAGAGCCGGTCGGCGATCCGCTCCTCGCCGAGCCTCATCCCGAGCGGGATCTCGCCCATCAGGATCCACGACTTCAGCTCGCGATAGGCGATGTCGCTGGCTGTTCCGACGCCGGGCTCGGTCACGCTTGAAGCACCGCCTCACGGGCTCCGACGGCCGCGATCAAGCTCTCGGAGCTGGCCACGGACCCGAAGACCCCGCCTTGCATCGTGACCATCTTCAGCGCCGCCTCGTAGTTGCCGACATCGGTCGCGCCGGTGCAGTCGGACAGCAGCAGGCACTCGTAGCCGCGGTCGTTCGCGTCGCGCATCGTCGTGTGGACGCAGACGTCGGTCGTGATGCCCGTGAAGATCAGGTGCGTGATCCCACGGCTGCGCAGCAGCAGATCGAGGTCGGTGGCGTAGAACGCGCCTTTCCCGGGCTTGTCGATCACGAGCTCGCCCTCGATCGGCGCAACCTCCGGGACGATCTCCCAGCCGGGCTCGCCGCGAACGAGGATGCGGCCACACGGACCGGAGTCGCCGATCCCGGCTCCGATGCGCTTCGAGCGCCAGAGCTTGTTTGACGGGCAATCCGCGAGATCGGGGCGGTGGCCCTCACGCGTGTGGATCACCGTGCAGCCCCATTCGCGCAGCTCAGCGAGCACGCGCGCTGTCGGCTCGAGCGGCGTGCGCGTCAGCGAGAGGTCGTAGCCCATCTGATCGACGTAGCCCCCCGGGCCGCAGAAGTCGACCTGCCAGTCGATCAGGATCAACGCCGTCCGCTCGGGATCGAGCACGCCGTCGTAGGGCCAGGGATAGGGATCGGCGTCGACCCGACCCGGAGTCAACTCACTCATCGTGTGCTCCTTGTCAGTGGTGACCGAGGCTCGAGCTCGAGCGGCGGCAAGAGAGGGCAAAGGTGAAGCGTCGGGGGACGGCGAGCCGCCGAGGGCCGAGATCACGTCTGCGGCCGAGGCGTAGGCCCCGAAGATCCCGCCCGAGAACATGACCGTGCTGCAGGCAGCCTCGATCAGGCTCGGATCGATCGCCGCACAGGCGTCTGGAACGAGCAAGCACTCGTAGCCACAATCGTTTGCCGCACGCATCGTCGAGTGAACAGACGATTCGAGCCCCCAGCCTGCGAGCAGCAGATCCGACCGGCCGGCCGCGCGGAGCATGTCGTCGAGGTTCGAGCCGTGAAAGGCATTCGTCGCGTCCGAATGGACTGCAAGGTCGGCTCCGCCGGAAGGCGTCTGCCCGTGGTCGACGACCTCGACGACGATTCCGCCGGCAGCCCGAACCGCAGTCGCGACCGCGTCCAGTTGCCGGTCGGCGCCAGATGGCTCGGGTAGCCACCGCTCCTGGCGAAGGACGACGAGCGCCAGTCGCGACGGGGTGAGGAGCCCATGCCACGGCCATGGATACGGCGTCGCCGCATCGATCGGCAAATACGTCGCTGTATGCAGGCCGGTGTCCGGATCTGTCTTCAAGGTCGCGACGGTAGATGGGTCGCGTTGCCGGACCGTCACGGGGTCATTGCACGCAGATCACCTCTTGATGAACGTCTCGTGAACGACTTCACTCAAGCGCCTGCCGGACGACTTTGCGTACCATCGAATCGCATGCGCAGGCGAGCCTCACTAGCGCTCCTGGTCACGTCAGTCGTCGTTGCCGGGCTCGCGGGCACGGCAGGGGCACGTCAAGACAAGAAGGCCGGGCCGATCAAGGCGTGCGTCTTCTTCACCTACGACGACGCGCTTTCAAGCGGGATCGTGAAGATGACAGCTGCCGGAGCAGCCGGGATCAAGGGCACATTCACCCTAACCGGCAAGTCCTTCAAGACGACGCTGCCGTTCACTGTCGGCAAGAACAGCATCGGCCTCACGTCGTTCCCCGTGTCGGTCGCCGACACGGTGACGATCACGGTCAAGCTCGCCTCGACCCCGCCGCGAACGCACACGATCAAGGTGAAGTTAAACCCGAACGCCGAGCTGAACCAGAGCGGCTGCACCCCGGCCTGACGCTTACGACGAGCGCTGGGCGAGCCGGCCAGACCAAGAACTGCGGCGGCTCCAGGCACCATGCCCGGCGCCGCCGTCTACGCGCCTAGCCTGGGCTGGCCGTGAACGTGATCTGGCTGAAGAGCCCGGCGCACGGGGTTCCGGGAGGCGCCGTTGCACACGGGGTCGTGCTCTGCGACTGAAGCGACAGCGTTCCACTGATCGTCCCGTTCGCGAGCGCGGTCGCGTTGAAGACACCCTTCCCCGAATTGGAGCCTGCGGCCGCCGGATTCTCGACGTTCCCGCTGGCGGTGAACGTCTGCGTCGTCATCGTGCAGTCACCCGTGTTCTTGTCATCGCTGAGCGGCGGCAGCGTCGTCAGCGAGAACGTGCCCGTGATCGTCGAGACCGGCTTCCCCTTCACGATCGCGACCTTCTGCTTGAAGACGAGCGTGATCGTGCCCGAGAGCGGCGTGTTGCACGCGAACGCGCCCGGGTCACCCTGGTAGGCGCCTTTCCAGGTGCCGTTGAAGTTGCTGAAGACTGCGATCTGAGTGGGCTTGCAGAGCTTGGCGGAGCAGACCTGGAAGTTGAAGATCCCCGGCCCTGACGCGGTCTTCTCCTTGATCATGTCCGCGCCCTTGCGGGGGACGCCGTTCAGGACACCGCTCGAGGCGACGACCTGCATCCCCGGCGGCAGGTTCGACTTGACCCTGAAGGTGTGCCCTGTGCAGGCGGCTTTCGGGACCGGCTTGCAGAAGGCGAACGCCTTGGCCGGAGCCACCGGATAGACGTTGCCGACGATCGCGGGTGGCGTCAGCTTTGGCACGAGGACGGTCGAAGCCGCCTTCGAGTGAGTGTTCGTCGCAGAGCTCGCGACGGAGACGACGACCAAGCAAGCCGTCACTCCAAAGGTCAGCACGACCAGGTGCCTGAATCCACGCACGGTTACCTCCCCTTTTGACTGAGCTCAACGCGCCGAGCGGTTGATCACCCGCCCTACAAGCATAGGCCATTCGCGCTCGGTAGTCCGCGACTGACGAATGACCGGCGCCCACCTCACTCCTTTCTACCCTTCGCTCGGCCGAACGAATCGGGCGCGGAGGGCCGAATCGTCCCTCGTGACGCAGCTGCACCGGGCCGCAACACGGTTCTCGGCGACTTGCAAACCGCCCGTCGCCGAGGAGTAGGATCGGAGATCCAGGCGACCAGGAGGCAGGCAGACATGGCACGGACAGCACTGATGCGGACGCTTCAGAAGATTGCGGCGGATTGCAGGGAGGCCGACCGGCGGAAGGTCCCGGTCGAGCTCCTCGACGAGATCCGTGCCGAAGAGTCTTCGCGTCTCACCCGGCGCGACCTGATCAAGCGCGCAGGCGTCGCCGGTGCCGCGGCCACGTTCGGCCCGGCCGCGTTCGCAGGAGCGGCGAAAGCCGACACCGGATCTGGCAAGACCCGTAAGCCGACGATCGCGATCGTCGGCGGGGGCATCGCCGGGATGAGCGCCGCGCTGACGTTGAGCGACGCCGGCCTCGCATCGACCGTCTACGAGGCGTCGGACCGGATCGGCGGCCGGATGCACTCGGACACGACCGGCTACTGGCAGAACGGCCAGACGAGTGAGTGGTGCGGCGAGCTGATCGACACGGGACACGAGACGATCCTCGCGCTCGCCGACCGCTTCGGCCTCGCAACCGTGAACCTTCCGGACGCGCAGCCTGCAGGTGCCACGGACACGTACTTCTTCAACCGTCACTACTACTCCGTCGCGCAGGCGACCTCTGACTTCGCGCCGGTCCAGTCGGCCCTGGACGACGACACGACCGCGGCCGACTACCCGACGACGTACAACAACAGCACTCACGCGGGCCGGGCCCTGGACAACATGAGCGTCTACGACTGGATCTCGTCGCGGGTGCCAGGCGGGCACTCCTCTCCGATGGGCCAGCTGCTCGACGTCGCCTACGGCGAAGAGTACGGCGCCGACACGAACGTCCAGTCCGCGCTGAACATCGTCTACCTGCTCGGCTACCAGCCGGTCGAGGGCGAGTTCTCGATCTTCGGCGCCTCCGACGAGGTCTTCCACATCATCGGCGGCAACGAGCAGCTGCCGAACGCGATCGCGAGCTCGCTGCCGGACGGCAGCGTGCAGACCGGGTGGCAGCTGGCGCGGATCGTCGCCAACCGTGACGGCAGCTCCACGCTGACGTTCAACACTGGCCATCGCACCCAAACGGTCACGGCCGACCAGGTGATCCTCTGCATGTCGTTCCCGGCGCTCCAGAACGTCGACTACTCGCGGGCGAACTTCAACCCGCTGAAGCAGACCGCGATCACGCAGCTCGGCGCCGGACGAAACGTGAAGCTCCAGCTCCAGTTCCAGAACCGCTACTGGAACGGCCACGGGCCCTGGGGCGTCTCGTCGGGCGGCTCCTACAGCGACACCGGCGCGGTCAACACCTGGGATGTCACACGCGGGCAGCCCGGCTCGACGGGGATCCTCGTCGACTACACCGGCGGCAGCATCGCCGGCGGCTTCCATCCGAACACGCCGTACAGCAACGCCTCGTCGAACCCGGCGGTCACGGGCTACGCGCAGAGCTTCCTGCGCCAGATCGAGTCGGTCTACCCCGGGATCAGCCGTCAGTGGAACGGCAAGGCGACGCTCTCGGTGCCGGCGCTCGACCCGAACCTCGGCCTCTCGTACTCCTATTGGAAGGTCGGCCAGTACCAGTCGTTCAGCGGCTACGAGGGCGTCCGCCAGGGGAACATCCACTTCGCCGGCGAGCACTGCTCGCAGGACTTCCAGGGCTTCATGGAAGGCGGGGCATCAGAAGGCGTGCGCGCAGCCCAGGAGATCCTCGACGACCTTTCGATGCCGAGCCACCATCGCGGTCACGGCCCGCACCGCGACCGCTGGAACGACACGCGCAGAGTTACGCGGCGCTGATCGTCACGGAGGAGCCGCTCTGCTCGACAATGCGAGGCGCGATGTCGAGCAGAGACTCCTGCGCGCAATAGGGAATGTCTTCGGTGAGACCGACGCGGCGGATGTTCGCTGCGCTGCTGCCGCCGCCGATTCCGTCCTCCGCGGTCGCAAAGGTGTTCGCGAGCCTGATCGCGGCTGACGCAGACTCGTGCGGGTCGCCGCCGATCCCTGCCGCGATCCGCCCCGCGACGTAGACGTCGTCGATCGCAAAGGCACCCTCGACGCCGGCCGAGAGCACCGCGACCTCATCGGCACCGGTCGCTCGAACTGCTGCGACGACGGCATCCAGGTTCAGCAGCGAGCCGACGAACACCTGCTCGCAACGTGCTGCGGCCGCCAGGAGCAAGCGCGTCCCGTTCGTCGTCGTCAGCACGAGCGTCCGGCCGTCGCCGTCGACAGCCACGTATTCGCGCGGCGAGTTGCCGAAGTCGAAGCCCTCGGGCCGGACGTTCGCGCGCTCACCGCCGAGCACGACCCCGGGCCCGGCAAGCGCGAGCGCCTGGTCGACCTCGCCGACGCAGATCACACGGCCGAAGCCGCCTGCGAGCGCCTGGCAGATCACCGACGTCGCCCGGAGCACGTCGATCACGACGCCAACAGGCGCCGAGATCTCCTCACCCGGCGTGAAGCCGACCCTGACCTTCATCACAGCGCTAGATGACTTCTTCGACGCGCAGGGCGATGTTCTCGGGCGAGATGCCGAAGTGCGTCAGCACCTTGCCGCCGGGGCCTGAGGCTCCGAACGTGTCGATCGAGACCGAGTGGTCGACCCACTTCGCCCAGCCGAACGACGAGCCCGCTTCCACCGAGACCTTCGGAATGCCGGCGGGCAGAACCTCGTCGCGATAGCTCGCAGGCTGCGCTTCGAAGAGCTCCCAGCTCGGCATCGAGACGACGCTGATCGCGATGCCCTTCTCCGCGAGCAGGTCGCGGGCGCTGAGGGCGGTGGCCACCTCGGCTCCGGTTGCCACGAGCACCGCCGCGGGATTGTCGACACCGGCGAGCACGTAGGCGCCGCGAGCGAGACCGGCAGCGGGCGCGTACGTCTCGCGGTCGAGCGTCGGCACGTTCTGACGGGAGAGCACGAGACAGGCCGGGCCCTCGAGCTCCTCGACGATCACGCGCCAGGCCTCCGCCGTCTCGTTCGCATCCGCCGGGCGGATCACGGTGAGGCCGGGGATCGCGCGCATCGCGGCCAGATGCTCGACCGGCTGATGCGTCGGCCCGTCTTCGCCAACCGCGACCGAGTCGTGGCTGAAGATCCAGACCGCGTCGAGCTTCATCAGCGACGAGAGCCGGATCGGCGGGCGCATGTAGTCGGTGAAGACGAAGAACGTCGAGCCGAACGGCTTCAGAATCCCGCCGTGCAGCGCGAGGCCGTTGATCGCCGCGCCCATGCCGTGCTCGCGAACGCCCCAGGAGACGTTGCGGCCCGACTGGCCCGGCCCGAAGGCGGAGTCGCTCTCGAAATGCGTGAACGTCGAGTGGACGAGGTCTGCGGCCCCGCCGACCATCGTCGGCACGAACGGGCCGAACGCCTGCATCACTTCGCTGCCGGCGACGCGTGTCGAGACCGCGCGACCCGTCTCGAAGACGGGGATCGAGGTGCCGAAGCCGGGCTGCGGCTTGCCGGCCCACGCGTTCCGCAGCTCCGCAGCAAGGTCGGCGTTCGCCGATGCCCACGCCTCGAAGCGCGTGCTCCACTCGGCCTGGGCGGCGGCGCCCTTCAGGAGGCTCGGCTCGCGCCAGTGCGCGTAAACCTCATCCGGGACGAAGAACAGCGCGTCCGGATCCCAGCCGAGCGCCTCTTTCGTCGCGCGGACATCCTCGTCGGGCATTGGGTCGCTGTGAGCCTTGCGCGTTCCCGCTCGCGGCGAGCCGAAGCCGATCACGGTCTTCAGCGAGATCAGCGTCGGGCGGCCGGTCTCGGCGATGCCCGCGCGGATCGCGGCCTCGATCGCCTCGAGGTCGTTGCCGTCCTCGACGGTGAGCGTGTGCCAGCCGTAGGCCTCGAACCGTTTCGGGACGTCTTCGCCCGCGAACGACAGCTCGGTCGGCCCGTCGATCGTGATCTTGTTGTCGTCGTAGAGCATGACGAGGCGGCCGAGGCCGAGATGGCCTGCGAGCGACGCAGCCTCGGAGGCGACGCCCTCCATCAGGTCGCCGTCGGAGCAGATCGCGAAGACGTGGTGATCGCAGGCGTCCGTGCCGTAGCGCTGGCGCAGGAACTCCTCGGCCATCGCCATCCCGACCGCGTTGCCGACGCCCTGTCCGAGCGGGCCGGTCGTGGTCTCGACGCCGGGCGTGTCGCCGTACTCAGGATGCCCAGGCGTCTCGGAGCCGAGCTGGCGGAAGAGCTTGATCTGGTCGAGGCTCAGGTGGTAACCCGCGAGATGGAGGCTCGCGTAGAGCAGCATCGACGCGTGCCCGGCCGACAGCACGAGCCGGTCGCGGTCTGCCCAGGTCGGATCGGCGGGATTGTGCTTCATGATCCGCGTGTAGAGCAGGTACGCGGTCGGTGCGAGCGCGAGCGGCGCGCCGGGATGACCGGACTGCGCGGCCTGCACCGCATCGATCGAGAGAGTGCGGATGGTGTTGATGCAAAGCTGATCGAGCTCGGCGGTGGTGGCCGCGTCGCTGCTGATGGTCGCGGCGTCAGGCACTGGCGTAACGCTCCTTCATCTCGTCGAGCGACAGGACCTTGTAGTCGCCGGCATGGCCGGCGGCTCCGAACTGAGTCAACCGCTCCGCGACGACTTCCTTCATCGCGAAGCGCGCAGGCTTGAAGAACGCGCGCGGATCGAACTCGGAGGGATGCGCGTTCAGCGACTCGCGCAGCGCAGCTGTGATCGCGAGGCGGCCGTCGGTGTCGACGTTCACCTTGCGCACGCCGTGGCGAATGCCCTGCTGGATCTCCTCGACGGGAACGCCGAAGGTCTCCTTCAGCTGTCCGCCGGCCGCGTTGATCCGGTCGACGAGCTCCTGCGGGACGCTCGAGGAGCCGTGCATGACCATGTGCGTGTCGGGGAGCTTCTGGTGGATCTCCTCGATCAGGTGCATCGCGAGCACCTCCCCGGTGGGCTTCTCCGTGAACTTGTAGGCGCCGTGGCTGGTGCCAATAGCGACGGCCAAAGCGTCCACGCCGGTCTGCGCGACGAAGTCGACGGCCTGGTCGGGATCGGTCAGGTGCACCTCGCCCGAGCCGTGCCCGTCTTCGATGCCGCCGAGCGTTCCGAGCTCGCCCTCGACGCTGACGCCCTTCGCATGGGCCGCTTCGGCCACCTCGCGCGTGACGCGGATGTTGTACTCGTAGTCGGAAGGCGTCTTGCCGTCGGCGAGCAGCGAGCCGTCCATCATCACGCTCGTAAAACCGAGGTCGATCGCCATGAAGCAGGTCTCGGGCTTGTCGCCGTGGTCGAGATGGAGCACGATCGGGATCTCAGGGGCGCTTTCAGCGGCCGCCATGATCAGGTGCCTGAGGTAGTTCGGCCCGGCGTAGGCAATCGCACCGCGCGAGGCCTGGACGATGACGGGCGAGTTCGTCTCCTGGGCCCCGTCGACGATCCCCTGGAGCTGCTCCATGTTGTTGACGTTGAATGCGCCGACGCCGTAACCGCCCTTGGCGGCTTCGTCGAGGACCTGGCGAAGTGTGGCGAGTGGCATCGCTTCTCCTTGCGGATGGGGACCGAATTCTGCTGCGCAGCGTATCCGTCGGGCGAGCGACGCATCGCACCCTCCGAACCTCCGCGGCCAAGGCTACGGGCCTCGCGGATCGCTGACAATCAAAAAGTGCGCGCAATTGTATAAGGTTAAGGCTATGGCTGTGACGCTGAACCAGCTCTCCAGCTTCCTCGCGGTCGCACGCGAAGGGTCGGTCTCCGCTGCCGCCGAGAAGCTCTACGTGACGCAGCCCTCGATCTCGGCCGCCGTCTCGTCGCTCTCGAAGGAGCTCGGCGTCGAGCTGACCGAGCGCGTCGGCCGCGGAATCGGCCTGACAGCGGCCGGCGAGGCATTCCTCCCCTATGCCGCCGACGTGCTCGGCCTCGTCCAGCAGGGAAAGCAGGCCGCCGCGGAAGCATCGGACGCGTCGATGCGAAGCCTCAGCATCGTCGCCGTCGCGACAGCTGCCGAGTACGTCGTGCCGTCGCTCCTGCGGGCGTTCACCGCGCTTCATCCCGAGATCAAGCTCTCGCTCGAAGTCGCCAACCGGGCCACGCTCTTCGACCTCGTGCTCGAGCACCGGGCCGACGTTGCCGTCGCCGGGCGGCCCCCGGACGACGAGCGAATCGAGGGCCAGGCCTTCCTGAAGAACGAGCTCGCACTGATCACGGCCCCCGGCGATCCGCTTGCCGTCGGCGATCCTGTGGGAGCCGAAGAGCTGGCCGACCGCGTCTGGCTCCAGCGCGAGCAGGGCTCCGGCACGCGGCAGCTCGTGTCCGAGTTCCTGACCGAACGAGAGCTGCGTCCGCAGACGCTGACGCTCGGCTCGAACGGCGCGATCAAGGAGGCAGTCCGGCTCGGTCTCGGCGTCTCGCTTCAGTCACGCGTCGCGGTCGAGCACGAGCTCGCCGCCGGCACGCTCGCCGAGATTCCCGTCCGCGGTGGGCTCACCCAACGGGAGTGGTATGCGCTCCGTTCGGCTACGGTGCCACTGAGGCCGGCCGTGGAAATGTTTCTCGACTTCGCACATGGACCCGCAGGCCGGCAGGCCTTCGAGCAGCGAGATCGCTCATGAGCGAGCGCCCACAGCTCCCTCACGGACACATCGCCCCCTCGATCCTGGCTGCGAACTTCTCGCGCCTCGGTGAAGACGTCTCGATGACGATGGACGCGGGCGCCAGGGTGATCCACTTCGACGTGATGGACGGGCACTTCGTCCCGCCGATCACGATCGGAGCGCTCGTGCTCGAGTCGATCAGCGACCTCGTCCATGACCGCGGCGGACTGCTCGACGTCCACCTGATGATCGAGTCGCCCGAGAACCAGATCGAGGCGTTCGCGAAGGCCGGCGCCGACGTGATCACCGTCCACCCCGAGGCGACGCCGCACATCCACTACACGCTGCAGCAGATCCGCGAGCACGGCTGCAACGCGGGCGTCGTCGTCAACCCCGGCACGCCGGTCGAGG
>DASZPQ010000087.1:0-5619 GCA_035550275.1 Gaiellaceae bacterium | reverse complement strand
GATCGCACGAGTGACGACATCGCGCGGGGCGAGCTCGTCCGTGAAGCGGCCACCGTCCTCGTCGACAAGTAAGGCTCCTTCGCCGCGAAGCGCTTCCGAGAGCAGGAACCCGTCGTCGACAAGCGCTGTCGGATGAAACTGCACGAACTCGAGATCGGCGAGCGCGGCCCCCGCTCGATAGGCGAGCGCAAGGCCCTCGCCGACTGCCCCTGCCGGGTTGGTCGTCCGCTCCCAGAGCGCCGCGTAGCCGCCAGTGGCGATCAGCGTCGCGCGACCCTGGATCGCGCGCCGGTCCGTGATCACGCCCACGCAGCGGCCATCGGACTTCCACAACGCGACCGCCCGCTCACCTTCGACGATCGTGATTCGCTCGTGTTCCTGGGCGCGCGCGGCCAGAACCTGCGCGATCGCCTTGCCGGTCTCAGCGCCACCCGCGTGCACGACGCGGCGGCGCGAGTGGCCGCCTTCCTGACCCAGGCCTTCATCGAACTCGACCCCGAGCTCGACCAGATCGGCGATTCGCGCCGGTGCCTCGAGGGTCAGCGCGTGCACCGCGCTCTCGCGGCAGATCCCCCGCCCCGCGCGCGCCGTGTCGACCGCGTGCAGGCTCGGATCGTCGCCCTCGCCGATCGCGGCGGCAACACCGCCCTGGGCGTAGTAGCTGTTCGAGGAGAACACAGGCCCCTTCGACAGGAGCAAGACATCACGGTCGGCGGCAGCGCAGAGCGCGGCGTAGAGACCGGCGACACCGCCTCCGATCACGATCAAGTCAGGTTGCTCACCATGGAAACCGTTCATCACTTCCGAGGTTTTCTCCTCAAAGTCGATAACCTGTTCGGGAGCATACATGGTTTACGACCCAAAAGCGAAAACATCTTCCCCGGCGCAGACCGCCGTCGCGGTCGTCTTGCAGGTGCGGGAGAGCCAACTGCACGTCCTTCTCTGGGAACGTGCGCTCGAGCCGTTCGCCGGAACCTGGGCTCTCCCGGGCGGCGAGCTCGTCAAGGGAGAGACCCTGGAGCAGTCGATTCGACGGCATCTCGCGACGAAGGTCGATGTCCGTGAGCTCTCACACCTCGAGCAGCTCGAGACCCGCAGCGATCCGGGCCGCAACCCTCTCCGCTGGGAGCTGACCACGGCGTATCTCGGCCTCGTCCCGAGCGATCTCGACCCGGCCGTGCCCGATGACACGCGCTGGCATCCAGTCGAGAAGCTGCCGGAGCTCGCGTTCGACCACCGGCCGATCGTGCTCGCCGGCCGGGAGCGGCTCCGCGCCAAGCTCTCGTATACGAACGCCGGCTACGCCCTCGCCCCGGAGACATTCACGATCTCGGAGCTCCGCGGCCTCTACCGCGCGGCGCTCGGCCACGACGTCTCCGCGACGAACCTGCAGCGGATCCTCCTCCGCCGGCATTTGCTGGTCTCGACGGGTCAGCGCCGGGAGTCCGGGCGCGCAGGGGGTCGCCCCGCCGAGCTGTTCCGATTCGCCCGGCGCGAGCTCGAGGTGACAGACCCGTTCGCCGTGCTCAGGCCGCCGGGGGCTTAGCGCCTGATTCGGTCGACGAGCCGCCAGGCGCCGGGCAGCACAGCGGCCGCGAGATACACCTTGAGGATGTCGCCGGGAACGAACGGGTAGAGGCCATCGTTCAGCGTCGTGCCCCAGCTCACACCCAGGAAATGATGCAGCCAGGTCACGCCGCAGGCGTAGATGACGACCGTTCCGGTCAGCATCGCGGCGATCGACGACGAGAAGCTCTTGTCCCAGTTGCGCTCCGCAAGCCAGCCCGTGAGCGTGGCCGCGACCACGAAGCCGACGATGTAGCCGCCTGTCGCGCCGGTGAAGACCGACCAGCCGTGCCGGTGCTGCGCATACACCGGAATCCCGGCGGCGCCGACCGCGAGGTAGAGCAGCAGGCTGAGCGCGCCGCGCGTGGAGCCGAGCACCGAGCCGACGACCAGAACGGCAAACGTCTGGCCGGTCAGCGGCACAGGGGTGAAGCCAAGCTTGATCGAGACCTGGGCGGCCAATGCGACGAACACGGTTCCACCGGCGACGAGCAATGCGTCGGTGAGGAGCCCCGAGCGAGGCAGGATTGCGAGACGGAGAGTTGCGGCTTGAGTCTGCATTGAGTTCTTAGACCTTCCTGATCGGATCCCGGTTGCACCGTGCGCCCAGGGCTATTCTCGTGACGTGAGAGACATACTCCCAATTCTCGAGCGTTGGGCAAGCCTGGAGGCGCCGTTTGCGCTCGGCACGGTCGTCGAACGCCTCGGTTCCGCCCCGCGGGATCCCGGCGCCTCGCTCGCAGTCTCGGCCGAAGGCGGGCTCGCAGGCTCCGTCACGGGCGGCTGCGTCGACCCAACCGTGATCAGGGAGGCAAAGGAGGTGCTCGCGGGCGCGCCAGGCCGGCTGCACCGGTTCGGCCTCACCGGTGAAGAGACGGTCGGCCCCGGGCTTCCCTGCGGCGGCACGATCGCGGTTGCCATCTATGCGCTTGACGCCGGCATCGTCGTCGACCTCGCAGAGGCCGTTCGGGCCGACCGGCCAGCGGCGCTCACGCTTCGGCTCGGCGAGGCCCGCTTCGGCGAGGCTCAGCTCGTCTTCGACGACACGCGCGACGCGTCCGTCGGATCACTGGTCGCGGCGGGAGAAAGCGCAATCGTCGAGGGAGAGGACGGAGAGCTCGTCTTCGTCTGCACGATCGCGCGCCGCCCCGCGCTTTACGTCTTCGGGATCAGCGCCCACGCGAGCGCGCTCGCGAGCCTTGGCCACTTCCTCGGCTACCGGGTCACCGTCTGCGACGCACGCGGCGCCTTCGTCACTCCCGAGCGGTTCCCCGACGCGGACGAGCTCGTCGTCGATTGGCCTGACCGCTTCCTCGAGCGGGCGCCGGTCGACGAGCAGACCGCGATCTGCGTGCTGACACACGACCTGAAGTTCGACGTTCCGGCGCTTGTGCGCGCCCTCGGAACTTCGGCCCGCTACATCGGCGCGATCGGAAGCGAGCGAACGAGCGCCGAACGCGAGGCGCGGCTGCGCGCAGAAGGCATCAGCGATGCGGAGCTGGCGCGGATCAGGGCTCCGATCGGCCTGCGAATCGGGGCGCGCTCGCCGAACGAAGTCGCCGTCGCGGTCGGCGCACAGCTGATCGAGTCGAACGCGCTCGCGCGTACAGGCAGCCAGTCCGAAGTGCCACGCGCTACCCTGTTCTCGTAAGTTCTGCGAGCGGCAGAAACGCATCAGATTTGACCCGATGCGCGCCTTTCATTTACGGTCCGATACCCGAAACAAACCACTCTGGAGGGGTTTCAACGCTCATGAAAAAGATCCGGATTGCAACACTCAGCGTCGTCGCCACTGTCGTCCTCGCCTGGGCGGTCCCGGCGATGGCCGCACATTCGCGCACCGCTGGAACGACGGTCACCGTCGTCGGCACGGAGTTCCACTTCGCGCTTTCCAAGACCTCGGTGCCCCACGGCGCAGTCACGTTCAAGTTCACGAACAAGGGCGCGCTTCCGCACGACTTCTCGATCAACGGCAAGAAGACGCCCGTGATCAACCCGAAGGCGTCCGCGACGCTCACCGTCACGTTCGCCAAGGCGGGTAGCTACCCGTATCTCTGCACCGTTCCCGGTCATGCCGCTGGCGGCATGAAGGGCACGCTGAAGGTCACCTAGACCCTCGGCTCGAACCCGTTCAGGGTGACGACGGCCCGTCGGCGCGCTCCAGGAGCGCAGCCGGCGGGCCGTTTTCGTTAACCAGCTCCGAACACTCGGCCCGTACCCTCGGAGAGTCGTGTCTTTCGAAACACCAAGGCCAGCGCGGCTCGCGAGGCTCCTGATCGCCGCAACATGCGTCGCAACCGCGCTCTTCGGCGGGAGCGAGGCCCAGGCCGCGACCACCGTCCGCGGGATCGACATCTCGAACTGGAACAGCGCGATCCCGATCGACTGGCTGAAGGCGGCGAACAGCGGGGTGAGCTTCATCTTCGCGAAGGCAAGCGAAGGCACCACGTTCACGGACGCGACGTATCCCCTGAACCGCAGCGGCGCCGAGCTCTACGGGATCCGCGTCGGCGCGTACCACTTCGCCCGTCCGGCTGGATCGAGCGTTGCGACGATCACCGCGAGCGCGATCGCCCAGGCCGATTACTTCGTGAACATCGCGCAGCCCGCGCCCGGCGATCTTCCTCCTGCCCTGGATCTCGAGGTAACCGGAAACCTCTCGCCGGGGAACCTGACGCTCTGGACGCAGGCATGGCTGGACGAGGTCGTGGCACGGACCGGCGTCGAGCCGTTTGTCTACACCTCCCCGAAGTTCTGGCAGAAGTACCTCGACGACACCAGCACGGTCGCGGCCAGCGGCGCGCGGCTCTGGATCGCCCACTGGACGAAAGACGCGTCCCCCCTCCTCCCGGCACTCGGCTGGAACGGAGCGAGCTGGACGTTCTGGCAGTGGTCCGACTGCTCGGCAACACCGGGATTTGCGCATTGCGTCGATGCCGACCGCTTCAGCGGCACCGACCTCTCGCCGCTCCTGATCAAGGCCACCTCCGCGACCGCGCCCGCGATCTCGACCGCGCCGAGCGTGGTCGGGGCGACGCAGGTCGGCAAGGTGCTCGCCGCGAATCCAGGTCGCTGGACAGGCCAGAAGCCGGTCTCGTTCGCCTATCAGTGGGAGAGCTGCGGCTCGACCGGGGCTGGCTGCACGCCGATCCCCGGCGCGACGAGCGAGAACTACAAGCCGACCGGAGCTGACAGCGGGCACGCGCTGGTTGCGCTCGTGACGGCTGCGAACTCGGTTGCGTCCGTGACGGCAGCCTCGCCGGCGACGGTCGTGATCACCGGCACAGGCCCGATCGTCGTGCCGCCGCCCACCACCACGACCGCCCCGGGCACGGCCCCTGCCGTGGTCGCACCGCCGCAGATCGAAGGGGATGCGGTCGCGGGCGAGACGCTCTCGCTGCTCACCGGCGACTGGGGCGGATCCGCCACCGCCTTCACGCATCAGTGGGAGCGCTGCGACACGACAGGCTCGGCCTGCATCCCGATTCCCAACGCAACCTCGACGCAGTACGTGATCACGCCCGCCGACATCGGCTCGACGGTCGGGCTCACCGAGACGGCGTCGGGGGCCGGAGGTTCGGCCACGAGCAGCGCCGAGCCGACGTCCGTCGTCACCCCGCAACCCCTGCCAACGCCCGTGGTCAAGTCGACCACTGTCACGGCAGGCGCCGCCGGCGCCGTTCGGACGCTCGATGCCGCAGCAACGGTGAGCTGGCAGCCAGGGACGATCCCGGCCGGCTCGACCGTCTCGCTGGCGCGGGCGAGCGCGAGCCTCGCGCTCCCGAAAACGACGTTCGCCGTCGGCATCACACCGGCTCGAGGGCAGTTGCCGTGGCCGGTCGCGCTCGAATACACGGCCTCGCCGACCGGTGGAGTGCTCGCGTTCTCGACCGACAACCGCGTCTGGTCGCCGGTCGGCAAGCTGACCACGCCGTCGCTCCCGGCCGGTCAGACGATGGGCTGGTATCGAGACGGCTCGGGCACCCTGCACGTGCTCAGCCTGAAGCAGGGGCGCTTCGCATTCTTTGCGGCCGACAAGTGGGGCGATCCTCG
>DASZPQ010000086.1:0-13011 GCA_035550275.1 Gaiellaceae bacterium | reverse complement strand
GATCGAGGATGTCGAGGTCGAGACTCCACTGGAGCGCACGCTCGCCCAGCGGATCCCGGGCAAGAAGGTCGCGGTCTGCCCGATCCTGCGCGCCGGGATGGGCATGCTCGATGGCGTGCTCTCGCTGATTCCCGTCGCCCGCGTCGGGTTCATCGGGCTCTACCGCAACGAAGAGACGCTCGAGCCGGTCGAGTACTACGTGAAGCTCCCGGCCGACATTGCCGACCGTGAGGTGCTGCTGCTCGATCCGATGCTGGCGACCGGCAACTCGACCGCCGCGGCCGTGGACACGCTGAAGCGCGCCGGCGCGAGCCACATCACGCTGATCGCGTTGATCGCCGCTCCGGAAGGCGTTGCGCACATTCAGAGCGATCACCCCGACGTGAACATCGTCGTCGCGTCGATCGACTCCCATCTGAACGAAAAGGGCTACATCGTTCCCGGTCTCGGCGATGCGGGAGATCGGCTCTACGGGACGAAATAGGGCGTAGGCAATGGTCTGGGATCAGCTCACCGACCATCTTCAAGTCGTCTACGGCTCCGTTGTCGCGCTTGCGATCGTCGTGCTCCTGACTCCCGCCGTCGGCGGCATGGCTCGCCTGCTCGGCGTCGTCGACCGCCCGGAAGAAGGACGGCGGCCGAATCCGAGAGGCATCCCGCGTCTCGGCGGCCTCGCGATGTTCCTCGGGATGCTCGTCCCAGGGCTTGCGTTTTTGCCGCTCGGCGGGGAGATGCGGGGGATCCTGCTCGGAGCGGCCGTTGCGACGACCGTCGGCGCCGTCGACGACTTCCGTGGCTTGCGCTGGTGGGAGAAGCTCGGCGGCCAGGTGCTCGCGGCCGCGATTCCGACCTGGTTCGGGATCTGGGTGCACGGCTTTACGTTCCCGCTGATCGGCGCGCACTCGCTGCCGGCCGGGATCGGCGTCCCCGTCACGGTGCTCGGAATCGTCGCCGTGATGAACATGGTCAACTTCCTCGACGGGATGGACGGGCTCGCAGCCGGCGTCTGCGCGATCGCGGCCTTCTCGTTTTGCGTGATCGATCTTTCGCTTGGGCGGGCGCCAGAGGCGGTACTGACCGCGATCGTCTTCGGCTCCTGCCTCGGCTTCCTCCGCCACAACTTCTATCCGGCGCGGATCTTCATGGGCGACTCAGGGGCACTGCTGCTCGGGTTCACGCTCGCGTCGGTCTCCGTCGACGGATTGCTGAAGACGGCAGCTCTCGCGACGCTGATCCTGCCGCTGCTCGTGCTCGCGGTGCCGCTGATCGACACTTCCTTCGTGGTCGCAAAGCGGATCAAATACCGCCTGCCGATCTATTCGGCCGACCGCCACCACCTGCACCACCGGTTCGAGAACATCGGCTTCTCGCATCGGCGCGCCGTGATCTATCTCTACACCTGGTGCGGACTGCTCGCGCTCGCAGCGCTCGCCACGCGCTTCGTCCATCCGCACCGTCACGGCTGGAACTGGCCGAGCGTGGCGCTCGACGCCGTGATCGGGCTGCTCGCGCTGGGCTCGTCCGTGTACGTGGTCTATCTGCTCGAGATCGTGAAGCTCGCGAACCCGTTCATCCGCCGCCGGGCCGAGCAAGCCCGCGCCGAAGCAGCTCGCAAGTCCGCTTAGCTACAAAGTCACCCCAAAAGGGGCTTAAGCAAAGGACTTCCGCTGTCACGAACTCCCCGCTGCGGCGGTCCCGTGTGCGATATGCTGCGGCCCGATGGCGCCCGCCACTCGCGAGCCGTTCCCACCGATTGAGGCAGGAGCTCTTCTCATCTGCATCACGCTTCTCGTGATCGGGGTCGCCGTTCTCATCGGCTGGATTGCAGGCTCGGCGATCGGCGGTCTCGTCGTGGGGGCAGTACTCGGCATTCCCGGTGGGATCTTCGTCGTCTATCGCCGTTACCGGACGTACTTCTCGTAGATGGGTGGCGTCATGTCGACACCACGTCCCGTGCCCCACAGCTGGGTGCCCGCGATCGGCGGAACCGCCGCGGTCGTCGTGGCGCTGCCGATCTTCGCGATCGCAGGCTGGCCGCTCGAAGCCTGGGCGATCGCGGCGGCTCTCTGGGCGGTCAACCAGGGGATCGGACTGCTCCTTCAGCGGCTGCCGCTCGGGATGGGTAATCTCGCGTCCGCTGGTGTGGTGGCCTTCGGAAGGTTGTTCCGAGCCGCGGGGTTGGTGACGGTCCTGATCATCATCGCGGTTTCGAACTCCAGTCTCGGGCTTCCCGCGGCGGTGTTGTACGGCATTGCGTTCACGGTCGAGTTCGGACTTTCGTTGCTCACGTTCTTCGCAGGGGAGGCAGGATCTTGAAGTTGACGTTCAATCGGCTCGTGGTCGGACTGGTCAGCCTGGCGCTGCTCGCGCCGGCGTCAGCCTCGGCGGAGAGCTTCGACCCGTCCCAGGAGTTCAAGCTCAAGGACTGGGTGCCGATCCACATCGGCGGGCTCGACCTCTCGATCAACCGGGCCGTCGTCTACCTGCTCGTCGGCAGCGCGCTCACCTGCCTGCTCGGGATCGGACTGATGCGCTGGCGCCTCAGCTTCACGCCGGGCCGCCGCCAGACGATCGGCGAGATTCTCTACGACCTCGCCCAGAACCAGATCGCCGAGAGCCTGCCTTCGAAGGCGATCGCCCTGTGGTTCCCCTACGTGGCGACGCTGTTCCTCTTCATCTTCACGATCAACCTGCTCGGCTTCCTGCCGCTGCCGTTCACCGGTCAGACCTACCACCACGTTCCGGTGTGGGGCATCTACGCGGCCACCTCGCAGATCTCGATCACGCTCGCGCTCGCCGCGATGACCTGGGTCTTCACGCACGTCGAGGGGATCCGTTACAACGGCGTGATCAAGTACCTGCGCTCGTGGATCCCGCCCGTGCCGAAGGCGATCCTGCCGCTGATCATCCTGATCGAGGTCTTCTCGCAGTTCATGCGCCTGGTCAGCCTCTCGGTCAGGCTCTTCGCGAACATGCTCGCCGGCCACATCCTGATCCTCACGATGATCGGCCTGATGTTCATCATCCACAGCTGGCCGTACCGCGCCTTTGGTCTGCCCGCTGCCCTGCTCTTCTACGTCTTTGAAGTCGTGATCGTCGTCGGCATCCAGGCCTTCATCTTCGGCGTGCTGTCTGCGATCTACATCGGCTCGGCAATCGAGCCCGAGCACTAAGTTCCGAGCCCCAGCACTGATTTCCCGACAACGAAGGAGAACGACGGAATGATCAGCATCATCGCATCGGCTGTTCCGGACAGCCAACAGGGCGTCGTCCACGCCGGCAAGGCCATCGCGCTTGCCGCCGGCATCGGTCTCGGCGCCGCCGGCGCCGGCGCCGGCATCGGCAACATCTTCGGCTCCATGATCCAGTCGGTCGCCCGCCAGCCTGAGCTGCGCGGCGAGCTGCAGGGCCTCATGTGGCTCGGATTCGCCCTCACCGAGGCCGTCGTGTTCTACGGCTTCCTCGGCGGCCTGCTCGGGTACGTCCTGGTCTAGTCGATGCTGGTTGCTGCGAACCCACTGATCCAGGTCATTCCGGGCCTGATGATCTGGACGCTCGTCGCGTTCGGTCTCACGCTCGTGATCCTGAAGAAGTACGCCTTCGGGCCGGTCCAGAAGATGATCGACGACCGGCGCGACCGGATTCGGCGGACGATCGAAGAGGCCGACGCTGCCCGTGACGAGGCGAAGAGCCTGCTCGAAGAGCATCGCAAGCTCGTTGCAGATGCGAAGGGGCAGGCCGAGGAGATTCTCGGTGAGGCCCGCAAGATCGCTGTTGCCCAGCAGGAGCGCATGCGCGAGGAGACCGAAGAGGATCGCAACCGCCGCCTCGAGGAGACGAAGCGCCAGATCGAGCAGGCGACGACCCAGGCTCTTGGGCAGATCCGCGACGAGGTCGCAAGCCTCTCGCTGCTCGCCGCTGAGAAGATCACGAAGAAGACGCTCACGAGCGCCGATCAGCAGCGCCTGATCGACGAGGCCCTCGCCGAGATCGACTTCTCGCAGTTGGAGGCGAGCCGCTCATAGCCGCTGCCCACCGCATCTACGCAAACGCGCTCTTCCAGGCAGCTCAGGAGAAGGGGCGGCTCGACCTGGTCCACGCTCAGCTGAACGAGTTCGTCGCGTCGCTGGACGAGGTCCCCGAGCTCTCGGAGCTGCTCGCGAACCAGGAGACGGACTCCCGGGTGAAGGCGGATGTGGTCGAGCGCGTGCTCGGCGACGCCGACGAGCTCGTGCGGAACTTCGTCCACCTGCTGATCGAGAAGGGCCGCGCCACGGAGGTGCGGGACGTTGCGCACGAGTTCGATGCGCTCGTCCATGCCGAGGACAAGGTGCTCGACGTCGACCTGACGACTGCGCACGAGCTCACCACAGAGGAGTTCGAGCGCATCCTCGGTTTGATCGAGAAGGCCTCGGGTCGCAAGGTGCAGGCGACGCGGAGCGTCGATGAAGACCTGATCGGAGGGATCGTCCTCCAAGCCGGATCCATGAGGCTCGACGCCAGCGTGCGCGGGCGCCTCGAACGACTACGCCATTCGCTGGCAACGACAAGGAGCTAGAGAACGCATGAAACTGAAGCCAGAAGAGATCACATCGATCCTGCGCCAGCGGATCGAGGAATTCGACGTCGAGACGAACCTCGCCGAGGTCGGTGCCGTGCTGTCTCTCGGCGACGGCATCGCGCGCGTCTACGGCCTGGAGAACTGCGTTGCGCTCGAGATGCTCGAGCTCGACCATGGCGTCGTCGGCCTCGCGTTCAACCTCGAGGAGGACAACGTTGGTGTCGCGCTCTTCGGTGAGTGGGACAAGATCAAGGAAGGCGATCCCGTCCGCCGCACGGGCGAAGTGGCGTCCGTGCCGGTCGGTGAAGCGCTGCTTGGCCGCGTCGTCGACCCGCTCGGGAACCCGCTCGACGGCCTCGGCCCGATCGATTCCAAGGAGCGCCGCCCGCTCGAGTTCAAGGCGCCGGGCGTGATCCAGCGCCAGCCGGTGAAGGAGCCGCTGCAGACCGGGATCAAGGCGATCGACGCCATGACGAACGTCGGCCGTGGCCAGCGCGAGCTGATCATCGGCGACCGCTCGACCGGCAAGACCGCGATCGCGATCGACACGATCCTGAACCAGCACGACCAGAACGTGAAGTGCATCTACGTGGCGATCGGCCAGAAGGCCTCGACCGTCGCCCAGGTGCACGAGCGCCTGCGCGAGGCGGGGGCGATGGCCTACACGACGATCGTCACCGCTCCGGCATCCGAGGCCGCGCCGATCAAGTGGATGGCGCCGTTCGCCGGTGCCGCGATGGGCGAGTACTTCCTCTACAAGGGTGAGCATGCGCTCGTCATCTACGACGACCTCACGAAGCAGGCCGACGCGTACCGGCAGCTCTCGCTGCTGCTGCGCCGCCCGCCGGGCCGCGAGGCATTCCCCGGCGACGTCTTCTATCTGCACTCCCGGCTGCTCGAGCGGGCCTGCAAGCTCTCCGATGAGCTCGGCGCCGGTTCGCTCACGGCACTTCCGATCATCGAGACGCAGGCCGGCGACGTGTCGGCGTACATCCCGACGAACGTGATCTCGATCACCGACGGGCAGATCTTCCTGCAATCCGACCTCTTTTTCTCAGGAGTCAAGCCGGCCGTGAACGTCGGCATCTCGGTCTCCCGGGTCGGCTCGTCCGCGCAGACGAAGGCGATGAAGAAGGTCGCCGGCCGCCTGCGCCTCGACCTGGCCCAGTACCGCGAGCTCGAGGCCTTCGCGCAGTTCGGCTCGGAGCTCGACGCGGCAACGCAGTCGGCCCTGAACCGCGGCGAGAAGATGGTCGCGACCCTGAATCAGCCGCAGTACCAGCCGTGGCCGGTCGAGGAGCAGGTCGTGGCGCTCTACGCCGGAGTGAACGGCTACCTCGACGACATCCCGACGATCGACATCCCGCGCTTCCACGAGGAGCTCCGCGAGCAGCTGCGGACGGGCGAGCTCTACAAGACGATCCGGGAGTCGAAGGACCTGGCAGACGACACGACCGAGGCGTTGAACGCCGCGATCGAGAAGTTCAAGGGCATCTTCAACCCGACGGCAGTCACCGCGTAACTCTCGATGGCCTCGGTTCAAGACCTCAAGCGGCGACTCCGCTCGATCTCCAACACGCGCAAGCTGACGCGCGCGATGGAGCTCGTCGCCTCGGCCCGCCTGCGCCGGGCCCAGCAGCGGATCGAGGCGATGCGGCCGTACGCCGACCGGATGGGTGAGCTGATGGCCGGGACGGCGAAGGCCGCCGGTGCTACACCGTTGCCGCTGCTCCAGCGGCGGGAGAACGTGAAGACCGTGGCGATCGTCCCGATCACCGGCGACCGCGGCATGGCCGGCGCGTTCAATGCGCAGGTGCTGCGCCGCGCGTTCGCGCTGATGCGGGAGACGCAGGCCGAGGGCAAGGAGGTCGTCTTCTTCAGCTCCGGCAAGAAGGCCCAGTCGACGCTGCGGTTCCGCCGCCTCTCGCTCACGAAGTCGTGGAGCGGCTTCAGCGACCGGCCCGAGTACTCAGATGCGCAGGGGATCGCCCATGCGCTCGCCGACGCGTACTCGAACGGCGAGGTCGACCAGGTGCTCGTCGTCTACAACGCGTTCGTCTCCGCCCTCGTCCAGCGGGTGACAGTCCAGGAAGTGCTCCCGGTTCCCTTGGCTGCGCTGGAAAAGGACGAGGAGCCGGAGGAGTCGAGCTATCCGATCGACTTCTTCTACGAGCCGGAGCCACGTGAGATTCTCGCTCGGCTTCTACCGGTCTACGTCGAGACCGAGATCTACCGGGCGCTGCTCGAATCGGCCGCATCCGAGCAGGGTGCGAGGATGACCGCGATGCGCAATGCATCGAAGGCTGCAGGTGAATTGATCGACACGATCACATTGGCTATGAATCGCGCACGCCAGGCAGCGATTACCCAAGAGATCCTCGAGATCGTCGCGGGCGCAGACGCGCTCACCCAGTAGTTCTTCCGATCCTCCTGCAAATCATCGCTAAAGGCCTATACTTCCGCGTCATGCTCGTCCCGGACCCAGTTCGGCAGGGCGATCGACGGTGACAGCGGTCCCGCTGAATCCGTCTGACGTCGGCGTCGTCAGCAGAAGTGCCTTCAGCCTCTTCTGGTCTCGCTTCCGGGAAGACAAGGCTGCGCTCTTCGGCGCCGTCGTGATCTTTGCCTTGATCCTGATCGCGATCATCGGCGGTCCGATCGCCGCCTGGGTCACCGGGCACCCGAACGGCGTGGCCTACCCGTCGATCATGGAGGACTCGTTCGGCGTGCCGAAGGGGCCGAACTCGCAGTTCTGGTTTGGCGCCGACGGCGCCGGGCGCGATCTCTTCGTGCGCACGCTCTACGGGGCTCGCACCTCGCTCGAGGTCGGCATCCTGGCCTCGGGGCTCGCGGTCTTCATCGGCCTCGTCGTCGGGCTCGTCGCGGGCTACTACGGCAAGTGGATCGACTCGGCGCTCTCGCGCACCGGCGACGTGATGCTGGCGCTGCCGCAGCTCCTGATCTCGATCGGCATCGTCGCCGCCTGCAGCACCACGAAGCAGGGCTGCCAGATCGGGCCGATCTCGATCCAGCCGGGAATCGAGATCGTGGTCGCCGTGATCGTGATCTTCTCGTGGCCCTACATCGCGCGGATCGTGCGCGGCTTCACGCTCTCGCTGCGCGAGAAGGAGTTCGTCGAAGCGAGCCGCTCGCTCGGCGCGAGCAACACCCGGATCATCTTTCGCGAGATCCTCCCGAACCTGATCGGGCCGATCATCGTCTACACGACGCTGCTGATTCCGCAGAGCATCATCTTCGAAGCTGCCTTGTCCTACCTCGGGTTGGGCGTGCCGCCCAGCACCGCGTCATGGGGTGGGCTCCTGAACGACGCCCAGACCTACTACGACGTGGCCTGGTGGTTGATGCTGTTCCCGGGCCTGTTCCTCGTCATGACGACACTCGCGTTCAATCTGCTCGGCGACGGCCTCCGCGATGCGTTGGATGTGCGGGCCGATCGTTGAGGTAACTAACCGGTGACCATGGTTCGTCGTCAAAGAAACCGGTTACTGCAATCCTCGCGTCAATCCGTGGTGCGAGGCAAGGAGGGAGACACAGATCGTGAAGAAACCAATTCGTAGGGTTGCCGCTGTGGGAGCGGTTGGAGGACTCATCGCAGTCTTTGTCCTCACAGCCGCTCTGGCCGCATCGGCAGGGACCAAGCGCAGCACGTCTGCGAAGGTCGGTGGCATCTACAAGGTCGGTTGGGAGGACTCGTTCGGAGTCACGGACAACTTCGATCCGACCGGCGAGTATCTCGGCGAGGCGTTCAGCATCTTCTCGAACCTCGAGGTTCGAACGCTCGTCGGGTACAACCACGTCGTAGGCGCTGCCGGGAACAAGCTCGTCCCGGACATCGCGACGGCGGTTCCGACGCCGGCGAACGGTGGTGTGACGAACGGTGGTAAGACCTACACCTACCACCTGAAGTCGGGGGTCAAGTTCAGCCCGCCGGTGAACCGTGCAGTCACCTCCAAGGACGTCGTGACCGCGCTCGAGCGGCTCGCGAATCCGAAGGACGGTGGCGAGTACCCGTTCTACTACACCGTGATCAAGGGTTGGTCGGCATACGCAGCCGGGAAGGCCAAGACGATCTCCGGCATCTCGACGCCGAACGACAGCACGATCGTCTTCCACCTGACGGCACCCACGGGTGACTTCAACTACCGGATGAGCATGCCCGCCACGGGCCCGCAGCCGGCCGAGGTCACCAACTGCTTCGCCGGGTTCCCGGGCATCTACGGCGACGATCTGATCGCGACGGGCCCGTACATGATCGAGGGCATCGACAAGGTCGATATCTCCTCGTGCGCCAAGCTCGTCTCGGCGAAGGGCAAGCCGCTCGAGGCCGCGAGCGGTTACGACGGCGTCTCGAACCTGACGCTCGTTCGCAACCCGAACTACGACCCGAAGACGGACTCGACCGCAGCGCGTCAGAACTTCCCGGACGAGTTCCAGTTCACGGTCGACGCGAACGCGGACGACATCCTGAACAAGGTCTCCGCCGGCGTGCTCGACGACGAAATCTCGAGCATCCCGTCGCAGACGCTGGAGAAGTACGCGACGCAGTCCAGCCTCAAGAAGTACCTGCACACGGACTCAGGCGACCGCACCTGGTACCTGACCATGAACCTGACCCAGCCGCCGTTCGACGACCTGCATGTGCGTCAGGCGATGAACTGGATCATGGACAAGGCCGCGCTCGTGCAGGCGTGGGGCGGACCCACGATCGGCAAGGTCGCGAATCACATCGTTCCGGACACGCTGTTCGATAACCAGCTGTCGGAATACGCCCCGTACCGGACGCCCGGCGATCACGGCAGCCTTGCAAAGGCAGAGGCCGCGATGAAGGGCTCCAAGTACGACACGGGCAACGACGGCAAGTGTGACGCCGCCGCGTGCAAGAACGTGCTCCTGCTCGCAGACGCTCGCGAGGTCGACACCAAGATGCTGCCGGTGATCACCGCGGATGCTGCAAAGATCGGCATCACGTTCACGGTTCGCACGATCAAGGGTGCATATCCGACGATCCAGACCCCGTCGAAGAACATCCCGCTCGCAGAGCGGCCGGGCTGGGGCAAGGACTATGCAGACGCCCTGACGTTCTTCACCCCGCTCTTCGATGGTCGCACGATCATCCCGAGCGGTAACACGAACTACTCGCTCGTCGGCGTCACGCCGGCCGAGTGCAAGAAGCTGAAGATCGGCGGTAACTGCGTCGGTGTGCCGAGCGTGAACACGCAGCTCGACAAGTGCGCAGCACTGTCAGGTCAGCCGCGGCTCAGCTGCTACGAGAGCCTCGACAAGACCCTGATGACGAAGGTCGTGCCGTGGGTCCCGTACCTCTGGTCGTACGCGACGCACATCACGAGCAGCAAGGTCACGCAGTGGCAGTTCGACCAGTTCGGTGGGTCGATCGGCTACGCACACGTTGCCGTAAGCGGGTAACGAAGAACGAGGACCACATCTTCGGGGCGCCCACCGTGGGCGCCCCGAAGATCTTTTTGACAAACCCAAATGCTCATTTACATCGCCCGCAGAATCATCTGGACGGCCGTCGTCGTTCTCGTCGTGCTGCTCGTCACCTTTGCGGTGTTCTTCCTGCTCCCGAACGGGAACCCGGCGCTGCGCTTCGCTGGTAAGGCGCCGACACAGCAGCAGATTCAGCTGATCGACCAGCGCCTCCATCTCGACAAGCCGTGGTACATCGAGTTCGGCCACTTCGCCAAGACATTCGTGACCGGGGACGAAGACGGCTGGCCCGGACTTGGCTATTCGTACGGCAACTACGTCTCGGTTCGCAGCGAGATCATCGAGCGCGCCCCGCGGACGCTCTGGCTGATTGCCGGTGCGGCGTTCATCTGGGTCTTCTTCGGCGTGTCGATCGGAGTGATCTCGGCGGTGAAGCGCCGCTCTCTCGTCGATCGTTTCTCGATGGGATTTGCGCTCTTCGGAATCTCGGCGCCGGTCTTCTGGCTCGGCCTGATGGCGCTCTTCATCTTCTGGAAGACGCTGCACTGGGCAGGTGATGCCGAATACACGCCGATCAGCCAGGGGATTGGCGGCTGGTTCTCGCACATGATCCTGCCGTGGTGCGTCCTTGCGATGCTCTACATGGCGATCTACGCGCGCCTGACGCGCAACAACCTGCTCGAGACGCTGGGTGAGGACTACATCCGCACGGCGCGCGCCAAAGGTCTTTCCGAGCGGAAGGTGATCTTCCGCCACGGGCTGCGCGCCAGCCTGACGCCGATCGTGACGATCTTCGGCCTCGACGTCGCGCTGCTCGTCGGCGGGGCGATCATCACCGAGTCCGTGTTCAACCTGCAGGGCCTCGGCTGGCTCGCGATCAACAGCGCCCAGAACCAGGATCTCCCGACCCTGCTCGGGGTCGTGCTCTTGACAGCGACCTGCGTGGCCGTGATGAATCTCATCGTCGACATCGTCTACGCGTTCCTCGATCCCCGCGTGAGGTACACCTAAGTGTCGGTCGTCTCTGGCGGCGGTTCGACGCTGCTCGACGTTCGCAACCTGACGGTCAACTTCCGTACCCGCGACGGAGTCGTCCAGGCCGTCTCCGATCTCTCCTTCTCGCTTCGCCGTGGAGAGACGCTGGGCGTGGTCGGCGAATCCGGCTCCGGGACGAGCGTCACGAGCCTCGCGATCATGGGGCTGCTCAACCGGGCACACGCCGACATCAGCGGCCAGGTGCTGTTCGAGGGGACGGATCTGCTCTCGCTCTCGAAGGCCGAGCTGCGGAAGGTCCGGGGCCGCGACGTGTCGATGATCTTCCAGGACCCGTTCGCATGCCTGCATCCGATGTATCGCGTCGGCCACCAGATCGCGGAAGCAGTGCTTGCGCATTCAGACGTGTCCCGTTCCGCTGCAAATGCGCGGGCCGTCGAGATCCTCGACGCCGTCGGGATCCCGAACGCGAAGCAGCGCGCGAAGGATTACCCGCATCAGTTCTCGGGCGGCATGCGCCAGCGCGCGATGATCGCGATGGCGCTCGTGCACAACCCGAGCGTGCTGATCGCCGACGAGCCCACGACCGCGCTCGACGTGACCGTGCAGGCCCAGATCCTCGAGCTGATCGACCGGGTGAAGAAGGAGTTCGATGTCGGCGTGATCCTGATCACGCACGACCTCGGCGTGGTCGCCGAAACCGCGTCGCACGTGATGGTGATGTACGCGGGCCGGGCGATGGAGTACGGGACCTCGCAGGAGATCTTCAACGCGGCGCAGCATCCGTACACGTGGGGGCTGCTCGAGTCGATGCCGACTGTCGACCGGAAGCTCGAGATCCTGATCCCGATCGAAGGCTCACCGCCGTCGCTCCTCCATCCGCCGCCAGGCTGCCCGTTCCACCCGCGATGCCAGTACCGCTTCGCGCCGTGCGACCAGGAGCGCCCTCGGTTCGTCGCGATTCCGGACGGGCACCCCGACGCGTGCCATCTGTCGCCCGATCAGAAGCGCGAGATCTGGCACGAGCGCGTCCAGGCGGCGCTCGGGAAGGCGTCGTGAGCAGCTCGGATTACCGTCCGCGCGGCGAGCCCCTCGTCGAGGTCGAGCACCTGACGAAGCACTTCCCGGTGAAGCAGGGAGTGTTTTCGCGTGGCGGCGATGTCGTCCATGCCGTCGAGGATGTGAGCCTCACCGTCAATTCGGGCGAGACGCTCGGGATCGTCGGCGAGTCCGGCTGCGGCAAGTCGACGACGGCGCGCCTGATGGTGCGGCTCCTCGACATCACCTCGGGCACCGTGCGCTTCAACGGCCAGGACATCTCGCGGATGTCCCAACGGAGCCTGCGGCCGCTGCGCCAGCAGATGCAGATCATCTTCCAGGACCCGTACTCGTCCCTGAACCCGCGCAAGAGCGTCGCCCAGATCATCGGCGAGCCATTCGCGATTCATCGCACCGAGAAGGACGTGAAGAGCCGCGTGCAGGAGCTGCTCGCGCGCGTCGGGCTGAACCCCGAGCACTACAACCGCTATCCGCACGAGTTCTCGGGCGGCCAGCGGCAGCGGATCGGCATCGCCCGCGCCCTGGCGCTGCAACCGAAGCTGATCGTCTGCGACGAACCGGTCTCCGCGCTCGACGTCTCGGTGCAGGCGCAGATCCTGAACCTGCTGAAGGACCTGCAGCGCGAATTCGATCTCACCTACGTCTTCATCTCGCACGACCTCTCGGTGATCCGCCAGATCTCGGACCGGATCGTCGTCATGTATCTCGGCAGGGTGGTCGAGATGGGCAGCTCCGAGCTGCTCTACGAGCACCCGCGCCATCCGTATTCGGCCGCGCTGCTCTCGGCCGTTCCGCGCCCGGCGGCGGACGGAACGCACGTGCGCCAGCGGATCATTCTCGCCGGGGACGTTCCGTCGCCCGTGCATCCACCGTCGGCATGTGTCTTCCACCCCCGCTGTCCTCGCGCGAAGCCGGGCCTCTGCGACGTG
>DASZPQ010000085.1:0-14708 GCA_035550275.1 Gaiellaceae bacterium | reverse complement strand
GACCTTCTCGAATCCCGACTCAGCCTGAGCCCAGCGCGCGGCGATCGCGACCGAGTTGAAGAAGCAGAAGCCCATCGCGCGGTTCGACTCGGCGTGGTGTCCTGGCGGCCGCGCGAGCGCGAAGCCGCCGAGGCGGACAGCTTCGATCGCAGCGCCTGCGGCTAGCAGCGCCGCGTCGAAGGTCGTATCGGTGCAAAGGGTGTCGGGGTCGACCCAGCCGGGTGCGGAGCGGATGCGTTCGAGCAGCTCAGGCGTGTGGCAGCGGAGCACATCCTCCTCCGTCGCCGGTTCGCAGGTCACGAACTCGAAGCGCTCGTGCAGCGCGACGATCCGAGCCTGCGACTCGGGATGGCTGCCCGTGGGGTGGAGGCGGGCGAAGTCGGGATGGCTGACGATCTCCATCCCGGGATGATTCCAGCGGCAAAGGAGCTCGGGACCGACCGGGCCCCGCAACGTCCGCCGTTCAGGCGCGTTCGTCGAGCCGGCCGGCGAGCGCGTTCAGTCCCAACGCACGTGCGGCTTCGGCTGCTCGAGCCCATGTCGGCTCCTGATCGCCGAGCTCGGGAATCGGCGCAGCGTTGTCCATGGTCGCGATCTGCCGGTAGAGCCGCAGGTCGTCGGCGACCGTCGCGAACCGCCCGGCAGCGAGCGCCGCCTCGAGCGAGCCAAACTCGTTCAGGATCGTGGCGGCGGTCTTCGGGCCCACGCCCGGCGCTCCGGGGATCCGGTCGGACGAATCACCGCGGAGCGCGATGAAGTCCGGCACCTGCTCGGGCGAGACGCCGTAGCGCTCGCGCACCTGATCCGGCCCGATCCGCGCCAGCTCGCTGACACCCTTCACCGGCTGGAGCACGGTCACCCGCTCCGTGACGAGCTGGAATGCGTCACGGTCTGAGGTCGCCACCAGCACGGGGCCGCTCGAATGAGCAGCAGCCGCTGCGAGAAAGTCGTCGGCCTCGTATCCCGGCGCCTTGGCGCACGCGAAGCCGAACATCTCGACGAACCCCGGCAGCAGCGCGAGCTGCTCGGTGATCCCATCCTCGAACTCGCGTCCCGACTGATACGCCGGCAGCGCCACATTGCGATACGTCGGTACCTCGAGCGTGTCCCAGGCGACGAGCACTGCCCGCGGGCGCTCCGAATCCCAGAGCCGCAGGAGGAAGTTCCCGAACCCGACCAGCGCGTTTCCGGATCCGCCCCCGGTGCGCCGGATCGACTTCGGCAGGCCGTGGTAGGCCCGGTGCGCGAGCGAATCGCCGTCAACGACGAGGAGTGGGCGGCCCGGCTCTGGAAGACCCGTCATGCTCAGCGAGTATCGCCCATCCACAAGTCGGGCTATCGTGGTTTCGGGATGGCAACGACAAAAAAGGCTTTGACTGGGCGGCGTCTCGTGATTGTCGAGTCTCCGGCCAAGGCAAAAACAATTGCGGGCTACCTCGGTAGCGACTACATGGTCGAGTCGTCGATCGGTCACATCCGCGACCTGCCGCACGGCGCAGCGGAGGTGCCGGCCGAGCTGAAGCAGCAGCCGTGGGCCCGGCTCGGTGTGAACGTCGACGACAACTTCCAGCCGCTCTACGTTGTCGACCCCAAGAAATCGAAGGTCGTCTCGGGCTTGAAAGCGAAGCTGAAGGACGCCGACGAGCTCCTGCTCGCGACGGACGAAGACCGCGAAGGAGAGGCGATCGCCTGGCATCTCGTCCAGGTCTTGAACCCGAAGGTGCCGGTGCGCCGGATGGTCTTCCACGAGATCACGAAGGCCGCGATCGAGAACGCGCTGGAGCAGACGCGCGACATCGACGACCGCCTGGTCGACGCGCAGGAGACGCGCCGCATCCTCGACCGTCTCTACGGCTACGAGGTCTCGCCGGTGCTCTGGAAGAAGGTGATGCAGGGCCTGTCCGCGGGGCGCGTCCAGTCGGTCGCGACGCGGCTCGTGGTCGAGCGCGAGCGCGAGCGGATCGCCTTCGTCGCCGCCGCGTACTGGGACATCGTCGGCACGTTCGATCCGGGTGCGTTCACGGCGAAGCTGAGCGCCGTTGACGGCAAGAAGGTCGCCCAGGGCCGCGATTTCTCACGCAAGGGCGAGCTGACAGCCGCCGATGCGGTCCAGCTCGACGAGGAGACGGCTCGCAGTCTCGCCTCAGCCCTCGAAGGCGCCGCATTCGAAGTCCGCTCCGTCGAGCGCAAGCCGTACACGCGCCGGCCGACCGCGCCGTTCATGACCTCGTCGCTCCAGCAGGAGGCGAGCCGCAAGCTGCGCTTCTCGGCGCAGCACACGATGCGCACCGCGCAGCGGCTGTACGAGAACGGCTACATCACCTACATGCGCACCGACTCGACGACTCTGTCGGAGTCGGCGATCGCCGCCGCCCGCAGCCAGGCGAGCGAGCTCTACGGCCCGGAGTTCGTTCCGGACGCGCCGCGTCACTACAACCGCAAGGTCAAGAACGCGCAGGAGGCCCACGAGGCCATCCGCCCCGCCGGCGACCGTTTCAGGACGCTCGGCGAGGTGAAGGGCGAGCTCGACCGCGACGAATACGCGCTCTACGAATTGGTGTGGAAGAGAACAGTGGCCTCGCAGATGGCAGATGCCCGCGGCGAGACCGTCTCGGTGAAGCTCGGCGCAACCGCCACCGACGGCCGCGACGCCGAGTTCGGCACCGCGGGCACGACGATCACCTTCCGCGGCTTCCTGCTCGCCTACGAGGAGGGCCGCGACGAGGCGCCGGCTGGCGACGACGAAGAGAAAGTCCTGCCGCCGTTGAACGAGGGCGACGCGTTGAAGGCGACCGAGCTCGAGCCGGACGGCCACTCGACGACACCGCCGGCGCGCTACACCGAGGCGAGCCTCGTCCAGGCGCTCGAGGAGCGCGGGATCGGCCGCCCGTCGACCTACGCCGCGATCATGGGCACCATCCTCGACCGCGGCTACGTGCGCAAGCAGGGCCAGGCGCTCGTCCCGAGCTTCCTCGCCTTCGCGGTCACGCGCCTGCTCGAGGAGCACTTCTCGAAGCTCGTCGACTATGAGTTCACGGCGCTGATGGAGGACGACCTCGATCAGATCGCCGCCGGCACGGAAGAGCGCAACCACTGGCTGCGCGGCTTCTACTTCGGCGAGAACGGCGACGAAGGCCTGAAGAAGCTCGTCTCGCAGCTCGACACGATCGACGCGCGGGCGATCAACACGATGGAGATCGGCGCCGGCATCAACCTGCGCGTCGGCCGCTACGGCCCGTACATCGAGCGCGGTGAGGAGCGCGTCACGCTGCCCGAGGATCTTGCCCCTGACGAGCTGACGGTCGAGCGCGCCGAAGCGCTCTTCGCCCAGGGCCCAGCACAGCGCGAGCTTGGCGTGAATCCCGAGAACGGCCACACCGTGATCGTGAAGACCGGCCGCTACGGCCCCTATGTGACCGAGGTTGTCGAGGGTGACGAGAAGCCACGCACCGCATCCCTCTTCAAGTCGATGTCGCCCGAGTCGGTGACGCTCGAGGACGCGCTCCGCTTGCTCGTCCTGCCGCGCGTGATCGGAGTCGATCCCGCCGACGGCGAAGAGGTCACCGCCGCGAACGGCCGCTACGGCCCGTACGTGAAGAAAGGCACCGACTCGCGCTCGATCGAGACCGAGGAACAGCTGCTGACGATGACGCTCGACGAGGCGCTCGCGATCTTCGCCCAGCCCAAGCAACGGGGCCGCGCTGCCGCGAAGGGACCGCTCCGGACACTCGGGAACGACCCGGTGAGCGAGAAGCCGATGCTGGTGAAGGACGGCCGCTTCGGCCCCTACGTCACCGACGGCGAGACGAACGCAAGCCTCCGATCGGGCGACGACGTCGAGACGATCACGGACGAGCGGGCCGCCGAGCTGCTCGCGATCCGGCGCGAAACGGCGCCGAAAAAGAAGAAACCGGCGGCAAAACGCAAGCCGCGTGGTTCCTCTTAAAACGCGCTACTCTGGTCTCCCGTTTAGCGAGGCGTCCGACAAGGTAAGAACCTCGTTAATTGACCTGGGTGCGAGTGGAAATCACTCGGGAAATACCGTACGGTGGGCAAGTTGGTGACGTGCGAGTGACGAAAGGGTGTGTGGGAGCGCTTTGACTCAGAACCAGTTGACCGAGCTGTTGGAATCCGAAGGCGCCCGCACCATGATCGAAGCCGGAGAAGAGCGCGGCTGGATCGAGCCGGCTGCCCTCGAGGCGTTTGCGATCGAGCATGAGCTTGCCGACGTCGACATCGAAGAGTTGACGCGCGAGCTCGAGCGGATCGGGCTGGAAGTGCGCGAGGCCAAGGCCGAGGAGAAGGTCGTCGAGAAGACCGAAGAGGTCGTCTACGAAGCCGACCAGCCCTCGGGCGCCGGCGACTCGCTGCAGCTGTTCCTGGCCGACGTCGGCCGCCACAAGCTTCTGACCGCGGCCGAAGAGGTCATGCTCGCGAAGGCGATCGAGCGCGGCGACGAGCGCGCCAAGCGCCGCATGATCGAGTCGAACCTGCGCCTGGTCGTCTCCATCGCCAAGGGCTACCGCGGCCTCGGCGTGCCGTTCCTCGACCTGATCCAGGAAGGAACGCTCGGCCTGAACCGCGCCGTCGAGAAGTTCGATTGGCGCCGCGGCTACAAGTTCTCGACCTACGCCACGTGGTGGATCCGCCAGTCGGTGCAGCGCGCGGTCGCAAACCACGCCCGCACGATCCGCGTCCCTGTCCATGTCGTCGAGCGCCAGCAGAAGCTGTCGCGCGCCGCGCGCCGGCTCGAGGTCGAGCTCGGCCGCGAGCCCACGAAGGACGAGCTCGCCGAGGCAACCGGTCTTCCGATCCAGCACGTCGACGAGGCCCTCTCGGCCGCGTCCGCGTCGGTCTCACTGAACCAGACGGTCGGTGCTGACGACGAGGGCGAGCTCGGAGATCTCTTCGCCGACCGCGAGGCACCGGACCCGTTCGATGAGGCCGAGGAGTCGCTCCGCCGCCAGAACATCCGGAAAGCACTCGACGCTCTCCCTGAGCGCGAGCGGCGAATCCTGGAGCTGCGCTTCGGCTTCGAGGGCGAGCCGTGGACACTCGAGGCGATCGGCCACGAGCTCGACCTGACGCGCGAGCGCGTCCGCCAGCTGGAGGGCCAGGCGCTCTCCCGCCTCGCGGCACTGCGCGAGCTCGCCGGGCTCGCTGCTTAGCGGTTAGCTACACCTGGGTCGTATCACTGCGTCGCAGGCGAGTGAACTCTCGGGCAATCCAGAGTCATGGAGCCATCGGCACCCGATGTGGTCAGGCCTTCGCGCGTGCCTGCGCCAGATGGTTTTCGGCGATACGAGCGAGGCTCGTCGCGACGGAAAGGCTTCCCTGCTCCATTGTTCGAGTCCAGACGACGCCGACGAGGACGAGAACGGTGCCATCGACGTAGCTAACGCCGCTGATACCCACCAAGGCATTGTTTTTTGCCCAGGATGGCCGCGGAAGCGAGCCTGACACGGCGACGTGGACGTCACCTTTCGACCCCGGTGTAGCGCGAAAGTCGGCCACAGCCTCTTTGCGGGTGGAGAACACCTCATAGACGATGAAGTGGTCGAGCTTGGAACCGAACTGGAGCAGCACAGCTCCCAACGCATGGTGCTTTATGCCATTGGCACTGAGCGAGAAGGTCGAGAGCGTTGGTCCTGGACGGACCCCGGCCGGGAGCACGCCGGAGATGGTCGTGTCAGTGTGGAGAACGTGGAGCAACGCCGCTGGGCCAGGCTGGCCTCGTAGCGTTGCTCCCGAGGCGGTGGGGTCTGCCAACACCGCGGCGACCACGATCAGACCGCAAGCGTGCCTCATGACATGAGAACGAAACACATGCCGAGAATATCTCCGTTTTTTCGGTTCTCGACACGCCGAACGGGGACGGCTGGATTTGGGACATCGCACATCAGGCGTACATCGAGGACGCTGTCGCAGCCGGCTCTCACCCCCTGAGTGCGATCGCCTCTAGCGTCATTCCCGAACACTGGCGCAGTCCAGAGGCCTCGCCCCGCAATGTCGCTATAGGGAGCAGTCTCTAGTTGGGATGAGACTTGCTCAGGATGATGCGGAAACCTGTTTGAAGCCGCTTGGTATTGCTGTGGTGAGGAGAGCAAGGTTGGCCGGTGTCCGCGGGAGCCAGTGGTTGTCGACGCGCTGAATGACTTTCCCAGCTCTGGTCGTGTGCGTGCCTCGGATGAAGTAATCCTGATCGGTGGAGAGCCACACGTCTGCTCTCGCGGACTCCGCGATCCAGGGGAAGTAGGTCGAGCGAAAGTGGTAAGTCTGCCGGCCATCTACGTTCTCTACTCCGACAAGTCTGAACTGCACGCCTGGTTGTCCGGTCACGAGTGGATCGATGACTCGAGAATGAGCGAAGTTCGTCGGCTCCTGGCGCTTGGTGAGAGTCCAGGTTTTGGCGGTGTAGTTGATGGTCGTCGTTGCTACGTCTGAAAGTGCTGGATCGTTAGGGTCGGGTGTGACGGATTCGATTGTCACGACTTTGCCGTTTGGCGATACCCAACGACCGCCGCCGTCTTTCAGATTGAGCCAACCGTGGGCTACGGCTCGGCCGTTGGAAGCGTAGGCGTTCGCGAGCACGAAGTTATCTGAGTGTTTGGCGATAGCGACCTTGATCTGCGCGATCGTCGGCCCAGAGGTGGCGGCAGAACCGCTCGCGCCGAAAGCGAACGCTACGGCTGCCAGAATCAAGCTGCGAAGCATCGCTTTGGCACGGTAACGCCGGCCGAGTGATCGACTTGTAAAGAGTTCCACTCTGGCGCTCGCTGACTTGAGCACTCGTCTCTGACCTAGAATTCGAGTGTGGCGTTGCTGCGACGGTATTGGGGATGGCTCGGCCGTTGGCTTCGGCTCTCTCACCCCGGCCGAGCGCTGTTCACCGCCGCGTTCCTTCTTGGAGTCGCGGAAATCGTCTCGGTGCGAGCCCAGGGCTACCGGGAAGGCGGCGCACCCGGCGTTGTCTTGCTGCTCGTGCTTGCCGGTGTGGTGGCGCTCGATGCAGTCGGCCGTGGCGTCGTCGCTGTTGTGCGCCGCCTCGCTTGAGCAGACCAGGAGCGGGCGTCTTTCCTAAGCGCGGCCGCAGCCAAGGAGTGGTTCGCCTCGGCACGGCCAACAGGCCCTCGCTTTAGAGCCGTTTTAGAGAGGTGTGCTTCGCTTTGGGCGTGTTTGGTCAGGCTGCTCGCTTCACCATGTGCGCGGGCGCCCTCGCGGGCCTCTGCTTGCTGGCGTCAGGTTGCGGCGGCTCGCCGGGCAGCCACGTCGCGCAGCTCGGCTCGAGCACGACGCAGACCAGCCCGACGAGCGGCGCGACCCACGCGCTCGCCTACGCCGGTTGCATGCACACCCACGGCGTGCCGCTATGGCCTGATCCTCCGAGCAGCGGCTCGTCCGACGCGCCTCCGCTGACTCTGCATCAACTCGGGGTCAGCAGTTCTCAGCTCGCGACCGCCACACACGCGTGCAGGTCGCTGGTGCCGACCGCCTCAGTGCCCCAGCAGTCGCCACACGTTCTGGCGCAGGCATTGCGGTTCTCCCAGTGCATGCGCGCCCACGGCTCCACGAGCTTTCCCGATCCGGATAGCAACGGCGCGATCACGATCCCCCATGCCATGGAGAGCTCGCCCGCCTACCTGACTGCCCTCCACTTCTGCCTGCGGAAGTACGGTGCCCCTCCACCGCCGAGCACCGCCGGCAAGAGATGACCAACCACGCCTCCGTTCATGAGCCTCGCGGTGCCCAGACGATGTCAGGCGAGACGTTTCGACTGTGCTTGCGCGCGTCGTTCATCGCCTCGTCGCTCGTATCTCTGATTGGGCCAGTCCAGTCGCACTCGCAGATTGCCTCAAAGCCCTTTCCGAGCTCGCTCGACGCTCCGGGAAGGGGCCGCGTTTCACATATGGACACTCTGTGCTCGCTCGTGTCCCGCTCGTAGTCGCGAATGACCGACCGGGCTCTGTCCATGTCGGACCCGTTGACGAGAACCTTCAGGACGTCTTCCGCACGACCGCCCCAGATCGAGGTGAAGGAGTTCGCATCAGGGAGTGACTCGACAGCACACTTGACTCCTGCCGCACGAAGTCGCTCGCAAATGTCGTTGCCCTCCGTCTCGTCACGGACTTCCATCAACGGGGTCGGCTCGTCCACTCCCGAGAATCTACGCATTCTTCGGGAAGGCTTTAGACCTATTTCAGAGTCACCTGATGTACTCGAGCCGGATGAGCGCAAGGCCTATTCCGGGTCGCGCCGTGAGGTATGCCGTGCTTGGGCCGGTCACGGCAGCCCTGCTCGTCGCGGGCTGCGGCGGGAACGCGAAGAGTGCCTCGTCGAGCCCGGCCCCGACCCGCTCGGCGGTCCAGCGACTTGTCGCCTACTCCATCTGCATGCGCGGGAACGGCGTTCCGAGCTTCCCCGACCCCAACAGCGAGGGGAATCTCGTCATCGCCCCGACTGACAACATCGATCCGGCGTCGCCTCAGTACGAGCGGGCCGAAAACGCGTGCAAGAAGCTCAACCCCAATGGTGCGGGAGGCACGGGGATGACACCGGCGCAGCACGCGCAGGCGCTCGCCGCGTTGACCCGATACGTCGAGTGCATGCGCAAACATGCCATCCCGATGGCGAGCCCGTTCAGCGGCCCGAACGGTGGAGTGGGGATCAGCCTCCCGCGCACCGTCGACCCGAGCTCCGAGCAATACAAGGGGGCAGACGCCGCCTGCAAGCACGTCCTGCCGAACGGCGGCTAGCGAGCAATCGAGAAGGCTGTAACCGCTCGTCAGCCGAGCGGCTCAGCGAGCTCGACGATGATTCCCTCGGGCCCGCGGACGTAGCAGAGGCGGTAGCTGTTCCCATAGCGCTCCAGCTCGCCGATGAGCTCAAAGCCGCGGGCGCGCAGGCCGGTAACCACGGCGTCGATGTCCTCGACGACGAATGCGACGTGGCGGATTCCAGGCGCATGGGCCGGCTGGTGCTCCTCGCCTACCGGGGTGGCCGGCGAGTGGAACTTCGTCAGCTCGACGTGTCCGTGGCCGTCCGGTGTCTGCATGTAGGCAATGTCCGTGCGCACGCCCTCGAGGCCGACGATGCTGTCGACCACGGGGCTCTCGAGAGAGGCCTCGCCCTCCAGCGTGAGCCCAAGCTCGACGAAGAACTGGGTCGCGGCGGCGAGATCGTCAACCACGATGCCGACGTGGTCCATCCTCTTGATCGCCATGTGCCCGATGGTACGGACCCCGCGCCGGGGCTGCGCAGACCCACCCGGGACGGCTTTAGCCTCGTTTCAGAGTGGTCTGCTTTCTTTAGGAGATGCCTTGTTCACACACTCGTTGGCTCTTCCTCGCAGGCCTTCTGGCCGGCCTCTCGCTACTGGCGACGGGGTGCGGCGGTGGCTCGAAGTCGCCCGCGGTCGCGAGCCTCTCGACGACAACCTCGACTGGCACGGCGAGCAACGCGACCAAGGCCTCGTTTGCGTTTGCCTTGCCGCCGGGCGGAGCAGGAATCGGGACGAGCATCTCGGCAACAGTGGGCACGTCAGCCGGTGTCAAGTTCACCGCGTGCATGCGCTCGAACGGGGTGCCGGGCTTCCCCGACCCGGACTCGAAGGGAACGATCACGATTACCGTTTCGACGTCCCTCAATCCCAGCTCGCCGCTGTTTCAGAAAGCAGAGGCCGGCTGCCAGCATCTGCTCCCGGCCGGCAAAGGGTTGAGCAAGGCGCAGCAGCAGAAGATGCAAGCGCGGGTGCTCGCCTTCGCGGCCTGCATGCGCTCCAACGGGGTGCCGGGCTATCCCGACCCGACCTTCTCGAATGGAGGGGTCAGCCAGGGATACGGCTCCAAAGATGGGATCGATCCGAAGTCCCCGGTCTTCAAGTCAGCACAGAAGGCCTGTCAGGCGAAGCAGGCCGATTGAGCATGTCGTCTACGAGCGGAGCTTCGTAAGCAGCCACGTAAACGCAGTGGTGTAGGCAGCCGCGTTCAGCGTGTGTCCCGCCGGATACCAGTGCACGACGGTGCCGCTCGCAGCGGCGTGGATGAAGCTCTCGAGCGCTTCAGCACCGCTGCCACGACGATGCTCCGGCCGCCAATCCGTCTCAGCTGCGCGCCCACCGCCCTGAGCAGAGTGAGGCGCGTTTAGCGTTGAAGGTGGGCGAGCAGGCACTCGAGCGGCCGCGGAGCCCGGTCGAGATCGAGGGCCTCGACGAGCGACGAGCTGTACTGGATCTTCCGGCCGCCGCGCGTGCCCATGAAGCGCCTGAGTTGCTGCTCGACCGTCCGTCCTTGTTGCGCAGGCTGCTGCTGCAAGGTGCGGAACCTGCCGAGCTCGCCCTCCGCCTCGATCACCCGCTCCACGGCGTCGGTGCCGAGCGCCCGGATCAGCTCGTCCTCGAGATCCTCAGTGCAGATGAAGAACCCGAGCCGTTCGAGATCGGCTCGGGTCAACGAGGAGCCAAGGCCGGCCTGCTCGAGCGCGCGGCTGAAATGACGCTCTTCGCCTGCGTCGCAAAGACCTGCCAGCTTGACGTCGAGGCCTTCGGGGCCGAACCGGCGCACGAAGCTCCTGATGTTCGTCGCGCCGCCCATCGCGACGACGGCGACGCTCTCCCGGTTGAGGTCAAGACCGCGGCGCCGGGCAAGCGTCTCGATCGCTCGCTGGTCGCTCGCTCCTTCGACCAGCACGACCGTTCGCGCCTGGACACCGTCGCTTGTCAGGCCGGGCTCCACATCGCATCGTTACCGTAGCCCTCCGCATGACGACCCTCTTCCTCGCCAGGCACGGGCAGACCGACTGGAATCTCGCCCACCGCTGGCAAGGCGACCCGCCGCTGAACGACACGGGCCGGGCCCAGGCGCGCGCGCTCGCCGAATCGCTCGCCGCGATCCCGCTCGACGGGATCTACAGCTCCGACCTGGCTCGCGCGCGCGAGACGGCGGAGATTGCCGGAGGCTTGCTCGGTCTGGAGGTCGAGATCGATCCGCGCCTCGGCGAGATCGATGTCGGTGAGTGGGTCGGTCACAGCACGGCGGAGCTCGAGGAGCTCTACCCGGCAGGGTTTCAGCGCTACCGGGAGGGACGGGCCGGCTGGGAGCAGGGCGAGAGCTACGAGGCGATGATCGCGCGGGTCGAAGCCGCGTTCGACTCGATCGAGGCAGCGCACCCTCACGGTCGCTATCTGCTCGCCACCCACGCGGGCGTCATGTGCGCTGCGTGGCTCGCCTCGGGCCGAGAGCTCGCGGCCTGGGAAGGCACCCACAATGGAGACGTGCATGAGATCCTGATCGAGCACGGCGAGATCAGCTGGATCGGCGTCGCGCAGCACGGCGAGCGGCACAACGGCAGCAAGCCGTCGATTTTCTGGCGCGTGAGTCAAGACTGAGCTACGGTCACGGCGTGTTGAGGCGCCTCGGACACAGCGTTGCTCTCATCGTGGTGGCGGCCGCTCTCCTGGCGGCCTCAGCCTCTCCAGCGGTGCGGATCGTCGGAGGCACCGCGGTGCAGATTCAGTCGAGCCCGTCCACCGTCTATCTCCAGCTTCAGGACAGCCCGACGACGGCCTACCGCTGTAACGGGTCGATCATCGATTCCCTGCACGTTGTCACGACTGCGTACTGTCTGTACACGGCTTCGGGAACCGAGGCGACACCCGCCGCGCTCCTGGTCGAAGCGGGGATCTCGAACCTCGACGCCCAGGCTCCGACCGATGCGCTCCAGAGCCGGTCGGTGACGGCAATTCGGATCGACCCGTTCTATACGCCGGTCGCGTCGAGCTTCGCCGACGACGTCGCCGTGCTGACGCTGGAGTCTCCGCTCGATTTCAGCGGTCCTGCGGTGAAGGCGGTCGCGCTTCCTGCTGCGAAAACACCGCTCCCAGGTGGCACTCCGGTTTCGATTGCCGCCTTCGGCCGGGAGACCTTCAACGTTCCCCCGTCCGGACAGCTCGAGTCGATGTCCGCGACGGTCGAAGCGCAGACGCAATGTGGCGACTACACCGGCGACACGCTCTTCGCGAACCAGAATTCGACGGTCATGTGCTTCAAGGGGTCATCCTCGACCACAACGTGCAACGAAGACGGCGGCGCCGGTGTTCTCACGACGGGCGGGACGCCCACCCTCGTTGGGATTGCGATCAGTCCCACCTCCGGCACCTGTGAGATCGGCGGCCAAAATACGTTCCTGTACGTCGCGGCTCCCGAGATTCTCGACTTCATCGAGGGCTCCGACTCCCCACCGCGCGCCCCCCGCAGGACGTCGTCGGTGAAGCTTCATCTCGACTATGCGGTGCCGCTCCGGCCCGGGAGCAAGCTCACCTGCTCGTCGACGGGCTGGACGACTCCGGTGCACATCACCTACGCGTTCTCGAACGAGAGCAGCGGAAAGATCTTGCAGGCCACCAGCGCTCGCCCCACCTACGTCGTCAAGGCAAAGGACGTGGGCGTCAACATCCTCTGCGACATGCATGTCACCGGCAGCGGCGGCACGCTGATCGTGAGCCCCCTCTCGACCTTGAAGGTCGCGCGGAAGTAGCGGTTTCCCGGGCGCTCCGTCAGGCCTTCACGATGTGGACGACCTCCGTGGTGGTCGCAGACGATCCAGGGGCCGAGCCGACGACGCCGATGTGGGTCGTCCCGATTCGTGCCGTCGGCGACACGAAGACCGTGAACGTGAGCGGGACGGCGCCATGGGCGCCCGTCTCGGTATTCGACCGGCACATCTGAGAATGGGTGCCGATGCCCACCGGCAGCTGGACGCAGACCTTGAACGTGCCCAGGAGCTTCGACGGCCCGGCGAGGGTCACGTGGAACGTCACGTCGTGACCCCGCTTGGCGGAGAACGGCGCGAGGTGTTCGATCTTGACCTTTCCGGTCACCTTCGTGGTCGGTTTGGAGCTGCCGGCGGCGGCCGCCGGAGGAGACACGACAGTCGCCGGCGTCTTGGTCGTGGTGGTTGTCGTCGTGGGCTTCTGGATCGAATGATCCACCCACGTGTTCAGCGTCGGCAGGTAATCGTCCGGAGAGTTGCTCGGGACGTTGCCGGACGAGTCCTCGGTGTAGGAGGCGACCGCGACGTTGATGTCGGACCCGATCGGCACCGCTCCGTCGCTCTGGAGCTCGCCGAGGCTGAGGCGAACCGAGATCGACCCTGAGGTCTGCATCAGCTCGGGCAGCTGACGGATGTTCTGGTACGACGTTCCGTTCCAGCGAGCGAGGTAGCTCGGGTCGAAGCTCGACCAGATGGAGAGGTTCAGATCGGTGACTCGATCCGCGTTCAGGTCGAGGAAGATCTGAACGGTCTCGCCTTTCTGCAAGAACGCGCGGTTTGCCAGCTGGACGACGAACGAGACGGTTCCGTCCGCGTACGTCGTCACGGCCAGCGAGGAGAGGTCTGGGCCGCCGTTGCTGTCGCCCGTCGGGTCCGTGACCTGAGTTTGATTCAGGATCACGTCGGCCTTCCCTGACGCAGACGCCCGTGCAGCTCCGGAGAGTGCCGCGACAGCCACTGCGGCGAGGCAAAGCCAACGACATGACGATTGCGCCAGCGTCATTCGCCGGAGCATGGCCGTGCGAGGGGCCGCTGTCAATGACAGGTGTCCGCGCCTCCCGATTCGCGATCGTCGTTACGCTCACCCCATGACCGCACTTCGCCCCACCGAGGCCCTCGTGGGCCGCATCGTGCGAGCCGAGCCGCTGGAGGAGCGCCACCGCGACGACCTTCGCGACGCCGCTCAGGACGATCCCGAGATCTTCCGCTTCACGAACTTCGGCTTCATGGGCTTCGAGACCTGGTTCGACCAGGCGCTCGCCGCCACGCATGAGGTGCCGTTCGCGGTCGTGGTCGACGGCGTTGCAGTCGGCTCGATGCGCTTCCTGAACGACGAGCCTGCTCACAAGCGCGTCGAGATCGGCTGGAGCTGGCTGCGCACGTCGGCGTGGGGGACAGGCGCGAACGCCGAGACGAAGTTCCTGATGCTCCAGCACGCGTTCGAGACGCACGGCTACCAGCGGGTCGAGTTCAAGACCGACGCGCGCAACGAGCGCGCCCGCGCCGGGCTCGAGTCGATCGGCGGGCAGTTCGAGGGGATCTTCCGCAAGCACATGCTCCTGCCGAGTGGAGTGCGCGACTCGGCCTGGTACGCGATTGTCGACGACGACTGGCCGGCCGCGAAGGCCGCGCTCCAGGAACGCATCGCCCGCTACCCATGAGGTGCGCGGCCGATGTTGCGCCGGTGCGGGCCGAGCCTCGCGACGACGCCGAGCAGGTGACCCAGGCGCTCGGCCGCGAGCCGCTGCGAGTCGAGGAGCGCCGCGACGGCTGGGCGCGCATCGTCACCGCCTACGACTACGAGGGCTGGATCCGCGAGTGGGCGGTCGAGGATGGCGAGGGCGAGCTGCCGGTGATCATCGTCGGCCAGACGCTCGCCGTGGCGCGGTCGTATCTCGGCTCGCCGTACGAGTGGGGCGGGATGACGAACCGCGGTATCGACTGCTCCGGTCTCGTGCACATGTCCTTCCGGCTCTCGGGGCGTCTGCTCCCGCGCGATTCGTGGCAGCAGGAGGAGGCAGGGTCACCGGTGGCGGAGGAGGAAGCCCAGACGGGTGACCTCATCACCTACGGCGAGGAGCGCGCCGACCACATCGCGTTCTGGCTCGGGGACGGGCGAATTCTCCATTCCGCGGGCGGCCGCGGAGTCGTCGCCGAGCCCG